>JAHECB010000158.1 GCA_024641925.1 Betaproteobacteria bacterium
ACCCGCTGCGCGCCGATTTCGACTGGCCGCACCCCGACCGCCGGCGCGAATTCCTGCGCGTGCGCCTGACTGCACACGGCGGCGTCGAGTTGTTTGCCAACCAGAGCTCTGGTGTGCTGACCTCCACCGTCTGGGCCGACGGCCTGGTCGACAACCCGGCAGGGCAAGTCATCCGATCGGGTGACCTGGTGCGTTTCCTGCCCATGGACGGTTTGATCTGGCGATGAACACCACATCTTCCTTGACCGTACAGGTGCGCTACTTCGCGTCGCTGCGCGAGGCGCTGGGCAGTGGCGAAACCGTCAGCCTGCCGCTGCCGGCCACCGTCAGCAGCTTGCGTGCGCTGCTGGTGGCTCGCGGGGGCGCGCACGCCCAGGTGCTGGCGCCCGGCCGCGCGGTGCGCTGTGCGGTGGCCCAGCAGATGGCCGGCGCCGAAACGGCGCTCCAGGAAGGCGCTGAAGTGGCGTTTTTCCCCCCCGTCACGGGCGGCTGAGCCATGGCTGCTGAAGTGCAGGTGCAGACGGCCGACTTCGACCTGAGTGCGGAGGTGGCCGCGCTGCATGCCGGCGACGGTGGCGCCGGCGCCGTGGTGGCCTTTGTGGGCACGGTGCGCGACCGTTCAGGTGCGCAGGCGCCGGGCAGCATCCAGGCCATGGAGCTGGAGCATTACCCGGGCATGACCGAAAGCAGCATCGAAGCCATGGTGGCCGAAGCCCGCCGACGTTTTGCCGACCTGCGCGGCGTGCGCGTCATCCATCGCGTGGGGGTGCTCCAGCCGCTGGAGCAAATCGTGCTGGTCGCGGTGACGTCTGCGCACCGGGGCACCGCCTTCCAGGCCTGCGAGTTCCTGATGGACTACCTGAAGACGCAGGCGCCGTTCTGGAAAAAGGAAACCACTTCCGAAGGTGCCCGCTGGGTGGACGCGCGTGTGGCCGACGACGCGGCGCTGGCGCGCTGGGGTATCCAGGCCAACAACGCCTGAGCCGGCAGACCTTTCGATTGCCTTTGGTTTCGACCCTCTTGATAAAGGGGGCAAGGACCCCATTTGAAGAACCAATCGGAGGTTCTTCACCATGCGCATCGACAAACTCACCACGGCGTTCCAGCAGGCTTTGCAAGACGCCCAAAGCGCGGCGGTTGCCCGCAGCAACCCGTATATCGAGCCGGCCCACCTGCTGGCGGCCATGCTCAGTCAGCCTGACGGCCCCAAGGCCTTGCTGGACCGGGCGGGTGCCAACACCGCTTCGCTGTCCACGGCCATGGAAACGGCCATCCGCAACCTGCCTCAGGTGGAAGGCGGTGGCCAGCCGGTGCAGCCTGGGCGCGACCTGGTCAACCTGCTGCAGGCGGCGGATAAAGAAGCCGGGCAGCGGGGTGACCAGTTCATTGCCAGCGAGATGTTCCTGCTGGCGCTGGCCGACAGCAAAAGCGACATCGGCGGTGTGGTGCGTGGCCATGGCCTGAGCCGCAAGTCGCTGGAAGCGGCCGTGACGGCCGTGCGCGGTGGCCAGACGGTGGACAACGCCGAGGCCGAAGGCCAGCGCGAAGCGCTGAAAAAGTACACGCTGGACCTGACCGAACGCGCCCGCATGGGCAAGCTCGACCCGGTCATCGGCCGCGACGACGAAATTCGGCGCGCCATCCAGGTGTTGCAGCGACGCAGCAAGAACAACCCGGTGCTGATCGGCGAGCCCGGTGTGGGCAAGACCGCCATCGTCGAAGGCCTTGCGCAACGCATCGTCAACGGCGAAGTGCCTGAATCGCTGAAGGACAAGCGTGTACTGGTTCTGGACATGGCGGGTCTGCTGGCCGGTGCCAAGTTCCGGGGCGAATTCGAAGAGCGGCTGAAGAGTGTGCTGAAGGAAGTGGCGGCCGACGAAGGTCGCATCATCCTGTTCATCGACGAGCTGCACACCATGGTCGGTGCGGGCAAGGCCGAAGGCGCTATCGACGCGGGCAACATGCTCAAGCCGGCGCTGGCACGGGGCGAGTTGCATTGCATCGGCGCGACCACGCTGAACGAATACCGCAAGTACGTCGAGAAAGACGCGGCGCTGGAGCGCCGCTTCCAGAAGGTGCTGGTCGATGAGCCCAGCGTGGAAGACACGGTGGCCATCCTGCGTGGCTTGCAGGAAAAATACGAAGTTCACCACGGCGTGGAGATCACCGATCCGGCCATCGTGGCCGCGGCCGAATTGAGCCACCGCTACATCACCGACCGCTTCCTGCCCGACAAGGCCATTGACCTGATCGACGAAGCGGCAGCCAAGGTGAAGATCGAGATCGACTCCAAGCCTGAGGCGATGGACAAACTCGACCGCCGTCTGATCCAGCTGAAGATCGAGCGCGAGGCCGTGCGCAAGGAAAAAGATGAAGGCTCGATCAAGCGCTTCGGGCTGATCGAGGACGAGATCGCCAAGCTCGAGCGCGACTACAACGATCTGGAAGAAATCTGGAAAGTCGAAAAAGCCGCGGCGCAAGGCAGCGCGCAGCTGAAGGAAGAGATCGACCGTATGCGCCACCAGATCGACGAACTCAAGCGAAAGGGTGACTTCAACGCCGTGGCCGAGTTGCAGTACGGCAAGCTGCCCGAGCTGGAGCAGCGCCTGAAGGAAGCGCAGGCGACCGAGATTGCCAAGAGTGGCAAGGGGGGTGACAAGGGTCGCCCGCAGCTGCTGCGCACCATGGTCGGCGCCGAAGAGATTGCCGATGTGGTGTCACGCGCCACCGGCATCCCGGTCAGCAAGTTGATGCAAGGTGAACGCGACAAGCTGCTGAAGATGGAAGACAAGCTGCACGAACGTGTGGTGGGCCAGGACGAGGCCATCACCGTGGTGGCCGACGCCATCCGCCGCAGCCGTGCCGGCCTGAGCGACCCCAACCGGCCGCTGGGCAGCTTTTTGTTCCTGGGCCCCACGGGTGTGGGCAAGACGGAGCTGTGCAAGGCCTTGGCGGGCTTCTTGTTCGACGCCGACGACCACATGATCCGCGTCGACATGAGCGAATACATGGAAAAGCACAGCGTCAGTCGCCTGATCGGCGCGCCACCGGGCTATGTCGGCTATGACGAGGGCGGCGCCCTGACCGAAGCCGTGCGTCGCAAGCCTTACAGCGTGCTGTTGCTGGACGAGGTGGAGAAGGCGCACCCGGACGTGTTCAACGTGCTGCTGCAGGTGCTGGACGACGGCCGTCTGACCGACGGGCAGGGCCGCACCGTGGACTTCAAGAACACTGTCATCGTGATGACCAGTAACCTGGGTTCACAGATGATCATGCAGATGGCGGGCCAGCCCAGCGACGACATCCGTGACGCCGTGTGGACCGAGGTGAAGGCGCATTTCCGCCCCGAGTTCCTGAACCGCATCGACGAGACGGTGGTCTTCCACGCGCTGAGCCAGAAAAACATTGAAAGCATCGCCGGCATCCAGTTGCACCTTTTGGAGCAGCGGCTGGAAAAGCTGGAGATGAAGCTGGAAGTCAGCCCGGCTGCATTGGCCGAACTGGCCAAGGTGGGCTTCGACCCGGTGTTTGGCGCGCGGCCGCTGAAGCGTGCGATTCAGCAGCGCATTGAAAACCCGGTGAGCAAGCTCATCCTGCAGGGCAAGTTCGGGCCCAAGGGTGTGATTCCGGTGGACGTGGAAGACGGTGCCTTCGTGTTTTCGCGCATCGTGCACTGAAGCCGGCGAGCCGGCAGATCGCTGCCCGGCGTCACAAAAAATCCCCGTCGGCACCGTGCCGGCGGGGATTTTTCATGGGGTGGCCAGAGCGGGCCGCTGCGCAGTTTTCAGCAGTTGTTCATCCGCCTTCAGCAGGCGGATGCGCAGTGCAGAAACGCACCTGGCTGCATCGGCTCACTCAGGCAGAGGGCTTTCAAGCTGCCGGCGTTCAGCCGCATCCCAGCTCTTGCGGCGCCGGCTGATCACCAGCGCAGCCAGTGCGGTCATGACCAATGCAGGTGCAGCGGGCTCGGGCACGCCGCTGGGTGGCGTCACGGGAGCGTCGTTGATGTCTCGAATGGCATCGGTGATGTACAGGTGCGCAAAGAAGATGTTGTCATCATTGGTGGCGTTGCTGGTCCTGATGGACGCCGACGTGTCACCCGCGGTCAGGAAGGGCTTCAGGTCATACAGCTCATCGTCGCTGGCATAGCTGCCCACGTTGTTGCTGGGATCGTCCCCGACGCCGCCGACTGTGATCAGCGACCCGTCAGATTGCTGCGCGCCATCGTCGTTGTTGCCGGCATTGGTGGTCAGCAGGCTACCGTTGACTTCAATTCGGGACGCCTGATTGCAACAACTGAACGTGCTGGCAATGCCAAAAGCAGCGGCGTAGCCGGCGACGGTTGGATCACCCAGCGGGTTGACAAAATTGATGGTGGTGGTCTCGCCGCCGGTACGCTGCCCGCCGTCCAGAAAGGCCACCGTGGCATTGGTCAGACCTGGCAGCAGGTAGGCGATGGCCAGCACTTCACCGTCGATTCGGTTGCTCAAGGTGCCTTCGGTCACCGCCCATGAAAAGCTGTCCGTGGCCGCGCCGGCGGTCAGGCTGCTGATCAGTGACGTCACATCGGCTCTGGCCGTAAACCAGCGCCCGATGTCGGCACGGTCACTGGTGGCACCCACCAGGGTGTCGAAATTGTTGATGGCACTGCCTGCCAAGGTGATGCCGGCGCCGTTGTAGGCAGCCAGTGTGGACGGCGAATCCGCGTAAAAGGGCGAAGGTGTTCCTGCGCTGTAGAGGAAGGCCTTCAGCACGGAGGCACCGACCGGTATGCTGGCCTGCACCTGGCCGACTGCCGAGGTTGTGGCGCCCACGCCGTCGACGCTCAGGCCCACCGGGCCCGTGAATGCGTACGACAGATTCAGGTCGGCCCAGCTTGCGCCGGCACTGCAGGCCATGGCTGCAGCCAGGGCCAAAGAGCGAAACTGTGTTCGTTTCATGGTGAAAACTCCAATACTTGAGGATTGGCTCTATTCTGGAAGCCACACCTCCCGATGTGCAGCCCTAGTTCAAGGGGGGTCATCCCTAAGTCGAGTCTGGTGTTCACCCTGATGCCGGAGCGACCTTGCCGCTGCCGCGCGACATCGTCGCCCGCACCATCGACTTTGAATCAAGCTACACGGCCTGGATCACGTCTGGCTCGACGCACGCCATCTGGGTGAAGTGTTCCTGGAAACGCATTTCCCCACCATCCACAAATGCTGCCTGGAACTGGGCGTCGACATCGCGCAGCAGACCGTCCCGATGGTGCCGCCGGTGCATTGCACCTGTGGCGGCGTGGTCATCGACCTGAACGGGCGCACCAATCTGCCGGCCTGGGAAAAAAGCCAGGCTGAAGACATCTTGCCGGAATGGCGCAACCTGGTAGTGTGTGCCGAGCTCATGGTGCATTCGGGCCTGCAGCGTCACGGGCGCTTCGGACTGCACCAGAGCCGTGACTTTCCGCCGGCGCTGCCGGTGAATTTTCCCACCGTGCTGACACCTGAGGTTCTGGACAACCTCGGTCGTGAGCGGCCTTAGGCGACAAAAGGAGGCGATGCTGAACGGGGCTTTTGCCGCGATCCTTGATGCAGCCGCGGCGCGTCTTGGCGGTTCGGGCCCCGCCGATGTTGCAGACGAAGCCCGCTTGAGGCTGCGTGATGCAGCCAGGGTTCTGCTTGACGAAATCCGGCATGCGGGCGATGCAGCCCAAGGCCTGGCTGCGTACGGGCTCGGGCATCAGCACCTCGCCGGTGTTTTTCCAGGCTGCGCACCACCCCACGAACGGCATTCATCGCCATCCAGGGGCAGTGTGCACAACTCTTGCACGTGGCACTGTTGCCAGAGGTGAGCGCTTCGATCAGCGTCTTGTTCGGCGCCAGCTGTCGCATGCGGGGCAGGATGCCGTTGTCGGTGGCCACGGTGCAACTCTCGCGCTGCCGTCGACAACGGCCTTCAACAGCTGGCTGGTGCTACCCACCACGTCGGCCGGCGTCACCACCGGTCGGGGTGACGCCGGGTGCGCCAGCACCTGTGCATCGGGGTGCTGCAGGCGCACCAGGTCCAGTTCCAGGTCTTTGAACTCATCGTGCACGATGCAGGCACCGTCCCACAGCTGCATGTCGGCACCGGTGCGTTTCTGGATGTCGCGGCCCAGGTGGCCGCCGGGTACCCACAGCACGTTTTGCCCCTGATCTTTCAACTGCGGGGCGATGGCCAGGGCGCAGGAAATGGTCACCATCCAGTCGGCGCGCGCCTTCACGGCGGCACTGGTGCAGGCGTAGACCACCACACTGCGGTCGGGGTGGACGTCGCAGAAGGTGGCATAGGCGTCCGGTGGGTAGCCCAGGTCCAGCCAACAGGTGGCGTCCAGGTCGGGCATCAGCACAGGTTTGCCGGGACTCAGGATCTTGGCGCAGTCGCCCATGAACCGCACGTCCGTCACCACCAGGGTCTTTGCGGCATGGTCGCTGCCGAAACGCGACATCGTCCGTGAATCGGACACGCAACCGGTGGCCCGCGCCAGGTCCTGCAGCTCACCGTCCACGTGCCAGCGCGCAGCCATCACGGCGCCGCTTGGTCATGCTGCGCCGTGGCCTGTATGCTGTTCTTGCGCAGATCCTGGGTGTTTCATAGGGGGCAAAAAGAACTGCTGGCGCTTTACAGCGCCGCCGTTCGGCCCCTAGGATCAACATGTGACATGCGTAACAGGACATCAGCCGTCTCGGCGACAGGGTTTGCCGCGTGCTGACCCGCGACCGTTGCCAGCACCGCTCACCGACCACCGCGCCTTCAACCGTCCATGAAGGCACTGAAAGACTGCCGCTATTCGGCCTTCATCAGCTACGCCCATGCCGACGACAGCGCCTGGTTTGGCTGGGTGCGCCAGTTCCGCGACGAGCTCGAGCGCAGCCTGGACGCCATGCTGCGGGGCGTGAAGTTGCCCCGCGTACACCTGTCGGGCGAAAACGGGCCGGTAGCCGGCGTGCTCAGCGACCAGCTCAAGGAACGGGTGGCTCAGGCCTTTGCCATGGTCATCGTGGTGCATGACAACTACGCCCAGAGTTCGTGGTGCCTGAAGGAGCTGGAGTACTTCAAGGAACTGTGGGGCGATCAGGGCTTCCGTGAGCGGCTCTATATCGTGGCCCTGTCGGAAAGTGCCATGAATTCGGTGGCAAGCGGCCCGGTCTGGAAGCAGGTGATGCCCCATGACGACCAGTTGTGGCTGCCTTTTTTCGACGCTGCCGACCACAACCGCCCGGTAGACGTCTACATGGCCGCGGGGCTGGTGTCGCCGGCGTTTCGCGGGCCGTTTGAACGGTTGCGCAGCGATTTCGCCAGCAAGCTCCGAGCCGCTGCAGCAGCCGAGGTCTCGGTGCGCGACGCGCCCAAGCTGCCGCCGGCGGGCGTGCAGCGCGCACCACGATCAGCGCCAGGCGAGGACCGTGCCGCCGTGCCCTCGACGCCAGAGGTGGCCGAGTTGTTGCCCGCGGTCAGCCCCCAACTGGGCGCGGTGGCGCTGTGTTTTGCGCCCCGGCCAAGCGAAGGCCGCCTGGCGCAGTGTCGCCAGGCTCTGCAGGCTGCAGGTGTCCAATTGCGATCCATTCCACAAGACGCCGTCTATGGGGGGTTTGACGAATTCGAGTCGATCGAACACCTGGTGCTGCCGTTTGACGACAACCCGCCCTTGATGCCCATGGTTGGCCCCGGCGGACATTTGCAGATGCTGCGCGATGCCTGGTTGCACAAGGGCCACGCTGCTGACACCCTGCATTGGCTGGACCTGCGCGAAACCTCGGGATCGTTGTCTTCGCCTGCGGGCGCTGCGGCCTATGTGGCGTCGCTGGGGGTGCCGACCGTGTCGGTGCAAGCCTTGCTGCAGGCCTGGCAGCCGGCCCCCAGCGCGCTTGGCGCAAATGTGCAGGCGGTGCGCATCTACATCGAAAGCAACCGACACGAGCGCAACCTGTGGGAGCCGCTGGGCGAGCAGATCCGGCGCCGCTGGCAAACCTTGTGCGAAGAACTGGCGCCTGGCCGCGTGCCGCCGCTGTCGCTGCGCGCGCGCGGGTTGCCGGTAGAAGAGATCGACCGCTTTCCCAGCCTGGACGATGCCGACGGCGTGGTGCTGCTGTGGGGCCGCAAGACCAGCGAGTCGCTGGTGGCGCAGATCGACAAGGTCGAGGGCAAGCTGAGCAATGGCGTGCCGGTGCCACCCGGCATCGTGGCTTACCTGATGCCACCGCAGACGGCCAGCGAACCCATGCCGGCGTGGGGTTGGCAGGTGCTGCGCTTTGACGCGGCCGACGAAGACAACATCGACGTCGTGGCCGAAGAGCGTGACCAACTGACCCGCTTTTTGCGCAAGGTCTTTGAGCGACGCCGATTGCGCGATGGAGGCGACCCATGATGCCCTCGGGCTACAACGCGCGTTTCCGCCTGCCGCGCGACCCCTATCCCGGACTGCGTCCTTTTCTGGACTTCGAAGCGGCGCTACTGTTTGGCCGCCAGCGCCAGGTGCGCGAAGTCATCGAGCGGCTGCAGCAAAGCCAGTTTGTGGCGGTGCTGGGCGGCAGCGGATCGGGCAAGAGCAGCCTCATCCACGCCGGCGTCGTGCCTGAACTGCGCAGCTTCGGCATTCCGGGCGCCGGCGACCTCTGGCTGCCCCTGACCACCACACCGGGCACCAACGTCAGCGCTGCCGACCGTGCCAGTGGCCGCCGCACGCCCGTGACGCGGCTGGCGAGGCGGTTTGCCGGCTTGTTGCGCAGCCGGGGCAGCGAAGAAGCGGACAACGAACGCCTGCAGGAAATTGCCGCAGTCTTCCGGCAAGAGGCCGGCTTCGCGCGGTTGATGGAAACCTACGGCGCTGAATTCGACCTGCCGCCGGGGCCGGACCCGACCGAAGCCCGTGTGCTTTTTGTGCTGGACCAGTTTGAAGAACTGTTCCACCCCACCAACAAGGACGTGGCCGACGCCCAGTGCCTGGTGGAACGGGTGCTCGACCACTTTTTTCACCCGCATTCGCGATGTCATGTGGTGCTGACGATGCGCAGCGAGCATTTGAACGACTGCGCCGCGTTTCTGGAATTGCCCGACGCGATCAACAAGTCGTCCTACCTGATCCGCCGTCTGGACGGCGATGAACTGCGTGAAGCCATCGTCGGCCCTGCCCAGCGGTTTTTGCGCCTGCTGGCGCGCAACGACAGCGGCGAGCGGCCGCTGCCCACGGAGGTGGTGTTTGAGCCCGCGGTGTTGCAGCGGCTGTTGCGTGACGTGCAGGCCATCACCCACGACCCCGACCACCTGCCGCTGTTGCAGCACCTGCTGTCGCGCCTGTGGGACGCCGCGCTGACCCGTGAGGGGCCCGGCACCCAGGTGCCAGCCACCATCACCGAAGCCGACCTGACACGCGCTGTACATGCCGCCCGGCTGCGTGGCGACGAAGCTGCCAAGGTGCCGGCAGGGCTGGCCCCGCAGTTGAACACCCTGCGTGCCAGTGTCAACAACTGGCCCGAGGCCCTGTACGCGCGCCACAACCCAGACGATCGGGTTCGACTGGACGCCTTGTTTCGCCAGTTGGCGTTCAAGGACCCCAACACCGGTTTGTATTCGCAGCAGCGGGTTGACGTCGATGACGCAGCCGACAAGTTGGGCGGCGGCATGACGCGGGCTGGCCTGCGTCTTCTGCTGGAAGAGGGTTTTCTGGGCTCGGTGGACTATCTGTTCTGGGACGACGAAGACCCGGCCCGCATCACGCTGAAGGTGTCGCACGAGTCGTTCATACGCGGCTGGTCGCGGTTTCGCACGCTGGTCGATCTGGAGTCGGTGCACTTCGACGAATACTTGGTGGTGCTGCGCAAGTGCGCCGAATGGGTGGCCAACCAGCGCAGCGAGGACTTTCTGCTGGAAACCGGCGAGATGCGGCGTCTGGGCGGTGGCTTTGCCGTGCGGCTGACCCAGGCCGACAAGCGCGAACGCTGGGGCCGTTTGCTGACGATGGACCGCGACGCCCAGCAACTGGCCTTGGCTGCGCCCGAGGTCGGCCGTTTCATGCAGGTCTCGGCCAAGCGGCTGGCGCTGCGCGAGCAACGTCAAACGCGGGCAGCCCGCAGTGCGCGTGCGCTGGTATTGATCACCGTGGTGTTTGCCTTGCTGCCCACGGCGCTGTTTTCCCTGCTGGTGCAGGGGCCCACCATGCGGCGTGCCGAACTGCTGTTCGAGGCCGGCAATCGCGCCAACCAGGCCTTGCTCAACCCCAATCAGCTGTTGATTGGTGATGCCTCTGCCACCTTGTATTCCATGCTCACCGCGGCGGCGCTGGTGGACCAGGCCCGCACCGGTGCGGGGCCCTGGCGTGTTGGGGTGTCCAAGCGGGTGCTGGACAGTGTCGGCGGCCTGCCTTTGATTCGTGATCAGCGCGACTTTCTGGACAGTGTTTTTGGCCAGACCGAGCCCACGGTCAACGGCAGTCTGCGCCGTCTGATGCCTGGCGCCCTCTGGCGCGCTGCGCCGTCGCGGCCCAGCGATCCGACGGCGTTGATGGCGGCGCCCGAGCTCAGCGACCAGGTGCCCTGTGAACCGCGGCATACGCCAAAGGCCGAGCCCTCCACCAACAGCAAGGCAGCACCCGATCCCCAGGCCACTCGCACCGGGCGCTTGCTGGTGTCGCGGGTTGATGACAGCAACGCTTCACCCCTGCACCGGCGGGCCCTGTTTGTCCCAGAGCCTGCCTGGGATGGCGCCCTGCAGATCTTCAGCGCCCGTGTCGACCCCACCACGGGTGCCTGCACCCGTGGCGCCACGGTGCTTGACGCCCCGGGGCCCTTGAATTCGCGTGTGGTCATCGACGCCAGCCTGCGCCTGCTGTACCAGACGGCAAAGTTGGGAAGCGGGGATTCGTCCACCCTGCTGGTGCGTGAACTGCACTGGGAAGGGCTGGTTGATGACCAGCAGGTGGTGGTCTTGGGCGGCCCGCAAGCCACCATCACTGACGCCAATGCCGTCGCCGCCGTGGTCGAGGCGGCAGGTCCGCGGCGGTTTGCGGCGGTGCCGAGCTGGCAGCTGCCAGGCTCGGTGGTGGTGGACGTCGCAGACCGGCGCTGGGAAGTGGTCAGCGCGCAGGCCCACCAGCTGGTTTTGACGCCCGAACAGCTTGACAAACTGGTGCCATTGACCGTCGCCCAAGTCGGCGAGTCCTGTTTTCAGCTGGCCGGCCACTTCAAGGCCATGTCGGGCTACCAGCGCCTGACTGCGACGCAGGGTGATCTGTGCCTGCTGCTGGCGATTGAGAACTTGAGCGCTGATGACGACGGATTCAACGGCGGCTTGCGCCGTGATGTGTTGGTGGCGGCCCATCCCATACCGACCGACACCATGCTCAAGCGGGCCAGTGAAAACCCGCCTGCGCCACTGGCCAGCTTGTTGCCTTTTGCGCGTGTTCACCGTGATGAGTTGGCGCCAGAGGACCAGCGCTGGTGGTGGGCCCGTGGTGGGCCACTGGAGGG
>JAHECB010000409.1 GCA_024641925.1 Betaproteobacteria bacterium
CCGTCGTCGCCATCTGCCGGACCACCTTGAAGCCTGCCCACGCGACGGGTGTTGACCCGCATCCGGCGGTTCCAGCCTCTGGCGCGCCATGAACACATCGAGGCCATCGTCAGGACCCTGGCAGGACCGCAACTTCAGATGGTTGTGGTCGGGCATGTGTGTGTCCACGCTGGGCTCGCACACGGCGGGCATCGCCTACCCGCTGCTGGTGTTGGCGCTGACGGGGTCGCCAGCCATCGTGGGCTGGGTCACGGCCTTGCGCATCACGCCCTATGTCCTGCTGTGCCTGCCGGTGGGTGCCATGATCGACCGCTGGGACCGCCGACGTGTGATGCTGCGGTGTGACATCGGCCGGTGCCTGGTGGTCGGCAGCTTGCCGCTGGCCATGCTGTGGGGGCCACCGGGCCTGCCGCACATCATCGCCGTGGCCTTGTTGGAGGGTACCTTGTTGGTGTTCTACAACCTGGCCGAAGTGGCCGCGCTGCCGCGTGTGGTGCCCCGCTCGCAACTGCCCCAGGCCAGCGCGCTGAACCAGGCCGGCTTCGCGGCTGCCGGCATTGCCGGGCCGGCACTGGGTGCTGTGCTGTACCAGGTCAGCCGGGTACTGCCGTTTGCCGCGGACACGATCAGTTATGGATTTTCGGCTTTTGCGCTGTGGCGGCTGCAGGGTGACTTTTCACCCGTGCCGGCCACACGGCCCCGCCACCTGGGGGCGGAGGTCATGGCGGGCCTGCGCTGGCTGTGGCACGAAAAGATCGTGCGGCGCATGGCCATGCTCACGGGGGCGATGAACTTCGTGGAGGCGTCGGTGCCTTTGCTGCTGATCGTGATGGCGCAGCGCACGGGGGCCAGCGCCGTCGACATCGGGCTGATCTTCAGCGCGGGGGGCGTGGGCGGCGTGCTGGGGGCGATCGTGGGGGGGCGCATCCAGCGTTACTTCAGTTTTGGGCAGGTGATCTGCGGCGTGGTGCTGCTGCAGGCCCTGTTGTACCCGCTGTACGCCGTCGCCCCGTCGCCGCTGTGGCTGGGCGTGGTGTACGGCCTGATCGAGTTTCTGGCACCGGTCTACAACGTGGTGCAGTTCAGCCACCGCATTGCGCTGATTCCGCAGGGGCTGGAAGGGCGGGTCAACGCCACTTACCGCTTCATCGCCCATGCATTGAACCCGGTGGGTGCGGCGCTGTGCGGGGTGATGATCGAACGCCTGGGCGCGGGTCAGGCGCTGGGCTTTTTTGTATGTGTCTTTGCGCTGCTGGCGGTGGCGGCTTTGTCTTCACGCACCATCCGGCACGAACCCGCGCTGGTCTGAACACTGGCTTGCCACTGCAGCCACCCGGCCGTGGCAACAAAGAGCAGCGCGACAGCCGCGCGCTGTGGGCCGACAGAGGCGCGCGCGCCTGGCCCGCATCCCGTACCCACCTTGTAAGATGTTTTGACGCCTTGGGCGTGACAATGGAGCGTGCATGTGCAGGCCTTGATCGAAGCTGCATCCCAACTGGCCAACGACACCGCAGAAGGGTCAGCCGCGATGCAGGCTGCACGCGCCTTGTGGCACGACACGGTGGCCTGCGCCTGGTCCGGCTACGCCGCCCCTGAGGTGGCAGCCTTGCGCGAGCTGCACGCCGCGCTGGCCCCGGGCCGCTTCAGGCCGCCCGGGGCCAGCGCCGGTCTGGGCGCCACTGCTGGCGCGTTTGTCAACGCCGTGGCCGCTTGCCGAGATGAAGCCTGCGAGGGCCTGGCCCTTGCACACGGCCGGCCCGGTGTCCCCGTCATTGCGGCACTGTGGGCATTGGCTGCCCACCGGCCCATGAGCTGGGGGCAGGTGCTGCGCGCCACCGTCTGCGGCTACCAGGTGGGTGGGGCTATGGGTGCCTACCTGCGCATTTTGCCGGGCATGCATGTGGACGCGGTCTGGCCCGGCCTGGGCGTCGCCGCGGCGGTGGCACATGCCCTGTCGTTACCGCCTGAGCGCGCTGTTGATGCGGTGGAAACCTGTGCCAGCCAGATGGGGGCTTCGCTTTACCTGCCCGTCGCGCAAGGTGTGGCGTCGCGCAACACCTATCTTGGGCACAGTGCCTGGCTGGGCTTGACCTCGGCCCTGTCGGCCGCAGCCGGCATGCCCGGCCCGCGCGGCGCTGCGCGTGACTTTGCCCGCCGTGTGCTGCAGCGGCCCGCCGACGACGAACCCACGGTCTACCCGCAGGCGCTGGTGGAGCAGGCCTACTGGAAGCCTTACGCCTGTGTGCGCCACGTACAGTACGGCGCTCGGGCGGCAGAAAAGATGCGTGCCGAACTGCAACCCGCGGCCATTGACGCCATCCGGCTGCGTGTCTACCCCGAGGCCATCACCTACTGCGGCAACCGCGCGCCGGCCAGCGGCATTGCAGCGCAATTCAGCCTGAGCCACGGTATCGCCGCGATGCTGCTGCACGGCGATCTGGGGCCAGCGCAGTTCAGTCTGCACGCCTTGGCCGACCCCGCATTGCAGCGCCTGGAAGCGCTGGTTCAGCTGCAGCCCGAGCCCGACCGTTTTGGCCCTGGCGGCCGCGGCGCGGTGCTGGAAGTGCGGTGCGCCGGCCGCTGGCGCCAACAGGCGGTGTCTGCCATTGAAGGCGATGCGGGCTGCCCGCCCAGCGATGCCCAGCGCCAGGTCAAGTTCACCCAGTATTGCGGCGGCGCGCCACAGGCCCTGGCCCTGGGCACACGCATACTGCAGGCTGCGACGAATGTTGATGCCTCATCTATCCTGGAGAGTGACCCATGAAAAGACGCGATTGTTTGTTTGGTACCGCTGCACTCGGCGCCGCCAGCTTCAGCGGCCTGACCCACGCGCAGGCCGCTTTCCCCAACCGCTCCGTCCGCATCATCGTGCCCTTTCCGCCCGGCGGCGCCACTGACATCACGGCGCGCACCCTGGCCGAAAAGCTACAGGCGCGCTGGGGTCAGACCGTGCTGGTGGAAAACCGGGCCGGTGCCGGTGGCAGCCTGGGCTCTGACCTGGTGGCGAAGGCCGCGCCCGACGGTTACACCCTGGTGCTGGGGGTCACGGGTTCGCACGGCATCAACATCTCG
>JAHECB010000159.1 GCA_024641925.1 Betaproteobacteria bacterium
GACGATGATCCACTCGCCGTTGTCCTCGCCCTCGGTGGCCAGGACCTGCATGCCGCGCGACTTGACGGCGTCGCGCACGCTGGCGGCCAGGGCCTTGGTCTGCCGGTTGCTGGTGCCCGAGGCGATGATGACGCGCTCGAACAAGGCCGACAGGTGTTCGGTGTTGAAGACGGCGATGTTCTGCCCCTTCACGTCTTCCAGGCCATCGACGATGGCGCGTTGCAGCTTGCGAATGTCCATTCAGCTCCCAGCTGGGCTGCGGTACAGCCCGTTGTCTTCAATATAGCGCGCCACGGCGGGTGGCACCCATTCGGAAATATCCTGCCCCATGGCCACCTGCTGGCGGATGCGGGTGGACGAAATGTCCAGCATCGGCAGCGGCACCATGTGGTGCCGCTGGCGCTGCACGTCGGGGTGCGGCGTGCGCTTGTCGCCCGGGCGGTTGGCCACAGCCAACGTGGCCAGACTCAATAGCGTGGGCCAGTCGTGCCAGGTGTGCAGGCCACTGTACTGGTCCTGGCCGATCAGCAGCGTCCATTCGGTGTCGGGCTGCGCGGCCTGCAGCGCCTTCAGTGTCTGCAGCGTGTAGCTGGGGCCCTGGTGCCTGATTTCGATGTTGTCCAGGACAAAACGCGGTTCACTGGCGATGGCCAGTTCCACCATGGCCACGCGGTGCACTGCATCGGTGATCTTGTGCGCTTTTTGCCAGGGTTGACCGGCGGGCACCCAGCGCACCTCGTGCAGATCCAGCGCCTGCAGCGCGGCACGGGCCAGCGCCAGATGGGCGTTGTGCACCGGGTCGAAGCTGCCCCCGAACAGGGCGACGCGCCGCTTGGGCGCCGCAGTCAATGGCGCCGCCATCAACGGCGCTGCGGCAGATAAGGGGCGATTCAAGCCAGCGCCTTGCCGGTGCGTTTCACGACAGCCAGTCGCGCACAGGCAGGAAGTGCGTGTACAGGCGCGCTTCTTCGCTGCCGGGCTCGGGCTGCCAGTCGTAGCGCCATTTCACGATGGGCGGCATGCTCATCAGGATGCTTTCGGTGCGGCCACCGCCGTGCAGCCCGAAGTGGGTGCCGCGGTCCCAGACCAGGTTGAATTCCACATAGCGGCCTCGCCGGTAGGCCTGGAAGTCGCGCTGGCGTTCGCCATAAGTGGTGTCGCGGCGGCGCTGCACGATGGGCTCATAGGCCGGCACAAACGCGTCGCCCACGGCGCGCATCAGCGCAAAGCCGGCTTCAAAGCCGCCGTCGGTGTGGTCGTCAAAAAAGATGCCCCCCACGCCGCGCGCTTCGCTGCGGTGTTTCAGGAAAAAATACTCGTCGCACCAGGGCTTGAACTTGGGGTACAGGCCGGCACCCAGTGGCGCCAGCGCATCGGCACAGACCTGGTGAAAGTGGCGCGCGTCGTCTTCAAAGCCGTAATAGGGCGTCAGGTCCATACCGCCGCCAAACCAGATGACGGGGGGCTGGCCGGCGGGGAAGGCGGCCAACATGCGCACGTTCATGTGCACGGTGGGCACATAGGGGTTTCGCGGGTGCATCACCAGCGACACACCCAGTGCTTCAAACGGCGCACCCGCCAGTTCAGGCCGGTGCTGGGTGGCCGAAGGCGGCAACGTGGCGCCCTGCACATGGCTGAAGTTGCAGCCACCACGCTCCAGCACGGGGCCGTCTTCCACCAGTTGCGACAGGCCGTCGCCTTCCAATTTGCCGCCGGGCGGACGCTGCCAGCCGTCGCGCCGGAAAGGGCTGCCATCCAGCGTTTGAAAGCGACTGACGATGTGGTCCTGCAAACCCAGCAGGTAAGTGCGGACGGCCTGGGTGGGGCTGGTGGAACTGCTGGGGGTGCTGGGTTCAGACATCAGTGTTTGATGGCAAGGTGGCCAATGTCGTTGCGCCACTGCGCGCCTTCAAACTGCACCTGGTGCACCGCCTGCAAGGCGCGTTGCTGCGCCAGCCGCACGTTGTCGCCCAGGGCCGTGACACACAGCACCCGCCCGCCGCTGGTGAACAGCTGGCTGCCTTGCAGCGCGGTACCGGCGTGAAACACCTTCAGGTCGGCAGTGTCGTCGGGCAGGGCGGTGATGGCGTCGCCCTTGCGCGGTGCAGCCGGATAGCCGTGGGCGGCCATCACCACCCCCAGTGCGATGCGTCGGTCCCATTGCAGTTCGGCCTGATCCAGCGTGCCGTCCGTGGCCTTCAGCAGCAGTTCGAACAGGTCGCTTTTCAGGCGCATCAGGATCACCTGCGCCTCGGGGTCGCCCAGGCGGCAGTTGAATTCAACCGTGCGCGGTTGGCCCTGGGCATCGATCATCAAACCGGCGTACAAGAAGCCGGTGAACGGCGCGCCCTCGGCCGCCATGCCGCTGATGGTGGGCTGGATGATGTCCTGCATCACCCGCGCATGCACATTCGGCGTGACCACGGCCGCCGGCGAATAAGCGCCCATGCCGCCGGTGTTGGCGCCGGTGTCGCCTTCGCCGATGCGTTTGTGGTCCTGGCTGGTGGCCAGGCTGACGATGTTCTTGCCGTCGCACAGCACGATGAAGCTGGCTTCTTCACCGACCATGAACTCTTCGATCACCACGCGGGCGCCGTCGGTGTTGTGAACCACGCCCAGCGTGTTGGCGCCCAGCATGTCGTCGATGGCGGCATGGGCTTCCATCAGCGTCATGGCCACCACCACGCCCTTGCCAGCGGCCAGGCCGTCGGCCTTGATGACGATGGGCGCACCGCGGGCGTCGACATGGGCGTGCGCCAATGCTGCGTCGCTGAAGGTGGCATACAGCGCGGTGGGCACACCGTGGCGCGCCATGAAGGCCTTGGCAAAATCCTTGCTGCTTTCCAGTTGCGCAGCGGCCTTGGTGGGGCCGAAGATGCGCAGGCCGCGGGCCCGGAACAGGTCGACCACGCCAGCCGCCAAAGGTGCTTCGGGGCCGACCACCGTCAAGCCGATGGATTCGGCCACGGCAAAGTCGGCCAGTGCCGCAGGGTCGGACAGCGCCACGGTCTTGAACGCCGGGTCTACCGCAGTGCCGCCGTTGCCGGGTGCCACATAAACGCCGTGCACCCGTTCGCTTTGCGCCAGCTTCCAGGCCAGGGCGTGTTCCCGGCCGCCGCCGCCAATCACCAGGACCTTCATGCGTCGGCCATCAGGGCGTTGTGGTACAGCTCTTGCACGTCGTCCAGGTCCTCGATCACATCCAGCAGTTTTTGCATGCGGGTGGCGTCTTCTCCAGCCAGTTCAATGGTGTTTTCAGCCCGCATGGTGACTTCAGCCACTTCGGCCGTCAGGCCGGCCGCTTCCAGCGCGGCTTTGACGGCTTCAAATTCAGGCGGCGCGCACAGCACTTCGATGCTGCCGTCGTCGCCGGTGACCACGTCGTCAGCACCGGCTTCAAGGGCCACTTCCATGAGCTTGTCTTCGCTGGTCCCGGGTGCAAACACCAGTTGGCCGCAGTGTTTGAACTGGAAAGCCACGCTGCCTTCGGTGCCCAGGTTGCCGCCGTACTTGGAAAAGGCATGGCGCACCTCGGCCACGGTGCGCACGCGGTTGTCGGTCATGCAGTCGACGATGATCGCGGCGCCACCGATCCCATAACCCTCATAACGAATTTCTTCGTAGCTCACGCCTTCGAGGTTGCCCGTGGCCTTGTCGATGTTGCGCTTGACGGTGTCCACCGGCAGGTTGACGGCCTTGGCCTTTTCAACGGCCAGGCGCAGGCGCGGATTGGCCGACACGTCACCACCGCCCAGGCGGGCTGCGACCATGATTTCGCGGATGACACGGGTCCACGCTTTGCCGCGTTTTTCATCCTGGCGGCCCTTGCGGTGCTGGATGTTGGCCCATTTGCTGTGACCGGCCATGAGGTGATGTGCTCCAAGAAGGGTAGCCGGGCATTTTAGACGGCCCGGCCTGCTCGCCGGGATGTGGCGGTTGCGATAGGGTTGATGTTCGGTATGGCAACAACGCCCCGGGGGTCGTTTTGAGTGCAGATTTTGATGAACGCCTGGGCGCCGCCTGGAAAACACATGCCGACGACCCTGCTGGCGCGGCCGCCCAGGTGGGTTCTGCACTGCTGGCTGCGGTGTCCAGCAGTGCCGATCTGATGGCCTTGGCGCATCTGGGCCACCACCTGTGGGGCGCCCACCTGAACCAACCCCCAGGCGGCCTGAGTCTGTTGCAGGACTTGCGGGCACACCCGGCCTGTGACGCCGATGCGCTGGCTGCGTTGGCGCGCTACCGGGCCAGTTTGCTGCTGACCCATGAACAACCGCAGGCCCTGGACGGTTTGCCCGACGCCGACCAGACACGCGCCATGGGCCTGGCGGCGGCCAACCTGGCCGAGGTCAACCCGGCCCGGGCTTCGCAGCTGTTGCAGGCCGCGGCGGCGCGCGTGCCGCCGCTGACCACGCCGCCGGGGGACCCCATGGCCCGTGCCGTGGCCGTGGCCGGCAACAACATCGCAGCCGCGATGGAAGAAGTGCCCCGGCAGACGCCGGCGCAGCGGGACATGATGATCCTGGCGGCCCGGACCGCGCGTACCTATTGGGCCATTGCCGGGGGCTGGCTGGAAGTCGAGCGCGCTGAATACCGCCTTTCAAACAGCTGGCGCGTGGCCGGTAATGCGGCGCAAGCGCGGCAACACGCGCAGGCCTGTCTGGCCCTGGTGGCCCAGCATCAGGCGCCCCCGCTGGAGCGGTTTTTTGCCCTGGAAGCACTGGCGCTGGCCGCCCATGCCGCCGCAGACCTGTCTGCCCATGCCGATGCCTGCCAACAGGCGGCGCTGGCCTTTGAATCGCTGGACGCTGACGACCAGACCTGGTGTCGCGCCACCCTCGAAAGGCTGCAGACGCTGAACTGAGCCGCCGGCTGCAAGCGTTGCGCCCGCACGCAGCGACCCCGCGTCGCCCAGCCGATCTATCCGGGCTAGACTGGCGGCGCGTCAGCCCGGACGCCATCACGTGAAAGCTGTTGCCATGACCGAGCCCATCCTTGTAGCCCAGCGGGGCGACATCCAGTGCCACCTGCTGCCAGCACTGGCCAACCGACACGGCCTGATCACCGGCGCCACCGGCACCGGCAAGACCATCACGCTGCAGACCCTGGCCGAAGGCTTCAGCCGTCAGGGTGTGCCGGTGTTCATGGCCGACATCAAGGGGGACCTGACCGGCATCACGCAGGCCGGCACGCTCAGCCCCAAGATTGCGGCCATCCTGAAGGACCGTGGCCTGCCGGAGACCCCCAGCTGGGCCTGCCCTGCCACGCTGTGGGACGTGTTTGGCCAGCAGGGCCACCCGGTGCGCGCCACGGTGTCCGACATGGGGCCGCTGCTGCTGTCGCGCATGCTGGCGCTGAACGAAACGCAGCAGGGCGTGCTGTCGCTGGTGTTCAAGATTGCCGACGACAACGGCCTGCTGCTGCTGGACATGAAAGACCTGCGCGCGATGCTGCAGCATGTGGGCGACAACGCCAAGGCCTTCACCACCGAATACGGCAACGTCAGCACGGCCAGCATCGGTGCCATCCAGCGTGGCCTGCTGCAGATTGAAGAGCAGGGGGGTGATCTGTTTTTTGGCGAACCCATGCTGGACATCAGCGACTTCCTGCAGACCGTGGACGGCCGCGGCGTGGTCAACATCCTGGCCGCCGACAAGCTGATGAACGCGCCGCGCCTGTACGCCACGTTTTTGCTGTGGATGCTGAGCGAGGTGTACGAACTGCTGCCTGAAGTGGGCGACCTGGACAAACCCAAGCTGGTGTTTTTCTTTGACGAAGCGCACCTGCTGTTCAAGGACGCGCCGGCCGTGCTGCTGGAGCGCATCGAATTGGTGGTCCGTTTGGTGCGCAGCAAAGGCGTGGGTGTGTACTTCGTGACGCAGAACCCGCTGGACGTGCCCGATTCGGTGCTGGCGCAACTGGGCAATCGCGTGCAGCACGCGCTGCGGGCCTTCACGCCGCGTGACCAGAAGGCCGTGAAGTCCGCCGCCGACACCATGCGCGCCAACCCCGCCATCGGCGACATGGCCACGGCCATCACCGAATTGGCCGTGGGCGAAGCGCTGGTGAGTTTTCTGGACAGCAAGGGCCGGCCCAGCGTGACTGAGCGTGTGTTTGTGCTGCCGCCAGGCAGCCAGATCGGCCCCATCACGCCGGTGCAGCGGCAGGCCCTGCAGGTCAGTTCGCTGGTGGCGGGTGCCTATGAAAAAACCGTGGACCGCGAATCTGCCTACGAAAAACTGAAGGGCCGTGTCGAGGAGCAGGCTGCCACCGGGGCCGCGGTACCCACCACGGGTGGTGGAACGCCCCAGGCGCAGGGCGGCGGCATGATGGACATGCTGAAAGGCATGGTGCTGGGCAGCACTGGCCCTCGAGGTGGGCACCACCCCGGGTTGGCGGAAAAGGCCGCCACTTCAGCCGTGCGCAGCATCGGCTCGGCCGTGGGGCGGCAGCTGATACGCGGCGTTCTGGGTTCCTTGCTGGGCGGCAAGCGCTGACGCAGTGCGGGCGCTGCCCGTAGCGCAGCGCGCCACAGCGACTGTCAGGGCGTCGGCATGACCAGCACCCGGACCACGCTGTCCAGCGCCGGCAAGACGCGGTTCGCAAAGTAACTGCCCGGCGAATCGGGCTCCAGCGCCGCAATGGCCAAGCCGGCCAGTGGCTGCGCCAGACTCAGCCACCAGCTGCCGGCCGGGGCGATGAGGTCCTGCGGCTGCAAGTCCACGTCTGCGCGCCGAAGCAGGCCCAAGGCTGGGGCTTGTGCATCGGGGCGTGGACGTTCCACCCAAGCCTCCGTGCGCAAGGCCAAGGTCCTGGGCAGCCGTTGAACCTGCAGCCCCAGCGCCTGCAAGCGTTGCACGGCCTCTTCAGCGTCAGCCGACAGCCAGTAGCCACAAGGCCGTGCGCGTTGTGTCACCGGCACCCATTGAAGTGCGTCTTCCCAGGGGACAGGTATCAAGGTGTCGGCGCCGGTCAAGGCGTCCAGCATGGGCAGGGCACGCTGCGTAGGCCGGTGCGCGGCCAATACGGTGACGTCGCCATGGCAAGCACGGCCCACCGTCGAAGCAGCGGCCTGGTCGCGCAGGGCTGCCAGGGCCTTTGCATGCTGCGCTGCGCTGTTCAACAAAGACGACACCGCCACCAGCTGGCTGTAGACCCTTCGCTGCAAATGAAGCCGCCCCAGGCCGATGCCGCGGCTTTCCAGCAGCACGCTGATGCAGTGTCGCAACCCATAGGCATTGCGCGCCAGCCCAGGGTGCAGGTCGCCCATGCGCACCCGCTGGATGCCATCATGGCTGAAGTTGCTGTGGTACCAGTCGCTGCGCAGCCCGGCGGCCTGCAGGGCCTGCACCATGGGATTCAAAAACCACGCCTGGCTGACCCGGTGCTGGTCGCCATTCAACTGGGGCGTGGTGGCCATCTGGTAGAGCAGGTCGCTGCTGCTTTCGGCGCCCAGCGTGGGCAACCAATGGCCGACGCCCCGGTATTCGTGCATGTCCACCACCAGCAGCGGCTGCAGTGCATAGGCCATTGACGCCAGGGCTGCGGCCTCAGGTGTTTGCAGCAGCAGGTGGTCGCGGTTCAAGTCCTGGCCGGTGATGCTGGTGCGCGAGCCGATGGCTGCGCCGTCGGGGTTGACCCGCGGCACCAGCACCACGTCCAGCTGTTGCCACACGGCCGGCAAGGCACCGCCGGCGAGTTGCCGCGCCAGCGCCAGCACGGCTTCGGTGCTGGCCGGCTCGTCGCCATGTTGACCGGCCATGACCAGCACGGTAGGCCGGATGCCGCCGCCCACAGCGCCGATTCGCAGCGCCCAGATCGGCGAGCCCAGGCTGGAGCGGCCCGCGGCCCACAGGCTGACGGCAGGCCGTTGCGCCGCCGGCGTGTGGGTTTGCAGGGCCTGCAGCCAGGTGGCGATTTCCGCGTTGCTGGTGAAGCTGTCGCGGCCGGGCGCCAGCCCGGGCGTGTCGGTGATGGTTGGTGGCGGCGGGAACCGCTCGGCCACGGCGGCGCTGTAGGGCAAGGGCACCGGTTGCGCCCCCGCTGGCGCCCACGACCACAACAGCGTCAGACAAAGGCAGGGCAGAAAGAGGCGCAGACATCGCGGCAGCCAGGGGGTCGCGGAAGGCCCGGGGCGAATGCTCATGCCCGCTATCTTGCCAGCCCCGCACAATGGGTATTCAATTTGATGAACCGGAGTTGCCCATGTTGAAAGTGGTTGTGATTGTGGTGGTGGTTGGTGCCGCGCTCGTGGTGCTGGCCGGACAGTTGGGCATGCTGCGCGGGCAGCCCCCAGGCAACCTGGGTGTCCGGGATGGTCGTTTTGCGGCCCTGTCGAAGACGCCCAACTGCGTCAGCAGCCAGGCCGGGTTGTGGCCAGGCCATCCTCAGCAGGCCTACGCGCAGATCGATCCCTTGGCCCTGCGTGGCACGGGGCCGCAAACGCTGGCGCGGCTGAAAACCGTGGTGCAGACCATGCCCGGCGCCCAGGTTGTCAGCGCTGAGGGGGACTACCTGTACGCCACCTTCACCACACGCTGGATGAAGTTCACCGACGACGTGGAGTTCTGGTTTGACCCGTCGGCGCAGGTGGTGCAGGTGCGCTCGGCTTCGCGGCTGGGCCAGAAGGACTTTGGCGCCAACCGTGCGCGGATCGAGACCATTCGCGCAGCACTGGCTGCCGGCGCCTGACGCTGCCGGGTTGCCTTGGGCGCAGGGTAGGCCGCGCGCTGACCCCGCCCGTCCGCCCGTCCGCCCACTGGCTGGCACGCCTTGGAGCCGTTTTGCGACAGCATGTGCTGTCTGGTCGCGCGGCGCTGGCCTGGCGGGCCTTGGTGCACCACAGTGGCGGCAGCTGCTGCGCGGTGCAGGCAGCAAACAATCCCACCCAGGCCCAGGACCTCTTGACATGTTGATGCAGATTTTTTCACGTACGCCGGTGTGGGTCTGGGGCCTGCTGTGTGGCTTGTTGGCCCTGGGTTTTTTGCAGAGCCGCGACCGCCAGGTGCGCCGCGGCGCCCTGCTGGCCTTGCCGATCGCGCTGCTGGGTCTGGGTTTGTGGTCGCTGCTGCCGGCCTTCAAGCAACTGCCGCTGGCGGCGGTTTTGTGGGCGGGGGCCTTGGGCGTGACCACGCTGGTGGCGCAGCAGATGCCGCCGCCGGCCGGCGCCCGCTGGTTGCCCGACCTTCAACGGCTGGCGCTGCCCGGCGGTTGGCTGCCCATGGGTCTGATCGTGGTTATCTTCTCGCTGCGTTACGCCACGGGGGTGAGCATGGCCATGCACCCTGAATGGCTGTCTGAACTGCGGGTGCAGGTGCCGCTGGCATTGGCCTTTGGCGGACTCGGCGGCCTGTTCCTGGGTCGGGGGCGCCGGCTGCTGGGTCTGACCCGTGCACCACTTGCAGTGGCCTGAGGTTCTGGCCGCCTGAACATGTCACACACCGCTGATACCGCCAAAACCGGCAACAGCGCGTCGCTGACCTTGGTCTGGCAGAACATGCGCGCCCGCCTGGGACTGCACGTTCTGGTGGTGGTGGCCCTGTCGCTGGGCATCGCTGCTTTGTTGACCGCGATGGAAGGCCGCGGGTTCTGGTCCAAGCTGGTGTATTCGGCGGCGATCGGCCTGAGTTGCACGCTGGTGGTCAGCGCGGGTCGATTGAGCCTGGCGGCGGGGGTCGATGCGTTACAGCGCGCGGGTCGCTTGCCGCCCGGCCTGCAGGTCGACGGCTGGCGCGGTGCCATTCCCGGCGCCCTGCTGGGGCTGCTGATCGGGCCGGCCTTGGGGCTGATGCTGGGGGATGCCCTGACCGGTGGACAGTCGGCCAGCCTGTTGAGTTTCAGCTCCGGCGGTACCCGCTTGACCCTGGCCCTGAGTGTGCTGGGTACGGTTGCCGCCGTGGCCGCAATTTCCACCATGGAACGCCTGAGCCGCGCACGCGCCCAGGCCGAGGCCGCCCAGCGGCTGGCGGCTGAAAACCAGTTGCGCCTGCTGCAGTCGCAGCTGGAGCCGCACATGTTGTTCAACACCCTGGCCAACCTGCGGGTGCTGATCGGCCTGGAGCCGGCACGTGCCCAGGCGATGCTGGACCACCTGATTGCCTTCTTGCGTGCCACCCTGAGCGCTAGCCGTACCGACAGCCACAGCCTGTCGGTCGAATTTGCCCGCACCGCCGACTACCTGGCGCTGATGCAGGTGCGCATGGGCCCGCGCCTGCAGTTTGAGCTGGACCTGCCCGCCGAACTGAAAGACCTCAAGGTGCCGCCACTGCTGCTGCAGCCCCTGGTCGAAAACGCCATCAAACATGGACTGGAGCCCCAGGTGTCCGGCGGGTCGGTGCGGGTCACGGCGCAGCGACAGGGCCAGACCCTGGTGCTGGAAGTCACCGACACCGGCATCGGCTTGAAGGCGCCGCTGACAGGCACGCCCGCAGACCCCTTGGCCAGCCACTTTGGCCTGCAACAGATTCGTCAGCGCCTGGCGACGCTGTTTGGCGATCGGAGCCGCCTGACGCTGCACGCAACGGCGTCACTGGTGTTCGCGCCAAGGTGGTGCTGCCTTGGCCTGAGCCCGCCACATCCTGAACCGACACCCCATGCACAACCCCCCCACCTGCCTGATCGCCGAAGACGAACCCCTGCTGGCTGCCGGCCTGCGCAGCGAACTCGCCAGCCTGTGGCCGGAACTACAGGTGCTGGCCCTGGTGGGCGACGGCCTGCAGGCCCACAGGCAGACCCTGGCGCTGATGCCGCGCATCTGCTTCTTCGATATCCGCATGCCCGGCTGCACCGGTCTGGAGGCCGCACAGGCCATCGCGGAAGACTGGCCCGATGGGGCCGCTGATGGCACGGCGCCGCCCTTGCCTTTGCTGGTGTTTGTGACCGCCTATGACGACCACGCGCTGCAGGCCTTTGACGCCCAGGCGGTGGACTATCTGGTCAAGCCCGTACAGCCGGCGCGCCTGGCAGCCTGTGTGCAACGGCTGAAGGCCCGTCTGGCGGCGCTACCGGCCGGCACGGCAACAGACGCACCGGGCGACACGCTGAGCCAGACGCTGTCGCAGCTGCGCGCCCTGCTGGGTGCCGCCAGCGCAGGTGCCGTGGCCGCACCCGGCACCGCGCCCCGGCTGGCGGTGATCCAGGCGCAGGTGGGCAACACCGTGCACATGGTGCCGGTGGACGAGGTGCTGTATTTCGAGGCCGCCGACAAATACGTGCGCGTGGTCACGGCCGAGCGGGACCATTTGATCCGCCTGTCGCTGCGTGAACTGCTGCCGCAGCTGGACCCACAGTTGTTCTGGCAGGTGCACCGCGGCACGGTGGTGCAGGCCAAGGCCATCCGCAGCGCGGTGCGAGAAGAATCGGGCAAGGTCAAGCTGAAGCTGAAGGGCTGCGCCGACGTGCTGACGGCCAGCCGCCTGTACGCCCACCTGTTCAAAGGCATGTGACCGGCCGGCAGTCCAGCTTGTT
>JAHECB010000160.1 GCA_024641925.1 Betaproteobacteria bacterium
CGGGGTCGATCATGATCAGCCCTTGTAACCCAGCAGACGCGGCAGCCACAGCACTGTATCCGGCACATAGGTCATGAAGCCCAGTGCGGCAATCAGCATGGCGATGAATGGCAAGGCATCCCGCACCACCGCCATCAGCGGCTGCTTGGACATGCTGGACACGATGAACAGCAGCAGCCCGTAGGGCGGCGTGATCAGGCCGATCATCAGATTGACCGTGACCACCAGCCCGAAGTGCACCATGTCGATGTGCAGCGCCAGTGCGGTGGGGATGAGGATGGGCACCACCACCAGCAGGATGGTGCCACCTTCCAGAAGTCCACCCAAGACCAGCAGCAGCACATTCACCATCAGCAGAAAGCCGGCCTTGGACAGTTCAAAACCGGCCAGCCACTGTTGCACGTCCTTGGGCAAATCCTCTTTGGTGACCACGTAGTTGAACACCAGTGCGCCAGCAATCAGCAGGCCCACCGAAGCCATTTGCCGGCCGCTGGACAACATGGCACGGTAAAACCCCGAAGGCGTGACCGAGCGGTACAAGACGACGGAAATCACCAGCGTGTACAGCGCCGCCATGGCCGCCGCTTCGGTGGGTGTCATCACGCCGCCGTAGATGCCTCCCAGCAAGACCACAGGCATCATCAGGGCCGGAAAAGCACGGATCGTCAGCGGCACCAATTCCTTGATCGGCACCGCCTTTTCAACGGGAAAATTGCGCACGCGTGCCAGGTAGCCATTCAGCGCCATCATCACGCCGGCCATCAACAGCCCCGGGATCACGCCGCCGGCGAACAGGTAGCCCACCGAAGTGTCGGAGATCAGCGCATACAGCACCAAGGGAATCGACGGCGGAATGATGGGGCCGATGACAGCACTGGCAGCTGTCATGGCTGCGGCGTAGGACGGGGTGTAGCGACCGTCCTTGGTCATCATCTCCATGGTCAGCTTGCCCACGCCCACCACGTCGGCGATGGCCGAGCCGGACATGCCGGAAAAGATCAGCGACGACAACACGTTGACATAACCCAGGCCACCACGAAAGCGCCCCACCAGTGCGTTGCACCAGGACAGCAGCCGGTCGCTCAGCGAGCCCAGATTCATCAGCTCGCTGGCCAGGATGAACAGCGGAATGGCCAGCAGCGTGTAGGTGTTGGTCAGGCCGTTGAGCAGCTGTTCGGCGGCAATGCCGACGTCCTGGCCCGACATCATCAAGTAGACGATGGAACCGCTGATCATCGACAGGCCTATGGGCAGACCAAACAGGCTCAAACCCACCAAGACGATGATGCAGCAGACGAAGGGCGTGGGCATGATGGTGGCCATGTCAGCGAAATGATTCAGGCCTTGGCCTGCAGGTCGGCCACGGTCTGCTCGGGCGACAGCAGTTCAATGCCGTCATGCACCAGGCGGTTGCGCAGCGCGTCAAAAACGATGAAGGCGTGCCGGATCACCATGGCCACCACAAACAACAGGTAGATGGAGAACATCCAGTTCAGCGGGATGTGCAGGCTGGCGGACTTCTCCACCTTCATGAAGGTCACATACGACCAGGCCGATGGCAGGCTGCCCAGCAGAATCAGCACCAGGGCGGCGCTGGAAACAACGGTCAACCAGCGGCGAGCCGGACGAGGCAAGAGGCTGTAGATCATGTCGAAGCGGATGTCATCGCGGTTGCGCATGACAAAGGCCGCTCCCCACAAGATGCCCCACAGCCACACCAGCGTGCAGACCTCGTCGGTCCAGGCCAGCGGAAAGTTCAGCAGGTAGCGGAACGACACCTGCGCGATGAAGGCCACGAACATCGCAACCATCATCAACGCCAGCACGTTTTCTGCACGCGCACGCAAGAACTGCAGCAAGCTGGCCATGGTGGTGTTGAGCTGCGTCTTGCTTTAAAGCGTGTTGATCTTGTCCAGCATGCCCGCAGGCCAGTCGGCCGCAAACTTGGACTTGCTGTAGACGTCAAGCACGTGCTTGCGGAAAGCCGCCACGTCGGGGGCGTAAATCTGCTGGCCCTGGGCCTTGAAGAAGTCCACCAGTTCGCGTTCGTCTTTCTGCGCCTGGGCCGTGATGGCGGCGGCAAACTTGTCCGCAGCAGATTGCACCTTCTGCTGTTGAGCCGGGCTCATCGACTGCCACTTTTTCAGGGCAATGGAAAACAGGTTGTTGGCGATCAAGTGACCCGTCAGCACCACTTGCGAGGTGACTTCATAGAACTTCATCACCTTGTTGGCGCCCAAGGGGTTGTCCTGCGCGTCGATGGCGCCGGTCTGCAGCGCGGTGTAGACCTCGGTGAAGGCCATGGGGGTCGGGTTGGCGCCCAGCGCGGTACCGACAAATTGCCAGCCCTCGCCACCCGGCATGCGCAGCTTGATGCCCGCCAGGTCGGCCGGCGTCATGATTTTCTTGTTGGGCTTCAGGTTCAGGTGGCGGGTACCGATGTAGGGCACGGCCAGCACCTTGATGCCCATCTTGTCTTCCATCATCTTGAACAGCGACTGCCCCACGTCGCTGGCAAACACCTTCTGCATGTGTGCGACGTCGCGGAAGACGTAGGGCGTGGTCACGATGCTCCAGGCCGGAATCTGCTTTTGCACGTCAAACGCGGCCAGGTTGGCCAGGTCCAGGTTGCCACGCTGCATGGCAACAGGTTCGGTGCCCTGCTTGAACAGCGTGGCGCCAAAGTAGGGCTTGAAGTCGAAATCGGCACCCAATTCCTTGGCAAACACGTCGCGCATGATGGCTGCGCGGGGGTCTTGCTCGGTCACGGTATCGGAATAGATCAAGGCGACCTTGCCTTGCGACCAGGCGGGCAGGCCCGTGCCGGCGGCACAAAGGGCAGCGGCACCCGAAATCAGTTGGCGGCGGTTGACATGAAGGTTCAAGGCAGAGTCTCCTGTGGGTCTTTGATGACATGAATGTACCGTACAGTTCAAAATGGCGATACACAAGCAGATTGGTACTTACCCGTAATTCAGCCGCGAATTTGACTTTGACCTGTCCCGGCTCCTTCTCGACCAACTGAAAAATTGTCTTTTTGAACTGTCTAGTTCATACTGAATGCAGTTCATCCCACCCGATTCGCCCCGTGTAAGCATGCAAGCCGATCTGAAAACTTTGACGTCAAACCCTGCGACAGGCGACGTGGCCACGCCGTTGCGGCCGTTGCTGCTGGGTTTGGTGGGATCCGGTATTCAACGGTCGCTGACACCGGCCCTGCATGAATCGGAAGGCCGGCACCACGGACTGCGTGTGCACTACCAGCTCATTGACCTGGATGGTCACGACGCCGGCGTTTCTGCGCTGCCTACCTTGATGCGCGCAGCGCAGATCATGGGCTTTGCGGGTCTGAACATCACCTACCCATGCAAACAGGCGGTCATTCCCTTGCTGGACGAACTGTCGGACGAGGCGCGCGCCATGGGTGCCGTCAATACCGTGGTGTTCAGCAACGGCCGCGTCATAGGGCACAACACCGACAGCACGGGTTGGGTCTGGGGACTTCGGCATGCGCTGCCGAATGCCGACCTGTCTTGTGTGGTGTTGCTGGGCAGTGGTGGCGCGGGTTCGGCCATTGCGCATGCTGCCCTGGGCCTGGGTGTGGCTGAGTTGCGCATCGTTGATCGGGAGCCCGACAAGGCCTTGGCATTGATGGCCGAGCTTCGATCCCGTTTTGGCGCCACACGGGTCACGGCCTTTGATGACATGGCTGCGGCACTGCGCGGCGCCACCGGCTTGGTTCACGCAACGCCCACGGGCATGGCCAAGTTGCCCGGGCTGCCATTGCCGCAGTCACTGCTGCGCCCGGACCTCTGGGTCTCAGAGATTGTTTACTTTCCGCAGCAGACGGCGCTTTTAAAGGCGGCTGTCGCTATCGGCTGCAAAATCAGCGACGGCACCGGCATGGCCGTAGGCCAAGCCTTGGGTGCATTCAAATTATTCACCGGATTCGAGCCCGAAGCGTCGCGCATGCGGGATCATATGCAGGCGCTGCTGGCCCAGCGCAGCGACTAGGAGCGTGGGCGGCAGAAAGCGTCGAAGCCAAACGGGCGAAAAACGAGTGGCCTTCGGTATCGTCCTGCAAGCCCAGGGCGGCCCCCTGGGCGCAACAGGCGATACCGAGGGACGCCGTTTTCTCGCGCGTTGCAGCTGACGACTTTGTGCCGCCCACACTCCTAGGGCCTGTTCACACGACGGGAAGCCCCATGCCGAACACCATCACCAACCGAGAAGCCATTGGCGAGCCGCCCAATCCACTGGGTTTGCAAGGCATCGAATACGTCGAGTACACCTGCGCGCAGCCGCAAGCCCTGGGCCAGGTTCTGGAGACGCTGGGTTTCAAGCCCGTGGCCAGGCACCGCTCGCGTGAAGTGATGCTGTACCGCCAGGGTGGCATGAACATCGTGGTCAACGGCCATGTGGGTACGGTCCGGGGCACGGCCGACGTGGACAACGGCGCGCCGCGGCTGTCGGCCGTGGCGCTGCGCGTGCACGACGCGCGTGCCGCGTTCAGCCGCGCGCTGGAACTGGGTGCCTGGGAGGTGCCCAATCATGCCCAGGTGATGGAGCTGAACATTCCGGGCATCCACGGCCCGGGTGGCGCCCACATCTACCTGGTGGACCGCTTCGACGAGTTCTCCATCTTTGACGTGGATTTCAAGCCGATTCCCGGCGTGGACGCGCACCCGCCCGCACTGGCCGACCTGCACTTCTTTGGCCTGGTTCAGTACATCGGCCGCGACCGCACGGCCGACTGGGTCGACTTCTACGGACGCCTGATGGGCTTTGTGCCCGAGGCCACACGCTTTGGCATCCTGCCAAAAGGCACACTGCTGAAGAGCCCCAATGACGGCCCCACGCGCCTGTTTCTGCAGTTGATCGAACCCGACGCCAACACGGTGCTGTACGACGAGCAGGAGCTCTTTCAACGCGTCGGTTTTGGCACCGCCGACGTGCCCGCGGCCGTGGCCTTGCTGCGCCAGCGCGGGCTGCAATTTGTGGACAGTGCCGCCGTGCAGGTCACCAACCGCGGCGCCATCACCCACAACATGTTGCGCACGGTGGTGTTTGAACTGGTGCACGACCCGCGCCACTGAGGGCCGACCATGAAGATTCATCAGTTCGGCATGGACACCATCACCCTGGCAGGGCCGCTGGAGGCCAAGTTGCAGGCCATGCGCGACGCCGGCTTCAGCCAGGTGATGCTGATGGCACGCGACCTGGTCGGTCACCCGCAGGGGCTGGAAGCCGCCGTCAAGGCAGTGCGCAACAGCGGTTTGCGCGGCACGGGATTTCAGGTCCTGCGCGACTTTGAAGGTTTGTCGGGTCGCCTGCACGACTACAAGGTCGACATCGCCAAAAGCATGATCGAGATGTGCGCCGCGCTGGGCTGCAAGGTGCTGCTGGCCTGCAGCAGCACCAGCCCGCACGCGGCTACCGACACCGCCACCTTGGCGCGCGACCTGCGCAAGCTGGCCACCTTGGCCTTGCCGCACGGCATCAAGGTGGCGTACGAGGCCTTGTCCTGGGGCCGCAGCGTGAACCGCTTCATGCAGGCCTGGCAGATCGTTCAGGAAGCGGATTGCCCCAACCTGGGCATGGGGCTGGACTCGTTCCACCTGTTTGCTGCCAAGGACAACCTGGACGATCTGGAGAAGCTGGACCCGAAACGCATCTACCTGGTGCAGTTGTCGGACTTCATGTGGCAGGAGACACCCACCTTTGAAGAGCGCATGAACACCGCAAGAACCTTTCGTGTGTTTCCCGGCGAAGGCGTGCACAGCGAAGAACTGGTGCGCCTGGTGGTGGCCCTGGACCGGTTGGGCTACCGGGGCGACTACAGCTTCGAGGTGTTCAACGACGACTACCAGCAACTGCCGCTGCCGGTGGTGGCCGAGCGTGCGCGGCGCGCTGCCGTCTGGCTGGCCGAAGACGTGCTGCGCGGATCGGTTCCGCTGGCCACAGCAGTGCCCCATCTGCGGGGGCCCGGCGTTCTGTCCTGACGCGCGGCGGGCCCCGCGCTTCTGAGCATGGCGGTGCGCGCCGCGCCGCGGCACCGCGATTGCCCCATGTTCAACGGGCACCGACCTGCGTACGATCGAATCGATTGCCAGACTGGCAGCAACCCTTGACCATCAGGACGCCATCAGCATGCCCAAGCTTGCCCCTTTCCGCGCCGACCAGGTCGGCAGCCTGCTGCGCCCCGCCGTGCTCAGCGACACCCGGCAGCGCTTCAAGCGCGGCGACGTCGATGCCCAGACGCTGCGCGCGGCCGAAGATGCCGCCATCGTGCAGGCCGTGAAGAAGCAGGAGTCCATCGGCTTGCAGGGCATCACCGACGGCGAGTTTCGCCGCGACTGGTGGCATCTGGATTTTCTGGCGCAGCTCGACGGCGTGGAGCTGCAGCACAACGAGGGCCCGAAGTTCAAGTTCGCAGGCCAGGCAGAACAACCGCCCATTGCCCGCGTCAACGGCCGTGTCGGGTGTTCAAAGCCCATCATGGCCGACCACTTCGACTTCCTGAACCGTGTTTGCAGTCGGACCGCGAAGATGACAATTCCGTCGCCTTCGATGCTGCACCTTCGAGGTGGCCGCGCGGCCATCTCGAGCCAGACGTACCCCGATCTGGCCGCCTTCTGGGCCGACGTGGGTGCGGCCTACCGCGCAGCCATCGGGCATCTTTACAACGCAGGCTGCCGCTACCTGCAGCTGGACGACATCACCTTTGCCTACCTGTGTGACCCCAAGATCCAGGCCAACTGCGTGGCCAACGGCGACGACCCGGCCACCCTGCCCGCCACCTACGCGCGGGTCATCAACGACGCCCTGCGCGACAAACCGGCCGACCTGCGCGTGACCATCCATACCTGCCGCGGCAACTTCAAGAGTTCGTGGGTGGCCGAGGGCGGCTACGACCCGGTGGTGCAGGCCATGTTCAGCACCCACGTCGACGGCTACTTCATGGAATTCGACACCGCGCGTGCCGGCACCTTTGAACCGCTGCGGGCCTTGCCCCCCGGCAAGCAGGTGGTGCTGGGCCTGGTGAGCACCAAGCTGGGCGAACTGGAAACGGCCGACGATCTGAAGCGACGCATTGACGACGCTGCACGTTTTGTGCCGCTGGAGAACCTGTGCCTGTCGCCCCAGTGCGGCTTCAGCAGCACGCACCATGGCAACGCCCTGAGCGACGACGACCAGTGGCGCAAGCTGGAATTGGTGGTGCAGGTGGCGCGTGAGGTCTGGGGCGACGTCTGAGCCGACCCGCGCGGGCAGCGCTGAAACCGTTGCCGCCGTCAGCGGTGCGGGCGCGAAGAATACCGCGCCCGTTTCAACCTTCGCCCAGCAGCCCTTGCGCCTGTGCCCAGACCGACCGTACCCAGTCGGCTGCCGGCATCGGGGGGCCCACGAGGCCCGCACCCTGCCCCGCCCAGGCCTGCATGCGCTGCACATCCTGTGCTTGATCCGCGTGCTTTCGCATGGCGGCCGTCAAGGCGCGCTGCACCGGGTAAGGCGCGGGCTCGGGCGCGCCAGGCGCTGCGGCGGCACGCACATAGTCCGTATCCAGGGCACGGCCCCAGCGCCCTGAAAACGCCCGCGTCAGCCGTGTGCCTTCGGGCTGCAAACCGACCAAGGCAGCGGCCCAGGCCGGACTGACCGCGGCCTCGGGGCAGCGCAAGAAGGCCGTGCCCACCTGCACCGCGCTGGCGCCCAGCAGCAAGGCTGCCGCCACGCCGCGCGCGTCGGCGATGCCGCCCGTGGCCACCACCGGCACCCGCACGGCATCCACCACCTGTGGCAACAGCGCCATCAGGCCCACGGCGGCGTCGCGCGCGCTGGCCGCGTCAAAAGCGCCCCGGTGGCCACCCGCCTCGCTGCCCTGTGCCACGATGATGTCGGCCCCGGCCGCCTCGGCGGCACGCGCTTCGGCCACCGTCGTGACCGTGGCCGCCCAGGCCACGCCGGCCGCCTTCAGCTGCACCACCAGCGCGGGCGGGAACAAGCCCATGATGGACGACGCCACGGTGGGTCGCGCCGCCAGCAGCGCCTGGCATTGCGCATCGAAGTCCTGCAAGGGCGCGTCGGCAGCCGCAGCGGGCGCCTCGGGTCCGAAACCGCGCAGAAACCGGCGCACATCCGCTTCATGCGCCGCATCACGCAGCGCCACCGGGCCGGGCACCCACAGGTTGATCTGCAATGGCCCACCACCGGGGGCGCGGAACCGGGCCACCCATTCGGCAATGCCCACCGGGTCCATCAGCAAGGCCCCCAAGGCCGCCATGCCGCCGGCGCGTGCGACGCCCTGCGAAAGCCCAACCGCCGGCACCCCGGCCATGGGTGCCAGCAATAGCGGGCGTTGCAGCCCCAGGCGCTGGGCGAAGGCCTGGGCACGATTCAAGGCGTCGAGCATAGGACCGGATGCTAGGGCAACCAATTACCTGCAGCGCGGGGCTGGCAGCTGCCCTCCCTTCCCCTGTTGGGCATCCCGAGGCGATCGCCCGGGAAAGCCGGCTGCATGCGCGCAGACCAGGTGCCCGCGGGGGGCCGTGGTCAGCGCAACCCCCTGATCGCGGGGTGGTAGGTAAAACCCACTATTTTCGGCGTTATGCCACGGATCATGATCCGCGCACTCCGGCTTCGAGCACCCCCTTCAACATCTCAAGAGGTGAATTCATGGTTTCAAGCGTCCGATTCCAGCGCAACCTCTTGGTGAAGGCACTTTCCATGGCATTTGCCTTGCCGTTGACACCCGCCATGGCGGCGATCGTCACGCTGGGGCCCGACGTGACGCCGATTCCGCCCAGCGGCACCGTGGTCGGCAACCTGGGTATCGGATTCACCAGCAATGGCAGCGTGGCCGTCAGCGGGGGCAGCGTGCTTACGGCCGACTCGCTGTCGCTGGCCAATGGCGCAGCATCCGGCAACGGCAGCCTGTCGGTCAGCGGCAGCGGATCGCGCACGGTGGTCACCTGGCTCAACGGCGGCAACCTGGACCTGGGTGGCTCAGGCACGGGTGACATATCCCTGCTGGCGGGCGGCCAGCTGCAATACGGCGACACCAGTTCGGCCTGCCTGCTGAACTGCCGCGTCTTTGTCAGCAATTCATCGGGGTCCACGGGCAGCCTGCTGGTCAACGCTACCGGGTCTGCCTTTTCCACGCCGGGTGGCGTGATCGTGGGCCAGGGCAACCTGCTGCGCACCAGTGTCGGCGATGCCCTGGACTATGGCCAGATCGGCGGGCGCTCCACGGGCACGGTGAACGTTCAGGCCGGCGGGACGGTCGGCAGTTCGTTCATCACCGTCGGGCAACTGGGCGGCGGCACGGCTGCACGCAACGGCAACGAAAGCTCAGCCGGCACGGTCATCCTGGACGGCGTCAATTCAGCCTGGAAGGTGGTGCGCAACGCCGCACAGACCGGCGCACGGGCCTTGCTGGCCATGGCCACTGGCAAGAACACCACCGCCACCGTGACGGTTCAAAACGGTGCGGTGATGGTGTTGAACGGCGGCTCGGCCAGTGGCGAATTTTCGGGCGTCAATGTGGCCACCATCGCCAATGGCGCCACCACCAGCAACGCCAACGGTACGCTCACCGTTTCGGGCGCGGGTTCGCGACTGCAGGTCGACGGTGGCGTCGGCTTCCTGAACGTCGGGCGCGGATTCGGCACCAACGGCACGCTGACGGTCAGCAACCGCGGCTACCTGGGCGGGGACGGCGGACCCGAACGTGGCCTGGTGTACGCGACGGTGGGCGGGGGCGGCGGCACCGGCACGGTCAACATCACGGACGCAGGCTCACTGCTGGAGTTCAGCGGCCGCAATTCCGGCACCAATTCCGACCCCACCAGCAACCCCGACGGCGGCGCCTTCCTGAGCATTGGACGCACCGCCGCCAACGCCGCCGGCCAGGGCACGATGAACGTCACCGCAGGGGGCCGGGTCGCGATCAACACCACAGGCCTTGCCTTGACAAATGCCAACGGGCAGCCCGGCATGTATGTCGGTTTTGGTACCGGTTCCAACGGCGCGCTCACGGTCAGTGGCAGCGGGTCGCGCCTGGACATCGACGCCGGCAGTGGCGTCACCCCCTACAGCGCCATCGGGCGCGATGGCGCCACCGGCAACCTGATGATTTCGGGCGGCGGCGTGGTCAGCGTCACCAGCAGCCACACGTCCGTACCGGGCACGGCCACGGGCTATCTGCCCGGTGACGTGAACCTCTTTGAAATCGGCCGGCGCAACGGTGCGACGGGTACCAGTTCGTCCGTGGGCACCGCAACCGTGACCGGTACGGGCTCGAAACTGGTGATGGGCGGCAACGCCGACGCACTGCTCACCGTAGGCCGAGGCGCCGACGGCGTCGGCACACTGAACATCACGCAGGGCGGCCTGGTGGGCGCCAAGGCCGTGCTGGTGGGGCAGGACTTGGGCGCCTCGGGCACGCTCATCATGAACGGGGGCCTGCTCAACGTCGACGGCGTGCTCAACGGCGGACCCAGCGCCGGTTCCGGCGGTGGCTTGAGCGTGGGCCGCAACAACGGTACAGGCCTGGCCACCATCGGCAACGGCTCGGTGGTGACCATCACGTCCAGCGCGCCGCGGGCCAGCCTCAGTGCCGGCGGCAGCACACCGGCGCCCGGCGGAACCGGATTCATCAATATCAGCGGGGGCTCCAGCGTCACGGTCACCGGGCCCGAGGCGCTGGTGGCCATCGGCCGCATCGCCAGCGCAACGCAAGCCGGCGTGGGCACCATGAACCTGCAGGGCGCCGGCTCCAGTGTCGCGGCGGTGGGCAACGACGCCAAGGTTCTGGTCGGCAGCGGTGCCAACACACTGGGCACGGTCAACGTGGGTGCAGGCGCCAGCCTGTCGGCCACCAGTGTCATCGGCGTCGCCCATGACGGCGCATCCAGCACCGACGGCATCGGCGTGCTTGTCATCAACGGCATCGCCACCGCGGCCAGCCTGATGAACGGCCAGAACGGCACACTGAGCGGCAGCGGCGTCATCAACGCCAATGTCACCAACCTGGGCATCATCAACCCGGGCAACTCGCCAGGCCGCCTGACCATCAACGGCGCCCTGGACAACAGCGCCGGCAAGATCATCCTGGAGGTCCAGCAACTGGCCAACGGAGCGTTTGCCACCGATGAAATCGTGCTGGGCGACCCGTCGCAGTTGGTGCTGGGCGGCGGATCGATCGAATTCGATTTCGTCGCCGGAACCGACGTCGCCGCCTTCCAAGCCGCCGGCCTGTTCTCGATCGACAACTTCTTCAAGGAAGTTGACGGGTCGGGATCGGTTGTCGGCCTCGCCCCATCACGGCTGAGCCTGTTCAGCAACGCCCTGTTCAGCGCCACCGCGGCCGACTACGGTTTTGCGAGCTTCCGCTTCGACCCCGCCACTGGCGCATCCTTCTCGGTGGCCGCCGTGCCCGTGCCTGCGACCTTGTCCATGGCCTTGCTGGCG
>JAHECB010000410.1:0-2126 GCA_024641925.1 Betaproteobacteria bacterium
GCCGCCGGTCAAGCGCAACTTGCTCACGCCATGCGCCACAAACAGGCGCGCTGCCCGTGTGATTTCTTCAAAGCTCAGCAGTGAGCTTTGCGGCAGGAACTTGTACTGGTTGTCGAAGACCTCTTTGGGCATGCAATAGCTGCAGCGGAAATTGCAGCGGTCGGTGACCGAAATGCGCAGGTCGTGCAGCGGCCGCCCCAGGCGGTCTGACAGCAAGCCGCTGGGCGCTTGCAGCAGCGCCGGTACGACAGGCACCGGGGCTGCGTAGCGCAGGTCTGCCAAAGGAATGATGGTTTCGCCCATGTGGCGATTGTGCCGTGGCCGTGGCCGCGCCGACAGACGGGCGGGCTTTGCTGCTATTCGCCCGGCGACGCGGCGCCAGTCTCGGCCAAGCTGGCCAGGCGGCGCGCACCATTGAAGCGCGACGACCAGTAGGACACCCGCATGCTCTCGAGCCGAACCGCCGCGCCGGTTCGGGGCGCATGCACAAAGCGGCCATCACCGACATAGATACCCACGTGCGAATGGGCCTTGCGCTGGGTATCGAAAAAGACCAGGTCACCTGGCTGCACCTGGTCCAGGTCCACTTCAACCAGGGCGTTATCAAAAGCCTGCTGGGCCGAAGTGCGGGGCAACTGATGGCCCAATGTGTGCCAATACAGGTAGCGCGTGAAGCCGCTGCAATCAAAGCCCGTGCTGGCGGACGTGCCGCCATAGACATAGGGCAGGTCCAGGAAAGCCAGGGCGGCGATGACGGTGTCGCCTGAAGAACCACGGGGTGTGGCCTCGGGGCTGTCGGCAAACAGGCCGCGTTGTTTCAGCAGGGCCAGCAGCGGGTCGCCGGACATCACGGCAGCCGGTTTGGTCACCGCCTTCTTGGCCGCCCGTGTCGGGCCTGGCGTGCTGCAGCCAGCGCTGACCAGTACGGTGGCAGCGATCATCAAAGATACCCAGCATCGGGCTGGCGCAGCTGGTAAAAACGACATGGCGGCGCAAGCATAGCAGCGCAGCTGATGGGTGTCCCGACCCGGTGCAGCCTCAGTCAGCGCTTTGTCAGATCGTTCTCGCCCAATAACCCAACCGCCACGTTGGCAGAACAACGATCAGGAGACCGCACATGAACAAGCCCATGGGCTACGCCGAGTTCCACCGCCGTTCCATCCAGGACCGTGACGCCTTCTGGTCCGAACAGGCTGGTCTGATCGAGTGGAAAACACCACCGCAGCAGGTCTGCGACTACAGCAACCCGCCTTTTGCGCGCTGGTTTGTGGGCGGCACGACCAACCTGTGCCACAACGCAGTGGACCGGCATCTGGCCAGCATGGGCGACAACGCGGCCTTGATTGCCGTGTCTTCTGAAACGGGGACCGAGCGCACCTACAGCTTCCGCCAACTGCACGACGAAGTGCAGCGCATGGCCGCCACGCTGCTCAGCCTGGGTGTGAAAAAGGGCGACCGCGTGCTGATCTACATGCCCATGATCGCCGAAGCCGCTTTTGCCATGCTGGCCTGCACGCGCATCGGTGCCTTGCATTCGGTGGTGTTTGGCGGCTTTGCAGCGGTCAGCCTGGCCAGCCGCATCGACGATGCCGAGCCCATCGTCATCGTCAGTGCCGACGCCGGCAGCCGCAACGGCAAGGTCGTGCCCTACAAGCCGCTGCTGGACGAAGCCATCCGCGTGGCTGAACACAAACCTGCGCGGGTACTGATGGTTGACCGCGGACTATCGCCGTTTACACGCGTTGAAGGCCGCGACGAAGACTACGCCGCCTGGCGCGAGAAGCATGCCGGCACCAGCGTGCCCTGTGAATGGCTGGAGTCCACCCACCCCAGCTACACCCTGTACACCAGCGGCACCACGGGCAAGCCCAAGGGTGTGCAGCGCGACACCGGGGGTTATGCCGTGGCGTTGACGGCCAGCATGAAACACATCTTCGACGGCCATGCGGGCGAAACCTACTTTTCCACCAGCGACATCGGCTGGGTGGTCGGCCACAGCTACATCGTGTATGGCCCGCTGCTGGCCGGCATGGCCACCATCCTGTACGAAGGCATGCCCACCCGCGGCATGAACGGCGAGCCCGACGCCGCCATCTGGTGGCACATGGTGGAAAAGTACAAGGTCA
>JAHECB010000410.1:2136-3063 GCA_024641925.1 Betaproteobacteria bacterium
GGCGCCCACGGCAGTGCGGGTGCTGAAAAAACAGGATCCGGCGGCGCTGTCCAAACACGACATCAGCAGCCTGCGGGCCCTGTTCCTGGCCGGCGAACCGCTGGACGAGCCCACAGCGCGCTGGATATCCGACAGCCTGAAGCGCCCCATCATCGACAACTACTGGCAGACCGAAACCGGCTGGCCCATCCTGACCATCTGCAACGGTGTTGAAAAGGCGGAAAGCCGCTTTGGCAGCCCGGGCAAGGCGGTATACGGCTACGACGTGAAGCTGCTGGACGAAAACACCGGCGAAGAACTGAAGGGCCCCAACCAGAAGGGCGTGGTCGCTATTGAGGGCCCCTTGCCCCCGGGCTGCATGCAGACCATCTGGCGCGACGACGCTCGTTTCGTCAAGACCTACTGGGAAACGGTGCCCGGCAAGCTGGTGTATTCCACCTTCGACTGGGGCATCCGCGACGCCGACGGCTACTTCTTCATCCTGGGCCGAACCGACGACGTCATCAACGTGGCCGGCCACCGCCTGGGCACACGCGAGATCGAAGAAAGCATCAGCAGCCACAACGGTGTGGCCGAAGTGGCAGTGGTGGGGGTGGCCGACCAGCTCAAGGGCCAGGTGGCCATGGCCTTTGTGGTGCCCCGGGACAGCGCCGCGTTGAGCTCACCCGAGCTGGCGCTGAAGCTGGAAGGCGAGATCATGAAAACCGTGGACCAGCAGCTGGGCGCGGTGGCGCGGCCTTCGCGGGTGCGTTTTGTTAGCGTCCTGCCCAAGACCCGCTCGGGCAAGATGCTGCGTCGCGCGATCCAGGCCGTGTGTGAGCACCGCGACCCGGGCGACCTGACCACCATCGAAGATCCGACGGCACTGCAGCAGATCAAGGCGCTGGTCGGGTCCGCCTGATCCGGTTGAACCGCAGTTTGTCGCAC
>JAHECB010000161.1 GCA_024641925.1 Betaproteobacteria bacterium
CCCTAAAGACATGTTCAGCTCGGTGGCCACCGATTCCAAGGTGCGCGAACCACGCGTGCGAGCCTTGCCCAGTGCTTGCTCAATGAACTCTGGTGAATGTTGATTCTTTTGCATGTTGTCTAGCTCCTGCGCGGATCATCCGCGTGAAAAGGGAGGCGACAACTAGTCTGACGCTGGGGGCGACGGTGTCGCAGCCCAGCCTGTAGAGACGCACGCTGGCGGATGAGTCATTGCGCAACAACCCATTGAATCGAGCGCGCGAAATCGTCCTGGCACCGCAGGACTGCACCGTGCGTGATCCTCGAATGACTGGATTTGCCCGACTGCGTGAGATGTAGGGGGGATGAAGCCGACCTTGCGCTGCGCCGAAACGCGCCAAGGCTTGAAGCCCGACATCGGAACCTGGGCCGCAGAAGCTGTCGAGGCGTTGTCGAAGAGCGACCAAGCCAAAGGTGCAAAAGAGCGCATGCCATTCGGTCGCGTCCTGCAAGCCCAGAGCAGGCCGCTGGGCGCAGCAGGCGATACCCGAAGGTGCCGTTTTCTCGCCCGTCGCAGCGGACGACTTTCCGCCGCCCTCGCTTTGAGCAGCCCTACGCTACAAACGTCGCGATAGCACGCGCCGGTATGGCGGTGGTGCAGTTCGGCCCCGTCCCGGCCAGCTCAAACCGAATCGGCGCGTCACTGCGGTTCATCACCACGGTAGCGGTCGACCCGTCGGGGTTGGTGAAGGCACACACCTCCAGGTCTTGCCTTGTGGCCGCGCACAGCACCCGCTGTGCACCGGGTTTCACAAATCGCGCAAAGTGCCCCAGGTAGGCGTAGGAACTCTGCGGCAGCAGCGCATCCGCATCGGTGTCGGCCAGCAGGGGCGCGCTGCACAGGTTGCCCACGTGGTTGGGGCCGCCGGTGGTGTCCAGCAGCAGATTCCAGTCGATCCAGCCCACCGTCCAGCGGTTCAGGTCGTTGATCATCGAGCGGCCGTAGCGTTCACCCAAGGCCCATTCGCCGGTGTGCGGGCCACCTTCCTGGCAGCCTTCGGTGAACAGCAGCTGTTTGTCGGGCCAGGCGTCATGCACCAGTTGCACATGGTCGAAATGGTCTTCGCCGTACCAGTGGAAGCCGGTGCCCCAGACATACTTCGCGGCTTCGGGGTCGGCATACATGACGCTGGCGCGTTCCACCATCCCGTCGCGGTTGTGGTCCCACACGACGATCTTGATGTGGCCCAGGCCGGCGCGGGCCAGCTCGGGCCCCAGGTGGTCGCGCACGAAGTTGCGTTCTTCCTCGGCGCTGTAGATGCACGAGTCCCAGGTTTGAACGGCGGCCGGTTCGTTCTGCACCGACACGCCCCACACCGGCACCCCTTCGGCTTCGTAGGCCTGGATGAAACGCACAAAACAGCGTGCCCAGGCCTGGCGGAATTGCGGCAGCAAATGGCCACCGTGGTTCATCTGGCTGTTGCTTTTCATCCAGGCCGGTGGGCTCCAGGGTGACACCAGCAGCTTCACCGGGCGGCCGGCCATGCGCAGCGCGGCCTGGATGAAGGGCAGCAGGGCCTGACGGTCGCGGTCGATGTTGAAACCGGTCAGGTCCACATCACCGGCCTGTTCAACATGGGCGTAGTTGCCCAGGGCAAAGTCACAGCTGTTCATGTGCACACGGCAAAAGGAGTAGCCGTGGCCCAAAGCCGGGTCGAAGTAACGGCGCAGCAGTTCTTCGCGGCGCGGTGCACTCAATTGCTGCCAGACCACGGCGGCCGCTTCGGTGAAGGCGCCACCAAACCCTTCGACGGTCTGGAAGCTTCGGCTGCGGTCCACCCACACCCGCGCGGTGGGCCCGCCTTCAGGCGCTGCGGCCAGGGCTGCAACGCCTTCGGGCGTGGTTTCAAACAGCGGCCCCGGCCCGCCTTGCGCCGTGAGCACGCAGCGCATGGTGCTTACTTGGACCAGTAGATGTTGTCGATCAACAGCGGCGTGCGCACGTTGGCGCCGTCGGCCTTGCCGGTGACGGCATAACGGTCTGCAATCACGAAGGGGTTGGTGACCTTGCTCAGGTCCAGCTTGGACAGGTTGGGATCGGTCATGCCAAAGGCCATGGCACCCGACGGTGTGATGGCGGAAATGGGGATCGACACGTTGTGCCACTGGCCGTCGTTCTGGTAGCCGTACTGCCCCGGGTTGAGCTTCAGGTACACGTCATAGGCCGTGCCGCTGGCGGTGCTGCCGGTGAGGAAACCCACTTCGATGCTGCCGGCATAGGTGGTCTTGATGCTGAAATTCAAGCGCCCGTTGCTGGCGAAGTTGCTCAGGTCTTCGACCGTGGCGCTCAACGCCCGGGTCATGCCCCAGCCCCAGACCTGCGGTGTGGGGGCGATGGCAAAACTGTTGGGCCCGTCGCCGGTGGCGGCGTCGGCGGCACTGAGGGCGCCTGTGGCCGTCAGACCGTTGTCCCAGGCATTCCAGATCGGCACTTCGGCCGGCAAGGCTTCGCCGGCCACGGCCACGTCGGCAAACAGCGTGTAGCGGTTGGCGGTGATGGTGGCGTTGCCAGACAACGGCACAAAGTAAACCGCATCGGCGTCGGTGTAGTTGCCAGGCTCACGCTGGTTGGCCGGGAACAGCGACTGGATGGCGTAACGCGCCTGGCGCGCCACGTTGAACAGGCCCCACTTGTCATCGCCCTGTTTCCAGGGTTCGTCAAAGGCTTCGAAATAGATGATGTTGGCAGGGCCGCCGGCGCTGGCCTTCCAGGCTGCCAGGCGGTCGATGTACAGCTTCTGGTTCACCGGGTGGGCGCGCTGGGTTTCGCCGCCCGAGGGTTCGGCCTTCCAGCCGTTTTCAGTGGTGACGATGGGCATGCCGCTGTGGCCCTTGGCGTCCAGGTTGTCGCGCACCGCCTGGTACTCACGTTTGGCCGATGCGATGGCTGCATCCATCATGGCGATGGCACGCTGGTTGGCGGGCACGGCAACTTGTTGCCAATCCCACAGGCCGGGGCTGAACACCGTGTCCAGCAGCGGGTAGGTGTGCATGGCCACGAAGTCGATGGTGTCCAGCACCTGTTGTGCCGGCCGCACGTTTTGTGCACTGGCAAAAAAGGCCCAGTTGTCATCCGTCGTGACGGGCTGTGTCACGGCGTCGCGCACGGTCTTGATATAGCGGACCATGGTGGCGGGTTCCTGGGGCACAAACGACCAGCTGACCATGGTTTCGTTGCCCACGCTCAGCGCGACCACGATGTTCCGGTAGGCGTTGGCCAGGGCAATGCCGCGCGCGAGTTCCGACTGGTTGCCCGCTTCAGCGTTGGGGAGGACATACATGCCCAACATGACCTTGATATCCAGGTTGTTGTCCTTGATGACGTTCAGCGTCAGCTTGGCCACCTGGTCTGAACTGTCAAACAGACGAATCAGGTTGTAGCCGGCTGTCAACACCAGGTCCAGGTCTTGTTTGACCATGGTGGCGGTGATCGTCTCAGTGTCGCGGTTGGCGCTTCGGAAGGGCGAATACGAGACCGCCTTGCGGCTGGTGAAGTCGCTGCTCAGCGGGCGCAGTACAACGCCCGAGCCGGGCACGACGCCGCCGCCGCCGCAGGCGGCCAGCGCGCCGGCCAGGGCGGCCATCAACACGAGGGCGCAGGCAACCAGCCAACGCGCCGGATCGAGTCGGCGAAGGCCGCGGATGGGGGCTGAAGGGGACATCGGTTGCTGCCTCAGAAGGTGTAGGTGACGCCGACCGTGAGCGCGTTGCTGCGCTGGCTGACCCGCGGGTCAGCGCCGCCTATGGGCGTGTTGGGCGCGGACAGGGGCGCCAACGTGCAACTGCCGGCAGGGCGGGAGGCCAGTGGAATGGCGCAGCCCGACGACTGCGGCGCCTGGCCGTAGGCGTAGTGGCTGACCGAGGCGTAGGCCACAAAACCATTCTTGAAGTCGTAGCCGCCGCCCAGCGTCAGCTTCATCAGCGAATTGCTTTGACCGCGCTCCTTGGGGTTGTCGGTGTGTGCCTTGCTCAGGTAGGTCAGACCGGTGTTGGCACTCCAGGGACCGGTGACATAGCGCAGGCCCGCGGTGTAGTCGAACGAGCGGGCCGAGTAGCCGGGGTTGTCGTAGCCCACAGCGTCCTTGCCGCCGAAGTCCACGTTGAAGAAATTGTTCCAGCGGCATTCGCCGGCCACGAAGTCCACACAGACGGCATAAGCGCCGCTCCAGCGGTTGAAGCGGATGCCGGCGCCCAATTCGACATTGGTGTTGACTTGGTAGCGCACCATGGCCATGGACATGCTTTGGCCCGAGCCGCCGACCTTGGGGTCATAGGCTACGTCATAGGTGATGCCGGCAAACGGGGCGTGGGCCCACGACCCAGGGCCGCCGTTGCGGGCGTCCTGCGCCATCACGTCCAGCTTCAGCGCGCCTTTGTAGTAGCGCGCCCAGAGCTCCAGAAACTGCGGCTTGTTGTTCTTGAATTCGGTGAAACCTTGGTCATAGGTGGCTTCCAGCACCAGGTCGCCGTTGTACACGTCCAGTATGCGTGAGGTGTAACGCAGCGCGTGGGTGTTCAGGCCGTAGCCGGCGCCGCTGGACGCCCACATGTCGCTGCCGCCGAAATCGCTGCCGAAGGGGTAGTCGGCAAAAGCCCAGGCGCGGGTCGGGAACGCGCCCACGGTCAGCGTGCCATAGTCCTCATGGCTGATCGACAGGTTGCGTTCGTACCAGAAACCCGGCAGGTCGACCTTGCCGTCGCGCCAGCGCTGGCTGAACAGGGCCTTGGCGGTGAAGCCCTTGGGCAGGGCCAGCTTGAAACCCAGGTAAGGCTGGGCCAGCGACACCTGGGCATCCTTGGTGTCGAACTGACGCCCCGGAACCACCTCGTCGGCCCAGGGGCGCTGCCGGTTTTCATTGGGGAAACGCTGGCAGTCCTCGCAGATGTTGCTGGCCAGCACCGACTCGAACTTGGCAAAGCCGTTCAGGCTGATGGTCAGGTCGCCCGTGTTGAACGGCCCGAAGTCCAGCGCCGCAGCCGGCAGGCTGCAAACGACGCCGGCAATCAGCAGGCCACCCAGGCGGGCCGACCGTGCGGCCAGGCGCGCTGCGGGCAGAGGGCGTTTAGAGGGTGTGTGCATGTGGCGGGTCCCGAAAGCAACGTGGGGTAGAAAAAAGGCCCTGCAGGCACCTGGCCGCCAGCAATGAAGCCTGGGCGGCAATGGTCGTCGCGCAAAGCCATGAAAGCGCTTTCACAGAATAGCCTCCATGGTTCGACCCCGTCAACGCCAAGCGTCACGGTGTTTTCCCTGTGCTGCGGGTGCTGGCGGGTCGGCAAAGTCAGGCCGACCGGCGATGTGGTTGACGACGCCCAGCGATTCAGCCCGCACCAGCGCGCGACAAACAGCGCCACCACCGCGGTGACCTGGGGCAGGCTGGTCAGTGACGCTCATTCGTCCACGCAGCGGATGCGCTCACCGTACGGGCCGTACCCCGTGCAGGGATTGTGGCCCTCCAGGCGGACACAAGCTCACGTCGGCGGTGTCGGTGGTTGCACAGGCCTTCTTCCCAGACGCGGCTGTGCATCAACCCAAGCCCCATTCCGGCTCGTTGTATTCCCGCTTCAGCGGGCCAGGAACTTCAAGATGCCATCGGCCAGTCGCCCATAGGGTGGTGTCAGCAGCGCCAGCGTCGACCAGCGCGCCTGCCGGAAAACCGGACGCAATTTGGAGAAGGTGTTGAAGCCCTCGACGCCGTGGTAGTGGCCCATGCCGGACTCGCCGACACCACCAAACGGCAGGTCGTCCTGCCCCACATGCACCAGGGCGTCGTTGACCGTGACGCCGCCCGACATCACGTGCTCGATCAGGTGGTCAATACGGTCGCGCCGGTTGCTGAAGGGGTAGATGGCCAGCGGGCGCGGCCCGGCGTTGATGCGTGCCACGACTTCGTCCAGCTTGCGATAGGCCACCAGCGGCAGGATCGGCCCGAAGATCTCATGCTGCATCAGCAGGCTGTCGGGCGGCGCGCCGACCACGATATGCGGTGCGATGCGGTGGTTGGCGTCGTCGAAAGCGGGGCCCGGCAGCAGCGGAACGACACGCGCACCCCGCTGCTGCGCATCGTCCAGCAGGTGCAGCAGCCGTTCGTAGGCGCTGCGGTTGATGATGGAGGTGTAGTCGCCAGAGTCCAGGCTTGCATAGCGCTGCGGCATCAGGCGCTGTGCGATGGCGACGAATTCGTCAATGCGTTCGGCGGGCACATAGGCGTGGTCCACCGATGTGCAGATCTGGCCGGCATTGAGGAACTTGACAAAGAGGGTGCGCTGGGCTGCCCGTTCCAGGTCGAAGTCGTCGCAGACGATGGCCGGCGCCTTGCCGCCAAGCTCCAGTGTGACCGGTGTCAGGTTGGCTGCTGCAGCGGCCATCACGGCGCGGCCGGTGGCGCCCGAGCCGGTGAACAGCAGATGGTCGAACGGCAGTTTCGAAAATTCGACGCCGACACCGCCGGTCTCGTCGAAGAACTGCAATTTTTCTGCCGGAAAGTAGGCCGGCATCTTTTCGATCAGCAAAGCGGCCAGGTGGCGCGAGTTTTCACTCATCTTGACCATCGCGCGGTTGCCGGCTGCGAAGATGTAGGTCAGCGGCACCAGGCTCAGGTTGACGGGGAAGTTCCACGGCACGATCACACCCACCACGCCCAGGGGCTGGGGTACGACGGTGTTGCTGCCCATGCCATAGGTTAGGCGGTCGATGTGACGGCGTTGGGGCTTCATCCAGCCGCGCAATTGGCCCAGCGCATGGCGTATGGCGGCCAGCACGGGTACCACTTCGGTCGCCAGGGTTTCATGCACCGAACGTTGACCGTAGTCGGCGTTGACCGCGGCACACAGGGCGGTCTGGTTTTCGTGCACGAAGCGCGCCAGGGTTTTCAGGTCTGCGCGGCGTTCGGCCAAGGTGGGAACCGGATGCGCGTGGTAGGCCTGGCGCTGGCGCTGCAGGCTGGTCTGCAGATGTGCAGCAGCCCCAGGCTGTTGAAGTGTTTGATTTGGCGTTTTGGCTTGCATGCCTGTATTTTGCTGCCAGGGGCTTCAAGCGGGCAGGTCTGTAAGCCGTAGCAGGTCTGTTTTCCGCCCAGTTGGGGTAAACGAGGGCATGCTTTGAAAGCGCTTTCAAACAAAATGCGGGAGTCTGGAACCACGTGCTGGGAATGCGCCATGAACCGATTTGTCTCGATGGGTTTTGCCTGTGTCATCAGTCTGGCTGCCGCCGGCGCTGCGCAGGCGCAACTGGTGAAGGCCGGCGCTGGCGGCTATGTGCTGTCACCCAAGAGCGGCGCCGTGTCGCCCCCTACCGCGCCGCACCGCACCGCCGCGATGCTGCAAAGGGCCGCGCCCACCAACCAGTGGTATTCCACGCTGATCTTCAACGACAAGCCCGAGGCCATCTACGCCCAGCCGCTCAGCGTCAAAGCCACGCCGGCCGGCATGGAAATGGCGCTGCCCAGCAAGCGTGTGCAGCCCACGGAGCGGCGCGACGTGCTGATCAACTACCCGCACACCGACCCCCTGGTCATCGCGCCAGCGGGCTTTGTGCCGGGGCCGGCCAAGCTGGCGCAGTTCAGCGACTGGGCCATCGACATTGCCATGGCCAACGGGGCTGACCAGTTCACCACCACCGTTGCGCACGGCAGCCCCTACGCCTTCTTTCAGATCTCGCGCGGCGATGCCAAGGTCACCCTGCCCGAAGCCGCCGAACGCCTGCCGCATGGCGACCCCCGTGTGCTGGTGCTTCGCCTGAAAGGCAAGACCTATGCGTTGTTTGGCCCCACGGGCGGCAGCTGGACACCGGTGTCGGCCACCGAATGGCGGGCCAGCCTGCCGGCGGGCAAGGGGTATCTCTCGGTGGCCGGCGTGCCCGACGACAAGCCCGAGACCCTGGCCCTGTTGTTGAAACACGCCTATGCGTTTTTGCAGGACACCCGTGTGGAATGGCGTTACGACCAGGCCCAGAGCGCCGTTGAAACCACCTACCGCGCCACCACCAAGGCCATGGAGGGCGACAACGTGGGCCCGCTGCAGGGCCTGTACCCGCACCACTGGTTCAAGAACGCCTCGGTCGATGGCAAGCTGGGCCCGGCCTTTGACACCGTGCGCGGCGAACTGCGCCTGCTGGCGGCGGCGCAGTTCAGCACCACGCTGGCCTACACCGGCTTTGTGCCCTGGTGGCCGGGCGTCAAAGAAGGCCCGCGCCTGGACGAGCTGCAGGACCTGCTGAAGACGGATGTGCGCAAGCGGCGCGAACTGATTCCCATGCGCGAAAACAACGACAACTGGCGCACCAGCGCCTACTGGCAGGGCAAAGGCCTGATACGCGCCACCCAGCTGGCGGCCGTGGCCGAGCAGCAGGGCGACAAGGGGACCCGTGACCGGCTGCTCGAACTGGCGCGTGAGCGCATGGAGTTCTGGTTCAGTGGCGAGGGTTCACGCAGCTACTTCCATCTGGACAAGAATCTGGGCACCGTGGTGGGCTACCCGGACGAGTTTTTCACCGTCGAACAGATGAACGACCACCACTTCCACTACGGTTATTTCATCCGTGCTGCCGCTGAAGTGAGTCTGCGCGACCCGGCCTGGGGCGCCAAGGACCAATGGGGCGCGATGGTGGACCTGCTGGTGGCTGACATCGCCACCTCCGAGCGCGGTCGTGCCGACTTTCCTTTCCTGCGCAACTTCGATCCCTATGAAGGCCATTCCTGGGCTTCGGGTGTGGGCATGGGTGAATATGGCAACAACCAGGAGTCGTCGTCCGAGGCCATCAATGCCTGGGCAGGGCTGATCCTGTGGGCCGAAGTCACGGGCAACACAGCGCTGCGTGACCTGGGGGTGTACCTGTACACCACCGAGGCCGAAGCCATCAGCCACTATTGGTTTGACATCCACGGCCTGGTGTTTGCACCCGAGTACAAGAAGCACCACGTCGAGGCCAGCATGTTGTTTGGCTCCACCTACGCCCACAACACCTGGTGGACCGACGAGCCGCGCCAGATCAAGGGCATCAATCTGCTGCCCATGGCGCCGTTTTCAACCCACCTGGCGCGTGACAAGGACTACATCAAACGCAGCCTGGCCACCTTGACCAAGGACACCCAGGTCTACCTGGACCGCAGCAAGAACTACAGCGAAGTGCCCAAGGACATCTGGCAGGACGTGTTTGCGAAGTACATGGCGCTGGCCGACCCCACGGCGGCGCTGGCCGAATGGGACCGCTGGGGCGCGGTGGAGTTGGGAGAAACCCGTACGCACACGCTGCACTGGATGCTGAGCCTGAACGCCATGGGCACGCCGGACCTGACTGTGCGGGCCAACACACTGCTGTACCAGGTCTTCAAGCGGGCCGACGGCAGCAAGACCTACCTGGCCTACAACGCGGGCAAGACGCCCCTGAAAGTGACGTTCAGCGACGGCAAGACACTGGATGTGGCGCCCGCCAGCCTGGGCCGTGCCAACTGATTTCATGGTTGCTTCGTGGCTGTTGGCCGGGGCCGCCAGCCGCTGTTCTTGGAGACAGACATGTTCACCGACCGCGTCGTGATGGCGCTGGTGCTGGCTGTGGGCTTGATCGCCAGCACCAGCATCTACATCTACTTTTCGCCCTTCCAGACCTGCTTGCGCGGTGGCCCGCGAAGCACCGATGGCAAACCCAACGTGGCTTGGTGCACCAAAGCCAATGGCGGCTGGGGCTCGCAGTAGGCGGCACGTTTGTCTGTTGCAGCTGCAGGGTATGGGGCTTGCCGACGGGCCGTTTGACCCACGCCGGGCTTTGCACGATTGCTTGCAATTGCAGGGCGCCGATTCCAGCGGCTCCTAGGGAAATCACTGGGCGGTCAGGCCTTGCCAAGCTGATGGTGCACCCCTATTCTTGTTTGAAAGCGCTTTCAGAGAGCGCCGCCAGCCGATTACGGTGCCGTCGATGCGGTGCCGACGGGTGGTGCACCGACCTCCACGCTGGGTGGCCCATCCATCCGCATCCACTGCAGGAACCCTCACCATGACCAGGCCTTCGAGACTTTTTTCATTGACCGCTTGCGCGGCGGCTGCGTCGGTGTTGCTGGCGGCCTGCGGCGGCGGCACTGCAGAGCCGCCACCGGGCGCATTGCCGGTTGCGGCGCCAGCGCCTTCACCGGCTCCTGCGCCCGGCCCGGCACCTGCCCCGGCACCGTCTCCCGCAGGAACGAGCCTGATGGACTTCGACACTGCAGGCGTGACCTACACACTCACCGGCTTTGGGGGCGCCGAAGACTCCACGATGGTGGCAGACCCGGCAGGTGGCACCAACATGGTCGCGCGCGTTGTCAGGTCGGCTTCGGCCGAGACTTGGGCGGGCACCACCATGTCCACGGGTGCCAACCAGACGGTGGCCACCATACCCTTCACGACCACCCGCCGCGTCCTGACCGTGAGGGTCTATTCGCCGGCCGCCGGTGTGCCGGTGAGGTTGAAGATCGAAGATGCCGCAGACCCGACTCGCAGCGTCGAAACCGAAGCCGTCACCACCGTGGCCAACAGCTGGGAAACGCTGAGCTTCAACTTCAACAGTCCCGCCACCGGCACTGCAGCTTTCAACCCTGCGGTGGCTTACAACAAGGCGTCCATCTTCTTCAATTTCGGTACCGCGGGCGCTGCCGCCGGGGTGCAGACTTACTACTTCGACGACATGGCACTGGCTGAAGCAGCCGCAGCCGCGCCGCAGGGCACCATCGACTTTGACACCGCAGGCGTGACCTATACGCTCACAGGCTTCGGCGGCGCCGAAGACGCCACCATTGCGGCCGACCCCGCCGGTGGCAGCAACATGGTGGCGCGTGTGGTCAAGTCGGCCAGTGCTGAAACCTGGGCCGGCACCACCGTGTCCACGGGTGCCAATCAGTCGATTGCCACCATCCCGTTCACCACCACCAACCGCAGCATGACGGTGCGGGTGTACTCGCCTGCCGCCGGTGTGCCGGTTCGTCTGAAGATCGAGGATGCTGCTGACCCGACACGCAGTGTCGAGACCGAGGCCGTCACCACCATGTCCAACGGTTGGCAAACGTTGACCTTCGACTTCAACGTGCCGGCCACCGGTACGGCGGCTTTTGATGCGGGCATTGCCTACAACAAGGTTTCGATCTTCTTCAATTTCGGCACCGGTGGTGCAGCCACGGGCGCGCGCACCTACTTCTTTGACGATGTTGCCTTCGCGGCTGCTGCAGCGCCGGCACCGTCGCCTGCGCCAGCTCCTGCACCGTCGCCGTCGCCGTCGCCGTCGCCGTCGCCGGCCCCTGCGCCGGCCCCTGCGCCGGCCCCTGCGCCCGCACCCAGTGGCACATCGCTGGTCGACTTCGATGCCGCCGGCGTGACCTATGCGCTGACCGGCTTCGGCGGTGCTGAAGACGCCACACTGG
>JAHECB010000411.1 GCA_024641925.1 Betaproteobacteria bacterium
CCTGCGGTCGGGTATCGACCAGTTTGTGCACCGCTACTTCGATACCCGACCGCAGGTGGTGGCCGGACTGGACGCGCGCGGATTCATCATCGGCAGCGTGCTGGCGTATGAACTGGGCGTGGGTTTTGTACCCATCCGCAAAAAAGGCAAGCTGCCCTTCACCACGGTGTCGGAAACCTACGAACTGGAATACGGCAGCGCCACGGTCGAAATGCACACCGACGCCGTACGTCCTGGCGACCGCGTGGTCTTGATCGACGACCTCATCGCCACCGGCGGCACCATGATGGCGGGCAAGAACCTGCTTGAGCGCCTGGGCGCCCAAGTGGTTGAAGGGGCCGCCATCGTGGACCTGCCCGAACTGGGTGGGTCCAGCAAGCTGCGCGAGTCCGGCCTGCAGCTTTTCACGCTGGTGGACTTCGCGGGGCATTGACCCGCTGCCACCCCGCGCCGCGTCGGGCCAGCATTTGGCAGCGAAACGGCAGGTGGGATCAAACGCCGAACCTGACGCCGACAGCAAGCCGGCATGCAAACCGGCGTGCGAAACGGCGTGGAAGCGGACTCAGTACCCGCAGATCTTGGAACTCTTCGGGAAGCCCATGGCTTCGCAGTCGCCCGGGCCAATGGCGCCGTCAAAGATGCCGGCCCAGTTGCCGTCCTTCTTCTTCAGGAAGATGCGGAAGTAATCCCGGCCTTCAACCGTGGCAACCGCCTCACCCATCACGCCCTCGATCTGGACCTTAGTGATCTTCACGACCGGGTCCTTCACGCGCTTGCTGATGTAGGCAAAAACCGCGTCATCGATCTGCCTGGCCTCGAACCGCGACAGCACCTGGGGCGGTGGCAGCGCCGTCGACTTGTCGGCCGCGTTGGCCGCCAGCACGGGCGTTGCAACGGCGGCACCAGCCACCAGCGGAGCGACGGCTGACGTCTGCGCGTCAGGTGCCGAGGCCGCGGCCGCAACCGCCGCGGGCGGCGACACTGGTCGAATGCGCCACAAGACGTTGGGCTTGTCGATGCAGTCCCATTGCGTGATCGCGCCACCGTTGTTCTGCACGCCATTGGCCTGGTGCACGCACTTGCCGCTGTGCTGGAAGCTCAGATGGAAATAGCCCTCGCCCGCGGGTTTCTTGCGGATCTTCACATTGGGCTTGTCGATGCAGTCCCACTGGGTGATGGGCGCAGCATTCTCCTGGCTGCCATTGCTCACATGCAGACACTTGCCGCTGTGCACAAACCGCAGGAAAACATAACCATCCCCCGCCGGCAGCTCTTCGAGCTTGACATTGGGTTTGTCAATGCAATCCCATTGCGTGACCGCCGCACCGTTTTCCTGGCTGGCATTGGTCACGTGCAGGCATTTGCCGCTGTGCCGGGCCTCGACAAACAGCAACTCGCCCGCCTGGGCGGTCGAAAAACCGCTTAACAGCGTCAGGGCAATCAGCAGGAGCTTTTTCATCAGGGCGGGTCCGTCGTTGTAGTTGCTTTAAAAGAAGATACAAATTATGGAAGAGGGACCGACGAACACAGCGTCGGGTAAGTGCGGAACGCCTGTGTGGTTTTTGTGTGTCACACAACTTTTGTTGAGGCCGGCACCGGAACAGGGCCGTGTGCGGCCACATCGGCAGCTTGCGCCAGCCCGAGCCAATACTGCAGCAAGTCTGGTGCCAGGGGCAGGTGCCGCACCATCCAGGCCGCGTTGGGCGGCGTGATGTCCAACCCAAGCTCGGGCGAATCCACCGCCAGGTGCAGCACGGCCTCAAACAAGGCCACGCCGGCCAGGATGGTGGCCGTGTCGGCCAGGCCCGGCAGCACCCGCACCTCGAAGGTCGGTTTGCCCGGGACGTCGTGCACCAGGTTCTTCAGATTGAAGTCGCAGTACTTGCTCAAGCCCAGCGCCTGCAATTCCGTCTGCGCAGCAACCCAGTCCAGATCGGTGAAGCCGGGCGCATCGACCAGGTCGCGCAGCGCCGATGGCCAGGGCCCAAGCCGGCAACAAGCGGGGTTCACGCCGACCAGGGCTTTCAGCGTCGGGCCCCAGGCCTCCAGCAGCCGGACCAGGTTGCGCAGCACCCGCGCGCTGCGCAGCGGTGCGCCGTCGAAATGCACGTGGGTGGCGGACTCATGCGCCAGCGTGAACCCCAGTTCACGGGCGGGCTTGAGCAAAGTTTCCAGTTGCCGGCCGTGGTCGGCCGACAGCGGTGGCGTGATCAATTCGCAGGGCCGTTCACGCTCACCGGGCAAGGGCGTCGCAATGGCAATGGGTGCACGCATCTCGTCGCACACCCGCACCATGCCCTCGGGCAGGCATTCAGGCGCAGTGCCAAACAAGGTCGCCACCTCAGTCAGCGCTTCCAGCGGTCCGGCATCCGCCCGGCCTACTCTGGCCACCAGATGCAGCAAGCGCAGGTCGTCGCTGACCACCCGAAACCAGCCGGGCAGGGGCGACCTTTCCCGGTCCAGGTCCCGCTGCAAGGTGATGTCGTCGACGCAGGAGGCCACCCAATCGCCACGGGCATCCATGACCTTGAAACCCGGTGTCAGGTTGTCGAACACCGGTGAGCCCGGTACCAGACTGAGTTCGGACTGCGGGTGGAAAAACACCTGCACCTGCCCGCCCAGGGACTGCGCCAGGTGCTGGGCCAACACCCGCCGAGACGACCCGGCAGGCGCCAGCAACTCCACCTCCAAGCCGACCTTCCAGCCGATATGGGGGAAGCTCAACCCTACTGGCCGAGCAAGCGCTGAACGTTGCGCTCCAAGCCCATCAGGATCTTGTGTTCAACGGTGGCCTTGGCGTCAGAGGCCGTCATACGCCAGACATTGCCCAGCTTCACCGCATCGTTGTAGGTGTAGCCGGCCTCGTGAAAGGTGCAGCGCTTGCGGGGGTCCTTCAGCGCCGCGGCCCGCGCCTGGGCCAGCATGGTGTCAACCGCGCGCCCGTTGCCCCAACCCAGTTTGCGTCCGATGGTGGCCTTGGCCTCCCAGGTTTTTTCGCCCCACATCTGGCCCAGCAGCTTGGCGTCGCACCACAGGTACTGGCTGCTGG
>JAHECB010000412.1 GCA_024641925.1 Betaproteobacteria bacterium
CCTTCCAGTTGGCCTGGGCCTCCAGCGTCACGTTCAGACCTTCGTCTTCGAAGTAGCCTTTTTCGTAGGCCACCACCAGCGGTGCGCAGTCGGTCAGCTTGATGAAGCCAAACTTCAGGGCTTCTTTTTCGGGCGCCGGGCCTTTGGCACGCGCAGTGCTGGGCAGGCCCAGCGCGGCACTGCCGGCCAAGGCGGTGGCGCCGGCGACAAAGCGTCGGCGGGGCAGGTTGTTGTTGGCTGGGGTCATGTCAAGGCTCCTTGTGGCAAATGGGAAAAGGAAGGTGGCGACCCACGCGGTTCGTCCAGGGCCGGCAAGGGCGGCGCGCGGTGCAAAAAGCCGTCGGCGTAACGTTCGGGATGGGTGCCATCCCAGCGCTGCCCATCCATCAGCGTGCTGCTGCGAAAGGCACTGGCGGGCAGCGGCAGACGCAGCGCGTTGGCGGCTTCGCGGTACAGCGCGATCTGATTGACCTGCCGCGCCACGCCCAGGTAGTCCGGGTGCTGGCGCAGCAGCCCCCAGCGCTTGTGCTGCGTCATGAACCACATGCCGTCACTCAGGTACGGAAAGTTCACGGCGCCGTCGTTGAAGAACCGCAGCCGGTGTCTGTCGTGCCAGCGTTGGCCCAGGCCGTTGTCGTAGTCACCCTGCAGGCGGGGTGCCAAGGCGTCGAGCCGTGTGCCGACCATGTCGTCGCCGGCCAGGATCTGTGCCGTGCGCTGCTGGTTGGCGGCGCTGGCGTCAATCCAGCGGCTGGCTTCGAGCACGGCCATCACGGCCGCGCGCGCGGTGTGAGGGTGTTGAGCGACAAAATCGGCGGTGCAGCCCAGCACCTTTTCCGGGTGGTCGGGCCATATGTGCTGCGAGGTGGCCACCGTGACGCCCGATCCGTCGCTGATGGCACTCTGGTTCCAGGGCTCGCCGGCGCAGAAGCCGTCAACGCCACCGCGCCGCAGGTGTTGCACCATGTGCGAAGGTGGCACGGTGATGACGCTGGCCTGGGTAAACGGGTTCACACCAGCCGATGCCAGCCAGTAGTACAGCCATAGCGCATGCGTACCGGTCGGGAAGGTCTGTGCAAATCGGTAGGTGCGTGGCTCGCGTGCCATCAGCCGTGACAGCGATTCGGCGTCGACAGCGCCTTGTTCGGCCAGGCGGCGCGACAGCGTCAGACCCTGTCCGTTGTGGTTCAGCGTCATCAGCACCGCCATAGGGGTAGCTGGGCTGCCGATACCCAGGTGCTGGCCATACACCATGCCATACAGGGCCTGGGCCATGTCCAGTTCTCCCAGCAGCAATTGGTCGCGTACGCTGGCCCATGACGTCATGGGCTTCAGCACAAACTTGATGCCGTGCTTCTGGTCAAACGCCAGCACCGAGGCCATCACGATCGAGGCACTGTCAGTCAGCGGCATGAAGCCGACCTTCAACTGGCGTTTTTCAGGGGCGTCCGAGCCGGTCAGCCAGGCGCTGGCTGTCGGCGCTGTGCGCGACGACGCCGCCGGCGCGGCGGTCTGTGCGGTGTGCTGGCGATGGGCGGCTGTCATGAAAATCAGGTCATCCAAATCAAGGGCCAAAAAAGAGGGCGTCGCGACCACAACCCCAGGACCACGGAAGCACCTGTTGATTGCGAGTCGGACGCCCTTGTCCACACCCCACGTCTTCCGCCACGCCATTGCGACGGTCGACTGCGGGTCCTGTACGCACGCTTCGTGCCAGGGCCTGTTCCCTTGGAAGGGCTGTAGGCGGCGGCCTTCGACGCACCAGAACAGCAGCCCAATTGAGCGAAATTGGTGCATTGCAGCACCAAGGCGGATTGCCGGGCTGTGGCGGACGGGTTCAGTCTTCAGGTGACAGCAGCTGGCGCGATTTCACGATGCGCTGCGCCGCCTCGGCCAGACGTTGGCCGCGGTCCATGGCCATCTTTTGCAGGTGCTTGAAGGCCTGTTCTTCGCCCAGTCCGATTTGATCCATCAGGATGCCCTTGGCACGGTCGATCAGCTTGCGGTCGGACAACTGGCTCTGCGCCTGCCCCAGTTGCTGGCGCAGTTCTGATTCGTGTTCAAAACGCGCAATGGCCACTTGCAGCACCTGTTCCAGCCGTTGCGGGCTGAGCCCGGCGATGACATAGGCGCTGACGCCAGCGCGAAGCGCCTGCCGCATGGGTTCCGTCCGGCCGTCTTCGCTGAACACCACCACGGGTCGTGGGTGGGTGTTGGACATGAGCGCCAGATGCTCCAGTGTGTCGCGCGACGGCGACTCGGCATCGACAATGACCACGTCGGGCAACAGGCGCGTCACGCAGTCATGCAGCGCCAGCGCCGAGTCCACCACGCCCACCACCAGGTGGCCCTTGCGGGTCAGTTCGTCGCGGATCAGCGTCACGCGGTGCGCGCCGTCGTCCACCAGCAGCACCCGCAGCGGCGGTTCGTCGCCGGGCATGGGGCGCTGGGGTTCGTCCGTGGGTTCGGTGGCTTTCACAACGGTTCAGAGGCAAGAGCTGTGCCATGGGTGTTGCCCGGCCGTACGCTGCTGACCGCTAAACTGCCCTACCACTTGAAACACTGGCCCCGGTTGTTGCTGCACGACCACCTGGGCCCACAAGGCCCAACGCCATGAGCTCACCCCCCCGCAATACCCCCGAAGCCGCTGAGTACGACGCCAGCGCCAAGCAGAAGTCGCAGGCCAAGACGGCCCGCATCCCCATCAAGGTGGTGCCGCTGGAGCGCGCCGAGATGCTGAAGAAGCCCGACTGGATCCGCGTGCGTGCCGGCAGCCCCACGACGCGCTTCTACGAAATCAAGAACATCCTGCGTGAACACCAGCTGCACACGGTGTGCGAGGAGGCCAGCTGCCCCAACATCGGCGAGTGCTTTGGCAAGGGCACGGCCACCTTCATGATCATGGGCGACAAATGCACGCGCCGCTGCCCGTTTTGCGACGTGGGCCACGGCCGCCCCGACCCGCTGGACGTGAACGAGCCTGAAAACCTGGCCAAAACCATCGCGGCGCTC
>JAHECB010000162.1 GCA_024641925.1 Betaproteobacteria bacterium
CGCGCGCTGCGACCGGTGCGGCGCTCTTGCCGCAGCAGGTTCAACACGTCCCAGGCGCGGGCGCCCAACAGCCGGATGACGATCTCGCGGTCGGAAAACGAGGTGTAGTTGTAGGGAATCTCGCGCAGGCGCGTCTGATGCCCCCGGGTTTCGGCCAACAAGTCGGCGGCAGAGAGCGCGCTGGTCAGCGCTTCGGGCAGTGATAGAGGTGCATTCATAGGGTTGTCACTGATGCTAACGCAGCGGGGTACAACCCTTCAGTGCGCGAACGCGCTCGTCGACGAGCCTTGGCGGGTTTTTCCCCATGCCCGGCGCAGCCGTTCCATGACAGAACCTCGATTGTCACAAATGCAACCCAAAATGGGCTGCCCGATGAATGTTTTGCTTGGAGATCACATGAAAAAGACCCACCTCGTTCGTTCCTTGACCCTGTGCGGCATGGCCGCGGCCGCCCTGGCAGCCCTACCGGCTCGCGCCCAGACGGAGATTCAGTGGTCGCATTCCATGGGCGGCGCATTGGGCGAATGGGTCAATGACCTGGCCAAGGAATTCAACGCCAGTCAGAAGGACTACAAGGTGGTGCCGACGTACAAGGGCACCTATGACGAATCGATGACCGCGGCCATCGCCGCCTTCCGCGCCGGCAATGCACCGCACATCCTGCAGGTGTTTGAAGTGGGCACGGCCACCATGATGGCCAGCAAGGGCGCCATCGTGCCCGTGGCCAAGATCATGAAAGACGCCGGCCAGAAGTTCGACCCCAAGGCCTATGTGCCGGCAGTGGCGGGTTACTACACCGCCCCCAGCGGCGAGATGCTGAGCTTTCCGTTCAACAGCTCGACGCCCGTGCTGCACTACAACAAGGACGCGTTCAAGGCCGCTGGCCTGGACCCGGAAAGCCCGCCCAAGACCTGGCCCGAGGTGGTACTGACTGCCGCCAAGCTGAAGGCCAGCGGCCACCAGTGCCCCTTCAGCACCAGCTGGGGCAGCTGGACGCAGCTGGAAAGCTTCTCGGCCTGGCACAACGTGGAGTTCGCCACCAAGCGCAACGGTTTTGGCGGCATGGACACACGACTGGCCTTCAACACGCCACTGCATGTGCGCCACTTTGAAAACCTGTCCAACATGGCCAAGCAGGGCCTGTTTGTGTACAAGGGCCGCGGCAACAAGGCCGATGCGGCGTTTGTGTCGGGCGAGTGCGCCATGGTCACGGCGTCTTCAGCGCTGTACGGCAGTGTGAAGCGCAATTCCAAGTTCACCGGCGGCATCAGCACCCTGCCCTATTACCCCGATGTGCCCGGCGCACCGCAGAACACCGTCATCGGCGGCGCCAGCCTGTGGGTGATGTCGGGCAAGAAGCCGGCTGAATACAAAGGCGTGGCGCAATTTTTTGCCTTCCTGTCCCGGCCTGAAGTGGCGGCTGCCAGCCACCAGCGCACAGGTTACCTGCCCGTCACCCTGGCGTCGTTTGAACTCACCGACAAAAGCGGCTTCTACAAGCAGAATGCGGGCACCGACATTTCGGTGACGCAGATGATCCGCAAGACCACGGACAAGTCGCGCGGTATCCGGCTGGGCAACTTCGTGCAGATCCGCACCATCCTGGACGAAGAGATGGAAAACATCTGGAGCGGCAAGAAGACAGTGAAACAAGGTCTGGACGACGCCAAGAAACGCGGCGACGAACAGCTGGCGCGTTTCGAGAAGGCCAACTCGCGTTGATCTGAAGACGTCCACGCGCGTGCAATCATCAAAGCCGTTGATTGACCAGCGCTGACGATCTGAGCCCCCTGCGCCGCCGGCGCGAGGGGGCTTTTCATCCGGGTTCCAGGAGCAACTGACGTGGCGGTAGAAAAGCGCGTGCGCTTCAAGAATGCATGGCTGCCCTGGGTGCTGGTGGCGCCGCAGATGGCCGTTGTGCTGGTCTTCTTCTTCTGGCCAGCTGGTCAGGCCATCTACCAAAGCGTGCTGTCGGAAGACGCCTTTGGCACGTCGTCTGTTTATGTTGGCGCCGAAAACTTTCTGCGCCTGTGGCAAGACGACTCCTACCTGGCCTCGTTCAAGGTCACCGCGGTCTTTTCGCTGCTGGTGGCGTCCATCGGCCTGGTGCTGTCGCTGCTGTTGGCCGTGATGGCCGACCGCGTGGTCAAGGCGGCGGGCTTTTACAAGATGCTGCTGGTCTGGCCCTATGCGGTGGCGCCGGTGGTAGCGGGCGTGCTGTGGCTGTTCATGTTTGCGCCGTCGGTGGGCATGGTCAGCTTCTGGTTGCGCGCGATGGGGTTCCAGTGGGACCACCTGCTCAACGGCAACCACGCCATGATGCTGATCGTGATGGCTTCGGTGTGGAACCAGATTTCGTACAACTTCCTGTTTTTCCTGGCCGGGCTGCAGTCCATTCCCAAGAGCTTGATCGAGGCCGCCGCCATCGACGGCGCCGGCCCCTGGCGGCGCTTCTGGACCGTGCAGTTCCCGCTGCTGTCGCCCACCGCCTTTTTCCTGCTGGTGATCAACATCATCTACGCCTTCTTTGGCACCTTCGGCATCGTCGACGCCGCCACCCAGGGCGGGCCGGGCAAGGACACGGCCATCCTGGTCTACAAGGTCTATTTCGACGGCTTCAAGGCGCTGGATCTGGGCGGCTCGGCGGCGCAGAGCGTGGTGCTGATGGTGATCGTGATTGCGCTGACCGTGGTGCAGTTCCGTTATGTCGAAAAACGCGTGAGCTACTGAAACCATGGTTGAAAACAGACCCGCTGCCACCCTGTTGTCGCACCTGGTATTGGTGCTGGGTGTGCTGATCGTGGCCTTCCCGGTCTACATCACCTTTGTGGCCAGCACGCAGACGGCGGAACAAATCGTGCAAAACGTGCCCATGTCGCTGGCGCCGGGCGACAACATGCTCAAGAGCTACGAATTTGCCCTGCTGGGCGGCCAGAACGAATCGGGCGCCAAGACGGCGCCGGTGTCGCGCATGCTGTGGGTCAGCCTGGTCACTGCACTGGTGATTTCGGTGGGCAAGATCGTGATCTCGATGCTGTCGGCCTTTGCCATCGTTTACTTTCGTTTCCCGTTCCGAAACCTGGTGTTCTGGATGATTTTTGTCACCCTGATGCTGCCGGTGGAGGTGCGCATCCTGCCCACCTACAAGGTGGTGGCCGATCTGGGCATGCTGAACACCTACGCCGGGCTGACGATTCCGCTGATCGCATCGGCCACGGCCACGTTTCTGTTCCGGCAGTTTTTCCTGACCGTGCCCGACGAACTGGTGGAGGCCGCTCGCATCGACGGGGCCGGACCCATGCGGTTTTTCAAGGACGTGCTGCTGCCGCTGTCCAGCACCTCGATTGCGGCGCTGTTTGTGATCCAGTTCATCTACGGCTGGAACCAGTACCTGTGGCCGCTGCTGGTGACCACCTCGGAGGACATGTACCCGGTGGTGATGGGCATCAAACGCATGATCACCGGCGGCGACGCGGCCACCGAATGGAACGCCGTCATGGCCACCGCAATACTGGCCATGCTGCCGCCGGCCCTGGTGGTGATGCTGATGCAGAAATGGTTTGTCAAAGGCCTGGTGGACACCGAAAAATGATGATGACGATGATGGGTACAGCATGGGCGCGATAGCACTGCGCAAGGTTGAAAAGACCTATGGCTTCGGCGCCAGCGCCAACAAGGTCATCCACGGCGTCAGCGCCGACATACCGGACGGCGAGTTTGTCGTCATCGTGGGCCCCAGCGGCTGCGGCAAGAGCACACTGCTGCGTATGGTGGCGGGACTGGAAGAGATCAGCGGTGGCGAGATCGACATTGCCGGCCGCGTCGTCAACCAGCTGGAGCCGGCCGAGCGCGACATCGCCATGGTGTTCCAGAACTACGCGCTGTACCCGCACATGAGTGTGTTCGACAACATGGCCTATGGTTTGAAGATCGCCAAGCTGTCGAAGGACGAAATCGAAAGCCGGGTGAACAAGGCGGCGAAGATTCTGGAACTCGGCGCGTTGCTGAAACGCAAGCCCCGCGAGTTGTCCGGTGGCCAGCGCCAGCGGGTGGCCATGGGCCGTGCCATCGTGCGCCAGCCTGCCGTTTACCTGTTTGACGAACCGCTGTCCAACCTGGACGCCAAGCTGCGCGCGCAGACCCGGCTGGAAATTCAGAAACTTCACCGGGAACTGGGCGTCACGTCGCTGTTTGTGACGCACGATCAGGTCGAGGCCATGACATTGGCACAGCGCATGATCGTCATGAACGCCGGCCGCATCGAACAGTTCGGCACGCCAGAGCAGGTGTACGGCACGCCGGCCACCACCTTTGTCGCCAGCTTCATCGGCAGCCCGCCCATGAACCTGATGCCCGGCCAGACCGACGGCCTGAACTTCACCACCGGCGGCCTGACGCTGACACTGCCCGCGCCGGCGCCGCGCAACGGCGCCATCACCCTGGGCGTGCGGCCGGAACACGCGGTGCTGGGCACCGAGGCCGGCTGGCCGATGGAGGTTGAACTGCTGGAGATGCTGGGCGCCGAACGCCTGGTGTATGGCCGGCTGGGTGAAGCAGCGTTCACGCTGCGTATCGAAGGCATGCGCTCGCCGCCCCAGCCAGGCAGCATGGTGCAATTGCAGGTGGCCGCGGCGCAGCTGCACTGGTTCGACAGCACCACCGGCCAACGCGTAGGCTGAACGAGATGCTGCTCGACGATCTGGACACCTCCTGGCCCTTCCCCCTGTGGCTGGCACACCGGGGCGCGGGCAAGCTGGCGCCCGAAAACACGCTGGCCGCCTTCAAGCTGGGCGCTGCGCACGGCTACCGGGCCTTTGAATGCGACGTCAAACTCAGCGCCGATCACGTCCCGTTTTTGCTGCACGACGACACGCTGCAACGCACCACCGCAGGACAAGGCGTTGCCGGTGAGCTGCCGTGGGGCCAGTTGTCCTTGCTGGACGCGGGCAGCTGGCATGGCCGCAGCCATGCCGGCGAACCCCTGCCCAGCCTGGCGGCCATCGCACGTTATGTGCAGGGCAATGGCTTTGCGCTGAACATCGAGATCAAACCCACCACCGGCACCGAACGTGAAACGGGCCTGGCCGTGGGCAAGGCCTGCGCCGATTTATGGGCCGGCAGCAGCGCACCGCTGCTGTTCAGCTCGTTCAGGCCCGAGGCGCTGCAAGGCGCACGTGAAACAGCGCCCTTGGTGCCACGCGCCCTGCTGCTGGACACGCTGTGGGACAACTGGAAAACCGTGGCGCGGGCGCTGGAATGTGTGGCCATCGTCACCAACCACACCCTGATGACCGCCGACCTGCGCGCCGAACTGCGCGCCAACAAGTGGCGGGCGCTGTGTTACACAGTGAACGAGGTCATTGACGTGGAACGGCTTTTGGGCCTGGGCATCGACGGCATCATCACCGACGCGGTGGACCGGTTTTCGCCGGTCACCAGCGGCGACGTGAACTGAAACAAAGGTCGACCAGGGTTACTTCGGAACCACGGCCTTTTGCGGCCTGACGTCACCTTCCAGGCCCAGCCAGTCGGACTCTCGCTCGCGCTCGGGCAGAGTGCGCAAATCGCGGATGATGGGCAGCCGCCAGGCCACCAGCAGCAGCAGCACCGACACGCCGCCCGCAAAACCCAGTGACGCCCGCAGGCTGACGTGCTCTCCCAACCAGCCGCCAAACAAGGCGCCAGGCGCTGCGGCCAGCAGCGACAGCCAGCGCATGGTGGCCGTCATGCGGCCCAGCAGCGGCTGCGGCGTCACGGCCTGGCGCAACGCCAGGAAGTTGATGAAGATGAAAACGGCGCCGGTGGTGAACAGCATCAGCATCAAGGCAAATGCCGCCACACCCCAGCCGTTGGCCGGCGCCACCGCCACCAGCAGCCAACCCAGGCCACAAATGCCATAACCCAGGGCCAGGCAAGGCCCGGGGCCAATGCGCAAACTGACACGTCGCCCCAGCAGGCTGCCGGTGATGGTGCCCACGCCCATGCCCATGTAACACAGGCCCACGGCATGTTCGCTCAGGCCCAGGGTGCGCGTGGCGAACAGGATCTGCACGGTCAACGCGACGTAATGGCTCATCTGCCACAAGCACATCAGCACCGCCAGCGTCAGCAGCAGGGGCGTGCCGGCGACAAAGCGCAGACCTGCCAGCAGGTCGCGGCCAAAGTGAGCGTTGGCGCGCCGTTCAATGCGTTCGTGCACCGGTACGCCCCTCAAGATCAGCGCGGAGCCCAGCAGCAGCACGGCATTGACCACCAGCGACAACGGCGCACCAAACACCTTGATCAGCGCACCGGCCAGCGCCGGCCCGGTGACTTCGGCGCCCGATGACGCCAGGGCATTCTTGGCGTGGGCTTCCACCAGGCGTTCACGCGTGACCACCTGGGTCAGCACGATCTGCGCCGCGGTACCCGCCACGGTGTGCACCAGGCCGATGACAAAACCGGCGACGTACAGCCAGCCCATGCTCAGCCAGCCCAGCCACCATGCCAGCGGCACACTGGCCGCCGCCACGGCCACGATGCTTTCGCCAGCCACATACACCGGCAGCTTGCGCACACGGTCCAGCCACACGCCGGAAGGCAGCGAAAACAGCACAAACGGCGCCAGTTCCATGGCCGTCAGCAAACCCATCTGCGTGGGCGTGGCGTTCAACAGCACCGCGGCCGTCAGTGGCAGCGCCAGCATCAGCACCTGGTTGCCGAAGCTGCTGGTCAGGATGGAAGCGAACAGCCGGCGGTACGCCGGGTCATGCAGCAGGTCGTCGGGCGCGAGGCGGGGAAGCCTCAAGGGCAACTCGTCACGTCAGGACCTGTAGTCGGCGTTGATGCTCACGTAGTCATGGGACAGGTCGCAGGTCCACACGGTGGTCTGCGCCGGGCCACGGTGCAGGTCCACCCGCACCGTGATTTCGCTTTGTTTCATGACCCGCTGGCCGTCTTCTTCGCGGTAGGCCGTGTGCCGGCCACCCTGGGTGACCACGTGCACGTCGTCCAGGTACAGGTCGATCAGCCCCTGGTCCAGGTCGGTGATGCCGGCATAACCCACCGCCGCCAGGATGCGGCCCAGGTTGGGGTCGCTGGCAAAAAACGCGGTTTTCACCAACGGCGAATGGGTAATGGCGTAGGCCGCCAGTTTGCATTCGGCTTCGTCGCGGCCGCCTTGCACCTGGACGGTGATGAACTTGGTGGCGCCTTCGCCGTCGCGCACGATGGCCTGGGCCAGTTGCTGTGCCACGGCCACCACGGCGTCGCGCAGGGCCTTGCCGTCAGCGCTGTCCAGTGACGTGATGGGCGCATGGCCGGCCTGGTGCGTGGCCACCAGCATCAGGCTGTCATTGGTGGAGGTGTCGCCGTCGATGGTGATGCGGTTGAAGCTCTGGTCGGCCGCGTCGCGCACCAAGGCCTGCACCAGGGACTGCGCCGTTGCTGGCGCAAAAACCGCGTCGGTGGCGATGAAGCCCAGCATCGTGGCCATGTTGGGCCGGATCATGCCAGCACCTTTGCTGATGCCGGTGATGGTGACCTGGTGCCCACCGATCATCACCTGCCGCGAAACGGCCTTGGGCAGCGTGTCGGTGGTCATGATGCCGGTGGCGGCGTCGGCCCAGCCGCTGGCATTCAAAGCGGCCAGAGCGGCGGGCAGGCCGGCTTCGATGCGCTCCACCGGCAGCGTTTCCATGATCACGCCGGTGGAAAACGGCAGCACCTGCTCGGGTTTCACGCCCATCAGCGCCGCCAACGACACGCAACTGCGGCGCGCCCGCGCCAGGCCGTCCGCCCCGGTGCCCGCGTTGGCATTGCCGGTGTTCACCAGCAAGGCGCGGATGTGTTGCCCCTCGGGGCCGGCCAGGTGCTCGCGGCACAGCTGAACGGGTGCGGCGCAAAAGCGGTTGCTGGTGAAAACACCGGCCACCGTGCTGCCCGCTTCCAGCGCAAACAGCACCAGATCACGACGGTTGGCCTTGCGCACCCCGGCCATGGCCACGCCGATGCGCACGCCTGGCACGGCATGCAGTTGGGAAGGGTCGGTGACGGTCAGGTTGACGGGCATGGCTTTGAGTGGTTGTCCAGGGCTGGTGTCCGGCCGTCTGGAACTGGGCTGCAAAAAGATGGCTTCATGTCGGCGCCCAGCGGCGAGGGCCCGACTTCAAACCAGTGCTGGATTGTAGGAAGCAAACAGCACCTGTCGGCCCAGACGGCCCCGGGCGTCACGCTCGAAATTGCGCAGCACGCCCTCGCGGGTGAAACCCAGGGCCTGTTCTGCGAAGCGCAGCGCGCGGTGGTTGTCGGCTTCGCTGAGGGCTTGGACACGCGCCACGCCCAGGTCAAAGGCCAGTTGCACGCAGGCCAGCACGGCCTCGCGCATCAGACCACGGCCTTGGACGCGGCTGTCGCCAACATAGCCCACCTCGCAGCGCGGCGCGTCAAAGTCCCAGCTGTGCAGATCGATGCGGCCCACATACCCACCGCCGGCGCGCTCAAAGGCATGAAAGATCAGGCAGTCGCCTTCGTTGATCAGGGCCACACCGCCTGCCATGAATTGCTGCGCCCAGGCCAGCGTCTGGCTGTGCTGACCCCAGCCTATGTACTGCAGACCGGGCAGGCTGTGGTTCAGACTTTCAACAAACACAGCCGCGAATTCGGCGCGTGGCGCATGCAGGCGCAGGCGCGGTGTGTGCAACTCGCGGGGGGCGCGGATCAGGTGCGTTCGATCCATGCCGGCCCCGCGTCGTTCAGGTCAGCTTGCCGTGGCAGGCCTTGAACTTCTTGCCGCTGCCGCAGGGGCAGGGGTCGTTGCGGCCCACCTTGGGCACGGTGCCGGCGGCCGCCTGCGCGACCGGGTCCTGTTGAAATTCGGTGGATACGCTGCCGTCTTCGTTGGGGTGCGTGTAGCTGACATTGCCCAGATGGCCAGCCTGCTCTTCCAGCGCGCGCGCCGCAGCAGCAGCCTGGTCTTCGGTCTGGATGCGCACCGTCATCAGGATGCGGGTGACTTCCATCTTCACCACATCCAGCAACTGCGAAAACAGCTCGAAGGCCTCGCGCTTGTACTCCTGCTTGGGATTTTTCTGGGCGTAGCCACGCAGGTGGATGCCCTGGCGCAGGTAGTCCAGCGCGGCCAGGTGTTCACGCCAGTGGCTGTCGATGTTCTGCAACAGCACCATGCGCATGAAGGGCGTGAACTGCTCGGCGCCCACCAGGTCGACCTTGGCCTGGAAGTGCGCGTCGGCAGCGGCCACCACCTGGTCGACGATGTCCTCGTCGGTGATGCTGGCGGCTTTCTCGACGGTCTGTGTCAGCGGCACGTCGAAGTGCCATTCATCACGCAGCACTTTTTCAAGCGCGGGCAGGTCCCATTGCTCTTCCAGGCTTTCCGCCGGCACGTAGGTGCGCACCACCTCGGTCATCGCGCTCTTGCGCAGGTTGGTGATCTGCTCGTCCAGGGCGGCGGCTTCCAGAATTTCGTTGCGCTGCTGGTAGATGACCTTGCGCTGGTCGTTGGAGACGTCGTCGTATTCCAGCAGCTGCTTGCGCATGTCGAAGTTGCGCGCTTCAACCTTGCGCTGCGCACTTTCGATGCTGCGGTTGACGATGCCAGCCTCGATGGCCTCGCCTTCCGGCATCTTCAGCCGGTCCATGATGGCGCGCACGCGGTCACCCGCGAAGATGCGCATCAACTGGTCGTCCAGGCTCAGGTAGAAGCGGCTGGCGCCAGGGTCACCCTGGCGGCCTGAACGGCCGCGCAACTGGTTGTCGATGCGCCGGCTTTCGTGGCGTTCGGTGGCCACGATGCGCAAGCCGCCCGCGGCCTTGACCTGGTCGTGCAGGCCTTGCCACTCGCCATGCAGGGCCTGGGCGCGACGGGTGCGTTCTTCGGGCGTCAGCGATTCATCCAGCTCCAGGAACTTGACCTGGTTTTCAACGTTGCCCCCCAGCACGATGTCGGTGCCGCGGCCCGCCATGTTGGTGGCGATGGTGATCACACCCGGCCGGCCGGCCTGGGCCACGATCTCGGCCTCCTTGGCGTGCTGCTTGGCGTTGAGCACCTGGTGTGGCAGCTTGGCCGCCGTCAGCAGGTTGCTGATGAGCTCGGAGTTTTCGATGGACGTGGTGCCCACCAGCACCGGCTGGCCACGCTGGTGGCAATCGCGGATGTCGGCGGTGACGGCGTCGAACTTTTCCTTCGCCGTCTTGTAGATGAGGTCGTTGTCGTCCTTGCGGATGGTGGGCTTGTTGGGCGGGATGACCACCGTTTCCAGGCCGTAGATTTCCTGGAACTCGTAGGCCTCGGTGTCGGCCGTGCCGGTCATGCCGGCAAGCTTGCCGTACATGCGGAAATAGTTCTGGAAGGTCACCGACGCCAGCGTCTGGTTTTCGCTCTGGATCTCGACGCCTTCCTTGGCCTCGACGGCCTGGTGCAGGCCGTCGCTCCAGCGCCGGCCCGTCATCAGGCGGCCGGTGAACTCGTCCACGATGATGACTTCGCCGTTTTGCACCACGTAATGCTGGTCACGGTGGTACAGGTTGTTGGCGCGCAAGGCCGCATACACGTGGTGCATCAGCGCAATGTTGGCCGGGTCGTACAGGCTGGCGCCTTCGGGCAGCAGACCCGCCTGGGTCAGCAGTTCTTCGGCCTTTTCGTGCCCCGACTCGGTCAGGAAGATCTGGTGTGCTTTTTCGTCGACGGTGAAGTCGCCGGCTTCGATGACACCTTCACCGGTGCGGATGTCTTCTTCACCGATCTGCTTTTTCAGCGCCGGGACGATGGCGTTGATCTGCACATACATGTCGGTGTGGTCTTCGGCCTGGCCGCTGATGATCAGCGGCGTGCGCGCTTCGTCGATCAGGATGGAGTCCACCTCGTCGACGATGGCGTAGCTCAGGCCGCGGGCCACGCGGTCGGCCACGTCCTGCACCATGTTGTCGCGCAGGTAGTCAAAGCCAAATTCGTTGTTGGTGCCGTAGGTGACGTCGGCCGCAAAGGCGGCCTGTTTTTCGGCGCGGTCCATGCCCGGCACGTTCACACCCACCGTCAGGCCCAGGAAGTTGTAGAGCTGCCCCATCCACTCGGCGTCGCGGCGGGCCAGGTAGTCGTTCACCGTGACCAGGTGCACGCCCTTGCCGGCCAGCGCGTTCAGGTACACCGGCAAGGTGGCCATCAGCGTCTTGCCTTCGCCGGTGCGCATCTCGGCGATCTTGCCCTGGTGCAGCGCCATGCCGCCGATCAAC
>JAHECB010000413.1 GCA_024641925.1 Betaproteobacteria bacterium
GGGCTGTGGCGCAGCATCTTGCGGGCCTCGGCCCAGGTGCCGTCCATCAGGATGAACAGCGGGCGGGCTGCGCTTTTGGTGCCCCCGGGTGGCACACCCAACACCACACGCTCTGGTGCCGCGTATTCGCCCGGGAAAACCACCATCGGCTGCCATTGCGGGTCGGCCAGCAGCGCCAGCAACGCGGGGTCGGTGTGGGTGCGCTGCCACCCGAAGGCCCAGGTGTCGGCCACCAGGTCGGCGACCAACCAGCCGGTGTTGCTGGGCTTGAGCGGCTCGATATCGGCCATCAGCAGACAGAAACCGGCTCGCGTGGGCAGCACCGGGCGCAGGGCGCACAGGCAGTGGCTGGGCAGCAGCCGGCAGCCGGCGCACCGTTCGCGCTTGGAACCGCCGCGGGCCAGGAAGGGTTTGCTGCTGGCGGCCAAGCGCGCGGCGCGCAGGCGCGCCACGGCGTGCGGCAGGTGGCGGGGCAGGTGCATCAAAGGGGTCACGTGCCGCTTTCATAACTTTTCAGGCGCTGCAAAGGACATAAATCGACTGCGCCGACACCATACATCCATCGACAACACCTGCAGCGCCACCCCGGCACTTCAACCGCCAAGGACACCCGCCATGAACACCACCACCACCCGCCTGATCTGCGCCGCCGCTTCCCTGCTTCTGACCGTCGCGCTGTTTGATTCGGTCAGCTCGCTGGCCGGCAACGCCCACACCGATCTTCAAGCCAAGGCCCCGGCGAACCAGACGCAGATGCTGGCCAGCGCCACCGTCTTGCTGCCCACCTCACGCTGAACTGCGCAGCGCCAGCGCGGCTGAACGACGGCCTGAAACATGGCCCCCGCTTGAGCCAACGCCATTCAACGCACACGCCAGGACATCACCATGAACACCGCCAAATTCAGCTCCAAATCCACCCGCGTCATCGCAGCCGTCGCTTCCATGTGCACCACCTTGCTGTTGTTTCTGGCTGTGTTGTCGCTGGCAGACACCACGGGCGTGCTGCCGCAGATGGCCAGCGCCACGGCACTCAAGACCCTGGTTTGAGCTGGGGCGTCACACCTGATCCGTGGCGGCATGTTCAGCAGTCGGCTCAGCGACTTTCCGACGGCCGAACAGATCGGACAGTGGCGCGTTGCGTTCGAACCCTCTGACACACAAGCGCTCGTTCGTTCGGTTGCCGAGGTTGTGGCTTGCATCGCGCCCGGCGATCTGCCCTTTGATGGCGCGTTGACGTCCATCCTGTTGCCGCCTTCCAAGCTTGGCCCGCAAGGCCTCGCCATGGGGGCGTACGAGGTACGGGACCTGGGCCCTAAATCCGGGACTCAAAGCTACCGCTCGGGACGCCCGTCCCATGGCCAGCGCGCCGCCACGGTCGTGCAATGGGGACTCTGCAAGCTTCGGAGTCCGACATGTTCATCCAGCGCACCGGCGCACAACTGCACACCCTGAGTTTTGGCCAGGGCCCGCTCACCCTGTTGGCCGTGGGGGGCTGGATCGGCAGCGGCGAGATCTGGTATCCGCTGTTTGAACACCTGCCGCATTGGCAATGCATCAGCGTCGACCATCGCGGCACCGGCGCCAGCATGCACAGCGGCCCCATCACGCTGGACGACCTGGCTGACGACCTGCTGGCTGTGGCCGACGCCATGAAGGTGGGGCCTTGTGTGCTGGCAGCCGAGTCTGCCGGCGCTGCTGTGGCCCTGCGTGCCGTGCAACGTGCGCCCCGGCGCTTCATCGGTCAAGTGCTGGTCGGTGCGTCCTGGCGACAACAGGAACCGGGCGAGTCCGACGCCTTTGTCACCAGCCTGCGGCGTGACTACACCGGCACGCTGCGAAGCTTCATCAACAACTGCCTGCCAGAGACGGACAGCGACGCGCTGCGTTGGCGGGGCTTGCAGATGTTGACACGATCAAGCGTCGACGATGTGGTGGACCTGATCCGTTGCCGAGAACAGATCGCGCCCGCCGACCCGCTGGCCCGCCTGACATTGCCAACACTGCTGATACATGGCGACCGCGATCACATCGTGCCCCTTCAAGCGTCACGCGAACTGGCACAGCGGCTGGCCCGCGCCGAGCTACAGGTCTTGCCAGGTCTGGGCCATGTACCCATCGTCACCGCGCCGGCCCAGGTGGCGGCGTTGATTCACGAATTTGGCAAGCGTGTGTCGCTGGCCGCTTGAGTCCGTCCTGCCGCTTTGGATCAACCCACTCCATCCCTTCAACCCAGGAGTTCGATATGCACCCACCCGCACCCGCACCCGCACTGAAGTTGTCTGTCCTGTATGGCCACCCGCAGGATCCGGCCGCTTTTGAAAGGTATTACCTGGGCACGCACATGCCCTTGGTGGCTGCAGCGCCCGCCCCAGCAAGAGCCGAGGCCACTATCGGACTGCCCGGCCCCGACGGATCGGCGCCACCGTATTACCGGCTGTTCGAAGCCTGGTTCGACAGCACTGAACATCTGATTGCGGTGACCAGTTCGCCCGCGTGGCAACGGGTCGTCGCCGGCGTGCTCTACTTTGCATCGGGCGGTGTGACGATCCTGCTGTCGCAGCGGGCCTGATCTGCCGGTCTTCGCACAGGCGGCACCGAGTGGATTGCGCGACCTGCCCTGATCGACCGACCTATCCTTCCGTCGGGTAGGATGTTGTCGTCCCTGCCCTGGGTCCATCAGGTGCCACAGCCCTTGTTTGCTTCCCAACTCTTGAAGGGGTGCCGCCATGCCATACACCTTGATGGGCCTTGATGTGCTGACGTTCATGCGCACTTACCGCGTCCAGCTGGCCTACATGGGAGGCGCCGGCATCCAGGCCCCCATCGACGACTGTGTGGCCGGCCTGACGCCCAACAGCAAGGAATTCCCGGCGGGTGTGCAATTCAAGATGAGCGCAAAAGCCGACGGCAATGCGGCGACCGTTCAACTGGAGCGCAATCCAGGTTACGAAACGGGTGTGCGCTACCTGCCATGGCAGCCGGACTTCTGCGTCTAC
>JAHECB010000006.1:0-40925 GCA_024641925.1 Betaproteobacteria bacterium
TGCGTGCGAAGGTCAGCAAAAGGGAGGAACAGATGCTCAGTGTTTATCGGTCTTCATGGTGCCGGGTGGTGTGGATTGCATCGCTGCTGGTCGGCTGTGGCGGCGGCGGCGGCGGTGTCGTTAGTGATCCCTTGGTGCGTGATCCGCTGCCTGTATTGGTGCAGGACATCCTGCCCACCGGCGAGCGGCTGGACTTGCGTGATCGCCAATACTTTCCAGTGGCCCAGGCCGGCGACATCTGGATCTATGACGTGGTGCGCAACAACAGCACCAGCCCCCGAGGTGCAAGCTTGGCGGTGACGTCTGCCAGCGGCAATGATGCCTGGCTGACCGAGACCGTTCTGGGCGAAGCCACCAACGTGCATTTGCGCCGCACCGCGGCGGGCATCGTCTCGGTCGCCACGCTGGATGGCTCGGCACCCGCGGCGGTGGTTGCATTCGTGGGCGATCTGCTGGAATTCCCCGAGCCCTTTTACGCTGTGGGTGCGGAACGCCGGATCATCCGACAGGGTTCCTGGGGCGAGGATCTGGATGGCGACAGCCGCGCCGAGAGCTTTCGGCTGGAGATCACGCAGGTGCTGGTCGGCTTCGAGACGGTCGCGTTGCCGCGGGGCAGCGCCGAGGCGGCGCATTTCCGGTCGACGGTGCGGCTCACCATCACGCCGTCTCTGGTTGCCAATGCAGCCGTCATGGCCGTGACCACCGAGGACAGCTGGTGGGCACCGGGTATCGGGCGCGTGCGCTCCGACACGACGGCGGTCGACGTTGCCGGCCAGGAACTCATGCCGGCCACATCGCTGCGCATCGTGGAGGCCACGCTGGGCGGCGTGCTTCAGTTTCAGGCACAGCCGGACGGCACGGTCATGAAGCTGCAGATGGTCACGGGCGGCCTGGTCTTTGATCGCAGCCGCGGCGTTTATTACGCCTCGGTGCCCGCAGCGTCCCCCAGCCAAGGCAACAGCATCGCCACGATCGACGCGTCCACCGGTGAGGTGCGGTATTCGGCAGCGGTCGGCTCCAATCCTGCCGCCCTGGCCGTGTCCGCAGATGGTGCGGCGCTGTACGTCGGGCTTGATGGCAGCGGCGAAGTGCTGCGCCTGGCTTTGCCGTCGATGCAGGAGGTCTCGCGCACACGGCTGCCGGCACCCGCGTTCTGGGGGCAGTTTCTGACCGAAACGCTTGCTGTGTCGCCGCTGGATGCCGGCGTCGTGGCGGTGTCGATGCGCCGCGTGGGCTCGTCGCCTCGGCATGGCGGCGTGGCACTCATCCGAGACGGTGTGCTCCAGCCGCAGATGACACAAGACCACACCGGCAGCAACCTGATCGCCTTTGCCGCAGATGGCCAGTGGCTGTTCGGCTACAACAACGAGACCACCGAGTTCGGCTTGCGCCGCATCGAGGTGCTGGCCGACGGTCTGGCAGAGCGCACGGTGGTGGCCACGAATGGCACATTCGACATCCGGTCGCTGGACGTGTCGGCCTTCGGGCCGGTGTTGGGTGATGCGCAGTACCGCGGCAGCGACCTGGCGCTGCTGGGCCGTGCGAATGCGCCGGGCCGCGGGTGCAAGGTGCCCCTGGCAGCCCAGCGGCTGGTGTGTCTGCAGGAATCGCCGAACAGTGGTGCCACCGCCGGGCATCTGATGGTGGTTGATGGCCTGAGCTTTGTCACGCTGGCCACACCGGCCTATGTGCAGAGCGGTGTACCCAACAGCGCCATCGAGATCGTGCCGGGCCCGGCCGGGCAGGCGGCATTGCGCATCGGCGCGACCTATGTCACTCAGCCGGCGCAAGAGGTCTGGTTGTTCAACAGCCCCTTGTTGCCCTGATCAGCCCGTGCTCGGTCGACGACGGTTTCGAGGCGGGTACCGGCCGGTGAATCAACGCTGCCGGCCGGCCAGCCGGATGCGCACGCCTTCCTCCTGGTCGGCCAGTTCGAGGTGTTCGTTGATATGCCGCAGGGCGGTTTCGATTTCCGGCAGCAGCACGTTCTCCAGCGCGCGGGCCCGCCGCTCGGTTCGCTTGTAATCGGCGCCCAAGCGTTCGAGGTTGCCGCTCAAGGCGGCCAGCTGCAGCACGGGGTCCAGCAGGTCGGCGAAGGCCAGTAGACAGGCCCGCGCTTGCGGCGAAGCGTCGATGGCGTCGTCGCTGGCGAGGGCCGCTGGCGGCTCGAGGCCGGTGGCCAGTTGCGGCACGCCCATGAACAGGCTGCGCACGGGCTGCAGCAGCGCTGGTGTGGCCTGCGTCGGCGGATAGGCCTGCAAGCCTTCGAGCCCGTGCCGCTGCAATGCGCGGCGCAGCGCGGCCTGGGCGGCCTGCTGCCGATCGCGCAGGCGCGCCTCGGTGTCGCGGTACTGATCGAGCAGGCGCAGCATCTCGGCCGCGAGCACCATGCGCTTCTCGTCGAGAAACTGGTAGCCCTGGTTCATCAGCGCACGCTCGTCGGCGAGTGCCAACGCAGCGCTCTTGGTGACGGCCGTCTCAGCCATCTTGCGGCGTCTGCGTTTCGGCCGCGGCGTCGATGTGTCGCGCGATCTGCGCGTCGGACAGCCGTGTCAATTCGTGCGCCGGCAGCGTCCGCAACAGGCGCCAGGCAATGGCCATGCTCTCGTCGAGCTGGCGTGGACCGTTCTGCGCGACGAGTTCCTGCTCGAAACCTTCGGCGAAGGCCAGGTGGTTGCGATCGACCTCGGTCAAGCCGTCCTGGCCCACCACGCTGGCCAGCACCCGGACACGCGTCGATCGTGCATAAGACGCGAACAGCTGGTGCGCCAATGCCGGATGGTCGGCCTCCGTGAAGCCTTCGCCCGTGCCCTGGTCGAACAATCGCGACAGGCTGGGCAGCACGTTGATCGGCGGGTAGATGCCGCGGTGGTCCAGCGCGTGGTCGAGCACGATCTGGCCTTCGGTGATGTAGCCGGTCAGGTCGGGGATCGGGTGGCTGATATCGTCGGCCGGCATGGTCAGGATCGGCAGTTGCGTCACCGTGCCGCGTGAGCCCTGTGCCGAGCCGGCACGTTCGTAGATCGTCGCCAGGTCGGAGTACATGTAGCCGGGATAGCCCTTGCGGCTGGGGATCTCGCCGTGACTGGCCGATACCTCGCGCAGCGCCTCGCAGTAGTTCGTCATGTCGGTCATGATCACCAGCACATGCCGGCCTTCGTCGAAGGCCAGGTATTCGGCGGCGGTCAGCGCAACGCGTGGTGTCAGCAGCCGCTGCGGGCTGGAATCGCTGGCCAGGTTGAGGAACATCGCGGTGTGGCCGAGTGCGCCGGAATCCTCCATCGCGCGGCGGAAATTTTCGGCCGCGTCAAAAGGCAGGCCGATGCCGACGAAGACGATCGCGAACTCGCCGGCGGCCGCATCGCGCAGCCGCGCATGGCGCGCGATCTCGATCGCCAGCCGGTCGTGCGGCAGGCCGCCGGACGAGAAGATCGGCAGCTTTTGGCCGCGGATCAGGCTGTTCGTGAGGTCGATCGCCGAGATGCCGGTCTCGATGAAGTCGCGCGGCAGCGCACGCCGCGCCGGGTTCATCGCGCGTGCGTCGATGCGCCGCCATTCGACGGCCGCCACCGGTGGGCCGCCGTCGGTCGGCTGCCCCATGCCGTTGAAGACGCGGCCCAGCAGTCCGGGGCCGACACCGAAGCGCTGCGGCTGGCCGCGAAAGCGCACCCGCAGGCCGGCCAGACTCAGGCCCTGCGTGCTTTCGAGGACCTCGATGATGATGGTCTGCTCGTCAAGCCCGGTGACACGGCCGACGCGTGGCTTCGGGTCGTCATCGAGCAGCACTTCGACCGCCTCGCCCAGGCCAACTTCGATATTGCGGCGCAGGAACAGCAGCGGCCCGTCGATGCGGGTGGCGGTGTTGTGCACGCTGAGTTCGGCCCACATCGTCATGCACCCTCGACCGATTTTGCGGCCGGCGCGCCGAGGGCCGCGAACTCCCGTTCGAGCTGCGACCACAGCTCGGCAAAACGCGCGATCTCGCCTTCACCGATGTCCTCGCCCATGCGCTGCAGGCTTCGATGTACCGGCAGCGCAGCGATCTCGACCGGGCGGGCGCCGCGTGCCACCGCTTCGCGCGCGACCACGATGAATCGCATCACCAGACGCAGCATCTCGCTTTGCCGTTCGGCCGAGCAATAGCGGTCGGTGACCGAAAATGCCGACTGGCGCAGCAGCGCCTCGTTGACGAGCTCGGCGGCCAGCAGCGTGAGCTGCTGCTCGGCGGGCAGCGCGTCCTTGCCGACGATGCGGGCCATGCGCTCGAGTTGCGCCTGCTCCTCGAGCAGGGCCAGCAGCTTCTCGCGCTGGCGCAGCCAGTTGTCGTTGCCATGGGCGGCCCACCAGGTCGCAAAACGAGCGGCATCGACGGCATACGATTGCAGCGGGTGAATCGCGGGGTAGAAACGCGCCTGTGCGCGCTCGCGGTCGAGGCCCCAGAAGCAGCCGACATACCGCTTGGTGTGGCTGGTGACGGGTTCCGAGAAGTCGCCGCCGGGCGGGCTGACGGCGCCGATGATGGTCAGCGAGCCTTCCGCGCCGCCCAGCGTCTTCACGCGCGCCGCGCGCTCGTAGAAGTCGGCCAACCGCGAACTCAGGTAGGCCGGGTAGCCGGCCTCGCCCGGCAACTCGCCCAGCCGGCCCGAGACCTCGCGCAGCGCCTCGGCCCAGCGGCTGGTCGAATCGGCCATCAGCGCAACATGCAGGCCCTGGTCGCGGAAGTATTCGGCCACCGTGACGGCGGTGTAGATGCTGGCCTCTCGTGCGGCCACCGGCATGTTCGACGCATTGGCGATGATCACCGTGCGCTGCATCAGCGTGCCGCCGCTGCGCGGGTCGGTGAGTTGCGGGAACTCGTGCAAGACCTCGGCCATCTCATTGCCACGCTCGCCGCAGCCAACGTAGACGATGATGTCCGCATGGCACCATTTGGCCAGGGTTTCCTGCAGCACCGTCTTGCCGGTGCCGAAGCCGCCCGGAATCGCCGCGCGGCCGCCGAGTGCCACCGGAAACAGTGTGTCGAGGATGCGTTGGCCGGTGATCAGGGGCTCGTCGGCAGCCAGCCGCTGCGCCACCGGGCGCGCACGGCGCACTGGCCAGCGATGGAACAGCGACACCCCATGCTCGTGGCCTTGGCTGTCGCGCACGACCGCAATGCGGGCATCGGCTTCGACCTCGCCGCGTTCGGCGATCTGCACGATGTGGCCTTCGATGCCGGACGGCACCAGGCAGCGATTCGCCGGACCGGCATCTTCGACCTCGCCGAGCGCCTGCCCCGGGGAAACGTGATCGCCCGGACCAACGTGGGGCACAAACGCGAAACGCACGGGGCCGGCGGGTGTGGTCTCCTCGATGTCCAGCCGGCGCAGCAGGCCGTCGTAGATCTTGCCTGCCAGCCCCGGACCGAGCGTGATCGACAGCGGCTGCCCGGTGCCGAGCACCGGGTCCCCCGGCTTCAGGCCCGTCGTGTCTTCATAGACCTGGGCAACGAAGCGTTCGCCGTCGAGACGGATGATCTCTCCCGGCAGCCGGTCCGCGCCGACCTCGACCGCCTCGCCGATGTGGAACCGTCCCCGGGCCACGGCGTGCAGTACCGGCCCGCTGATCGATGCGATGCGTGCTTCACTCATGGCCTGGCGCCTTTTCCGCCTTCTGGGTGATCGCCGCCAGCAGCAGTGCCTGCACCGCCGGGCGGTCGGCCAGCAGCGCGGCTGGCGAGCTGTCAAGGCGCGCGCCGTCCACTTCGATGACCAGGCCGACGGCTGGCGCGCCGTCGGGCTTCAGCTCGGCCGCAGTGACGCCGCGCCGGGCCAAGGCCGCGCGCAAGGCCTGGACATCGTCAGCGGGCCATGTGGCGGGGTGGCGGATGATCCAGGGCCGGCTGCCGAAGCGCCTGGTTGCCAGGTCGACTTGGGCCGTTATCCAGGCTTGGCGGTGTGTGGTGTTGCCCCAGCGCCGGGCGATGGCTTCAGCGAGCGCTGGCCAGGTGTCATCCAGCACCTGCAGGGCCAGCTCGGCCCGACGCCGCCCGCGTTGGGTTTCCTGTTCGGCGCTCAGTTGTGCGTGGCGGCGTTGACCGGTGGCGCGCATCTCGGCCACGGCGCGCTGCAACTGGCGACGCGCCTTTTCGCGAGCGCGCAGGCGGGCTGCTTCGCCTTCGCGGTGGGCGTCAGCCAGGATCGCGGCGCAGGTCGCATCGACCTTGCCCGAGATGTCGTTGAGCAGCACGTCGGCTTGCGCCTGGGCTGCACGCTCGCCGTGCCGGTTCATGATTCGATGCCCAGCACGGCACGCATCCTGCGTGCCAGGTCCGGGCCTGCATCGAGGTCGGTGATCGCCGGGATCACCACGACCAGTGGCCGCTCGCGCGCCAGCGCCCGGCGCAGCCGGTCGGGTTCGATCTTCATGGCGCTGCCCTGCGTCAACACGACCAGTTGCGCGTGCTCGACAGCCTGCGCAAACGCCGCTTCCGTCGTGCCGCGGGCAGGCGTATGCGTCGAGACGCCGGCCAGTCGAAACCCGCAGCAGGTGGCTTCATCGCCAATGACGACGATCGGATGATTCACGTCAGGTCCGGTTGAGGATCAGGATGGCGACGATCAGGCCATAGATCGCGATGCCCTCGGCCAGCCCGACCAGGATCAGCACGCGACCCAGCAGTTCGGGTTTCTCGGCCAGCGCCCCGACTGCCGCACTGCCGACCACGGCCACCGCATAGCCGGCTGCGAGCGTGCTCAGGCCCGCGGCCAGGGCTGCGGAAATGAAGGCCCAGCGCAGCACGTCGGGATCGGTGGCAGCCGCCGCCGCAGCGGCCTGGGCATGCGCCGGCATGGTGCTGATCAGGAACAGCGCCGCCGCGGCGACGAGCAGCGCCACCAGCAGCAGGATCAGGGGGGCCGCTTTGCGGCCGGCAGGGATGGCTTTCATGGGACTTGGGACTCCGGGTTGGTCAGGGTGTGGCCGACAGGCATGGGCAGGGGCCGGAATACCCGACCGCTGCCTTGCAGGAAACGCACGAAGAACTCGAACAACAACAGCCGCGTGGTCTGGATACCGACCACCAGGCCTTCGAGGAGCAGGATCAGGGCGTTGCCCAACAGCAGCACGATCCAGTAGCCGACACCCCCGGCGGCCTCGGCGACGCCCGTCACCGCCGTCGACAGTCCGGCGTGGGCGAGCGCGAAGGCGCCGACACGCGCGAACGACACGGTATTGACCAGCAGTTGCAGCGCCAGTTCAGCAAACTTGGCGACGCCGCTGCCCAGCGCCGACAGCCGGCTGGCCGCTCCAGGCGTCGCGGCGAACATCGAGCCGAGCATGAACCACCCGGCGCCGACGGCCGCGAGCCACAACATCTCAGGCCAGGCCAGGGCCGCCAGCAGCGACACATAGGCCAGCACCAGACCCGCGTCGCGCTGCCACCAAGGCCGCGCTGCCAGCTGCCAATGCGTCTGCAGTGCGTTCAGCACCAGTCCGCAAAGAAGGATGACGGCGCCCAGCCCGACGCTGGCGACGAGCAGTGTCATCGGCTGGTCGAGCGGGTGCAACCACAGGGCCGGGATCAGATCCTCGCGCGCGAACACGGTCCCGAACAACAGGCCGAAGACCATCGCCATCGCACCACCCGGGATGAGCAGGACCAGCATCGGCGCGCGACGGCGCAGCAGCCAGCCCGCGACGCACAACACGGCGCCCTGGCCGAGATCGCCGAACATGAATCCGAACAGCAGCGGCGCAAAGAGGGCCACCACCAGGCTCGGGTCGGCTTCGTCGCTGCCGGGCTGGCCAAGCATGCGAGCAAAGGGCTCGAAGGCGCGGATCCAGGGCGGATTGACCAGCACCGCTGGCGGCACCGCAAGGGGTGGCGGCGCAGGGAAATCGACCACGCAGCGCAGGCCCTGTTGTTCCAGCGGCGCGCAGAAAGCCGTCTCGTCGGCAGCGGTTGTCCAGCCTGTGACCCAGACCAGGTGTTCGCCCGCCGCCAGGTCAGCGCCGTGGCGCATCAGCCACGTGACAACCCCGATGTCGGACAAGGCGTCGGCGACGGCGTGTTGTTTGTTCAGCGCCTGCAGGTCTTGTGTGAGCTCGTCGCCGCGTGCCGACAGCTGCTGGCGCTGCGTCTGCACCTGCTCTGCCGCCTGTGCGAGGCTGCCGCTCAGGCCGGCCGGCCAGACGATGCGCCGGGCCCCGAGCGTCTGCAGCGTGGTGTCGGCCAAGGCGATGTCATCCGCCCGCCCGACGAGTAGCAGGAATGCCTTGCCGGTGGCCGCGTCTGGATCGGCCATCACGCGCTGCAGCAAACCGGCCGGCAGCGCTGCCGCGGCCGGCGTCTTGTCGGTCAGCGCGTACAGCCGCATTTCGATCATGAAGCGACCGGCTGCGGCGAGCAGGCGGGGCTCCGGCAACTGATCCGCGCCCACCGCCAACAGCTTTGCCAGGTCGGCCAGATCCTGCGCCTGCCGAATGCTGCATTCGTGCTCGGCGATCACCGGCTCGGCGCCGTGGCGCCAGGCTTCGAGACGGGCCAGGCTTGCGGCCAGCGTGGCCCCAGGGTCGGCAACGCGCGGGGTCACCCGGTGGCGCGGTGCTGGCCAGTGGCTGCGAAAGGTCTTGTCGAGTTCACCAAAGCGTTCCAGCAACTGCTCGGCACCCTCGATGAACAGCGGCGCGGCGCGCCGCTCATGGGTCTGCAGTTCAACCGCGCCCGTGCGCGCCAGCGCATGCAGCAGGGGGGTGAGTTCGTCACGCGAGCCGGCGAGTTCGAACCATCGGCAGGGCTGTGCGCGAAACATCAGCGGGCCCCCACGGCCGCACCCCTTGGCTCAAACAGGATGCGTTCGACGAGCCCGCCGCGCAGGCGTTCGAGATCGAGCGCGACCATGGCCAGGTGCGCGGTCACGGTCACCGCACTGCCGGCATGGCGGCGGAACAGCCGCTGTAGCGCCTGCCGCACCGGCCCATCGGCGGCAGCGCGCGAACGCCCCGCGCCGAGCAGTCGTGGCAGCAGCAGTTCGGCGGGTCGCAGCGCAACGCTGGCCTTGCCATCGTTGCTCGGCGCCCGTCGCCGCCACTCGGCCAACCAGGCTGCAGCCGCAGCTTCAGCCCCTTCGCCCGCCACCGCGGACAGGGTGGCCAGGCCTGCTTCGTGCAGGGCCTGGGTGCTTTCGACAGGGGCTGGTTCCGCCAAGGCTGCCCCACGTGCCTCGGCCGGCCACCCGTGTGAGCGTTCCTGGTCTGGCGGCAGGGCAGCGATCCACGGCAGGTCGGCCAGGGTGGCGAACCAACGCACAGCCGGCTGCCAGCATGCCGGCTGCCAGCTGGCAAGCTCGTCGACACAGCGGCGCCAGTGGGCTCGCAACCCGCGTTCGATGGCATGCGTCTCCAGCGGCTCGCCCAGACCTTCCAGCCACCCGCCGAGCGGCCCCGCACGAGCGGCAGCCAGGTAATGCGCTGCGGTGCGGCTGGCCTCGAGTGCCTGCCAGGCGGCGGCGTCGGGCAATCGGCTGTGGCGTGCCTGCACGCGTGCCTGGGCGTAGGCGAAGTCCGTCGATCGCGTCACGGCGCGCTTTCACCAGCGACCAACTGGGCGGCAACCCGGTCCACTGCGGCTGCCAGCGCCGCGGCGGCCGGCGGGCCCTGGCGTTCGGCCGCTGCGCGGTCTTCGCTGCGAAGCGCCTGCAGCCGACCTTCCAGCAGGTCCGCATGGGCCTGCTGCCAGCGCGCCCCGCGTTCCAGGGCGTGGTTGACGATGGCCAGCGCTTCGATTCGTGCGCGCTCCAGCGTGGCCGCGGCCTCCATCCGCGCCTGCGCGATGCGAACCCCGGCGTCACGCTCGGCCTGCAGCACGCGCTCGATCGCGCGCGGTTCAGCGGCCGGCACCTGGCTCCGGGCCTGGTTGCCGTGCTTCACCGGCCCTTCTTTCGCGCGTGGATGCACGGCGCTCTGCACCCGCTTTTTGCCCGAAGGTCGGAGACAAGACCGCGGTTCATGGGCAGGCGCTCAATCGGCCATGTTGTCGGCCACCAGTTCGAGCAGGCTTTCCACCGGCTTGTCCCACTTGGCGTGTCGGGCGCCTTGTTCGAGCGTGATGCGGCATTGGCCGCAACTGGTCACCAGGTGCTGGGCGCCCGTGGCTTCGATTTGTTCGCGCTTCATCGCAAAAACCTTGTGTCGAAGCGGCGTTGCGCGCTGGTTGGACACCACGCCGCCACCGCCGCCGCAACAAAACCCGGTGAGTCCGCTGTCCTGCAACTCGGTCAACTCGAAACCCAAGGCAGCCACCACGCGCCGGGCAGCGGCTTCAAGGCCGCCTCGGCGCACGATCTGGCAGGGGTCATGAAAGGTTGCGCTTTCGCCGATCTTGTTGACCCGGATTCGACCATCCGCGATCACCTCGTCGAGGAATTCGGTCATGTGGATGATGCGCACGGGCAATTCCTTTCCGTACCACTTGGCCGCTTCCCAGCGGGCTGCGCCGTAAGCGTGGCCGCATTCGGGCAGGAGAACGGTCTTGGCGCCGATCTTCACCGCGGTATCGATGATCGATCGCGTCAAGCGCTCCTGCAATGCCTGGTCGCCGTTGTTGAAACCGATGTTGGAGGCGTCGAAGCCCTCCTGGTGCATCGTCCACTTGACGCCGACGCGGTTGAGGATCTTGGCCGCCGCCGCCAGCGCCGTGCTGTGCTCGCCGAGTTCGGCCGGTGCGGCGGTGACCAGCATGTCGGCCTGAGCCAGATCACAGGGAATCGAAACACCATGGGCCTCGGCAGCTTCTTTCAGGATGTCGGGCAGATCCTCGCCCGGCGTTGCCGTGCTGCCCCACTGCTGTGCGGCACGATCCATCAGAGCCAGCCGTTCGGGCATCAAACCGGCCTTGAACATGCCATGCCTGGCTTCCTTGACCAGCTCGGCGATGTCGATGCCCATCGGGCAGATCAAGGTGCAGCGCCCGCACATGTTGCAGGAGTCATAGATCAGCTCCTGCCATTGCTCGAGCTCTTCGACGGTCAGTTTTTTCACCAGCCCGAGCCCACGCACCAGGGGCGCAAAGGGCCCGGCTTCACGCGAATAGGCGCGGCTGAAAGGCTCAAGCTTGAAGATCGGCGTGTATTTCGCCTCGCCGGTGGCGATGTGGAAGTGGCAGGCGTCGGCACACCGGCCGCAACGCACGCAGCTTTCCATGTGCAGCGAGGCCGTGCGGCCGAACTCATGCACAAAACTGTGCATGGCGGCGTCAACGCGGGCTTCGTCGCTGAGCGTGCCTTGTTTGTCGAAGCCAGGCTTGGCGATGGTTGCGCCGCTCATACGTTGACTCCCCGGTGATTGAAGCGCACGCCGGTAGCACCTCGCGAGAATGCAAACAAGAACGCGTGCATCAGTTTGCCGAACGGAAACCACACCAGCAACAACTCGAGCGACAGCAGGTGCAGCGCCAGGGGCGCGCCGTAGATCACATGGTTGCGGGTGACGACGCTCGCCGAGGGTTCGGCAATCACCGCCATGCCGGTGATCACCGGCAACATGACCACCACCCAGGTGATCCAGTCATCGGCCCTGGAGATCAGGCGCAGCACCGGGTCGGTCATGCGGGCCAGCAGGGCCATCAGCATCGACAGGATGGTTGCGGCTGTGGCGAAATAGACCACGGTATCGGGCAAGGCAGGCCACGACAAGCCGATCAGGCGGTGCACAAACGCGATGTGTGGTGCGTAGCCGAAAACAAGCAGCGCCAGTCCGATATGCAAGACATAACCGTTGACGGTGGCCAGGCTCGAACTCGGGCGGAATTCCTTGCGCGGCCACATGCCACGTGCAATGGCACGCAAGGCACCCACCCAGTCGGGTGGGGTTCCGACGCGAGGCGGCGAAAGGTCGGGCAAGCCGGGCCGGGTCATCACGCGGACCAGGCGCCACAGGGTGCCGACCACGAAGATCGTCAGCGCGACCGTGAGTGCGGGGCCGCGGGCGAATTCAAGCAGATCCATGTTGGGTCCTTGGCTTGGAGGGTCGTCAAAAAAACGGCCAGATATTGAGCCCGCGGTTTGACGCCACGGGCCAAAACATCCTAGGCCGGCGGCTCCCGCCGAGGGTTGACCCAGGTCAACAAGCCCAAGGGAGCGGCCAGATCGATCGTCAAGCTGGATACCGAATCGCCAGACGGGATGATTCGTTACAGACCCGCGCGCGTTTGGGAAGACCGCAATGGACGGGCCGTCACGTCTGGTGTTACTTGTCCCGCTCGAAGACCGCGCCGAGCACCTGTTCGAGCTGCAGGCCCACGGACTCCAGCAGTCCCTTCAGGCCCTCGCTGCGCTTGACGATATCCGAGCCTTCACCGCGGGGCAGACGTCGGATCACATCCCGTTCACCCGCCAGCTTGTTGCGATCAGATTCGATCTGCATGAGCAGCGCTTCGGTCCGCGTTGCCGCCTCTGCCTTCAAGGGTGCCGTGCGCGCCTTGGCCACCGCAACCGATGCGAACTGATCTGATGGATGCATCATCGATGCAGACCGCCTACCGGCGCACGCATCCGATGTAATCGTGTCCCGAGGCCTGCATGTGAACGCCATTGCGCACCTTCCTCAGTCGGGCATTCGCCGACTGAGGAAGCTGTCCACCCGTTGGGGTGGTCTCAAAGAGCGGGTTTTGCGCCGTTCAGTCGGCATGACCTTAAGCCGCCGGCGCTCCTACGCGTCGGGTGTCACAAGCGCACCGTGCGGCCCACAAACAGGATCGGCCCGGTGGGCTTGCCGATGGGCGAACCCTCACGCGGCTCGAGCGTGATTTCGAACAACTGCTGTGCGCCGACGCCGGGCAATGCCGATACCGGCAGCACCACCGTCTGACCGGCGCGCACAAGGCCCAGTGATGTCGGCCCCGCTGCGCCTTGTGGCTTGGTCCAGAACTGCAACGAGCGGTCTTCGGCCACCGCGGCCATCTCGGACACCGGCACCAGCCGCACCTGGCGGCCGGCCTCGATCTCGACGACCCAGCCTGTCTTTTGCTGGTCAGGGCTTTGCAGCACCGCCAGGTAGCGCTCACCGGCTGGGGCAGGCGCCTGCAGGCGCTGCACCAGCAACACGCTCAAGGCCAGGGACGCTGCCACGGCCAGGCCGCTGAGGCCTTGCCACAAGCCCAGGCGCTGCCACCACGGTGGCGCTGCCTCGCGTGCTGGCTGAGCCGGGACGCGTGGTCTGGCCTGCGGCATTGCTGGCGCTGAAGCGCTTGCAGTTGCAGCAGCGGCTGCAGGCGGCAGCGCCGCCACACTGGCCTGGATGCGCCGCCACAGGCCGGCGGTGGTGGGGGCGGGTGGCGCCAGTGCGCTCAAGCCCAGCAATTGGTCCTGCCAGGCGTAAACCCGAGCCTGCAGGTCGGTGTCGGCTTTCAGTGCCTGCTCGAAAGTCAGGCGGTCGTCAGCGTCGAGTGTGCCCAGCACGTATTCGCCAGCGGCAGCGTCACGTTCGGCGGCGTCGTCAAGGTCGATCACGCCATGCACTCCTTCAAGCTGGTCAGGCTGCGCTTGATCCAGGACTTCACCGTGCCCAGTGGTGTTTCCAGTTGCTCGGCAATCTGCTCGTGGGTCAGGCCGTCAACAAAGGCGTGAACGACGCAGGCCCGTCGGCTGGCTTCCAGGCGGCCCAGGCAGCGTTCCAGCGCCTGGGTGTCCAGGCCCCGGTCGTCGTCGCGGTTTTCAGTGGCCTGCAGGCGGTCGGACAGGGTGGTCAGTTCTTCGCTGTCGACCCGTTCTTCGCGCCCCGATTTGCGCAACACGCTCAAAGCCTGGTGGCGCACGATGGTGTAGATCCAACCGCGCGCCGAGCCCAGGCTGGGCTGAAAGGTGGTGGCATGTTTCCAGACTTGCAGGAAGGCGTCGTGCAGCACGTCTTGCGCCAGCTCGTGGTCACGCACGATGCGCTTGGCCACCCCCAGCAGCCACCGCCCTTCACGCTCGTACAACATGCGCAGCGCAAAGTGCTCGCCGCGCGCGCAGGCGGCCAGGGCTGCTTCATAGTCGAAATCGGAGGTCAGCGTCTGCATGTGTGCTGTGGGCTGCGCAGGTGCAGTGCACGATAGCAGGCTGACACCGCGGTGGGGGTGGGTCGAACGTGGTGCCGATGGCATCGCAGGGTCATGGCCGGATCATGGGGTTGCTGAGTGGCTGGGTGGTGCCCGACTGCGGCACGTGGCCCGTGTTGCAATTACGCTGGCACTGGCCCGTTGGATGCAATGGATTGCGACTGTTTGTTGATGACCGCCTGCTGCCGCCGTAGGTGGAGGCCTACAAAACGGCGTGCCAGACGCTGACAGTCTGCCGCGCCGGTTGTGTGTCCAATCGACGTCATGCCCGCCTTTGCGGGCGGGTCAGGAGAACGGATATGAAGATGCAAGGCAAAAAATGGATGGCAGCGCTGGCCGCAGTCCTTGTGGCGGCGAGCGCGCCCGCCCTGGCTGCGGACATTGGCGTGTCGATCGGCATCAGCCAGCCCGGTGTTTATGGCCGGATCGACATTGGCCGATTTCCCCAGCCCCAGGTGGTGGTGCAACAACCGGTGGTCATTCAGCAGCGGCCCCATGCGCGCCCGGTTCAGCCGGTTTACCTCTGGGTGCCGCCTGGGCACCAGAAGAACTGGCGAAAGCACTGCGGTCGCTACAACGCCTGCGGCGTCCCGGTTTATTTCGTGCAAGAGCGCTGGTACCGCGATCAGGGGCCCGGTCGACGTTGGGAAGACGGCCGCCGCAATGACCGCGAAGCCTATCCCGGGAGCCGGCGAGACAACGGCAAAGGCCATCGCCAGAAGGACCGAGGCCACGGTCACGGTCGAGGCTGATAGCGCGGCTTTGCGGTTGACCTGAGCCCATGGCGGGTGAGCAGCCCTCATCCACCCCAAGCTGGTGCGCGCCGGCAGACGCACGCTGTGTTTTCCGATGGAATGTTTTTTGCGTATCCCCGGCCATAGCCATGGCGCCAGGAGGGCCGCAACATGTTGGACACCACCACCCGTTTTTCTCATGTCAAGCCTGCGGACACACCCTGGCGCAGTGACGGGCTGCGCGACTTTTTCCTGTACAAGGATCTGGGCGTGGCCGATGCCACGGCGGGGCGCGTGATTGCGCACCTGGTGAAGGCGAATTCAGCACCGGACAAGGGCACGGGATGGCACCGACATGAGGCGGACTTCCAGATCGTCTTCATGACCAAGGGCTGGGCCAAGTTCATGTACGAAGACCAGATCACCCTGGTCGAGGCCGGCGACTGCGTGCACCAGCGCCCGGGTATCCGGCACTACCTGTTCGACTATTCGCCCGACATGGAATACCTGGAGATCGTGGGCCCGGCTGATTTCAAGTCCGTCGACGTGCCCGCAGTGTGCGACGTGCCCATTGCCGCGCCCTGGAAATAGGGTTTGGGGGCGCGCTGCTGGCGTCGCCCCGGCCCCTGCACCCGGCTAGAAATCCATGTCCAGTTCTTCGATTTCGGCCTTTTCCAGCTTGGCAGCCGCCACCCATTCCTTCATCTCGGGCATGTCCATGATGGTGCGGCAGTAGGCCTTGCAGGCGGCGGGCAGTGTCACGTCATAAGTCAGAAAGCGGGTCGCTACCGGGGCGTACATGGCGTCGGCCATCGTCCGTTGGGCGCCGAACAGGAAAGGGCCGCCATATCGGGCCAGGCAGTCGGTCCAGATTTCAATGACCCGTTCGATGTCGGGTTTGGCGCCGCCCCAGACCTTGTGCTTGGGGAAGCTGCCGCGCAGGTTCATCGGCAGCGACGCGCGCAGGTTGGCAAAGCCCGAGTTCATTTCGCCACTGACCGAGTGGCAATGTGCGCGTGCGATACGGTCGGTCGGCATCAAACCGGCAGCGGGTGCCACTTCGTTCAGGTATTGCGCAATGGCCAGTGTGTTCCACACCTTGGCGCCGTCGTGTTTGAGGCAAGGCACCCGGATGGACGGCGCCAGCAGCAGCAGTTCCCGGCGGGCGTCGGCGTCTTCCGTGTCGACCATGATCTCTTCGAATGGCAGCCCGGCAAACCGCACCAGCAGCCAGCCACGCAGCGACCAGCTTGAATAGTTCTTGCTGCTCAAGGTCAGCGTGGCCAGATCCTTCTTTGATCTGGACACCGCTTGAAGCTTGGGCACAGCGGGCTTTCGGGCTCGGCTGACGGATGGGGTTTTTGCTTCGGCGGGCGCCTTGCGTCGGGGGGCGGCTGGCATGGGGTCTCTCCTGGGGGTCCATCAGCCAGACGCAATTGGCGTGCCAGGGCTGGGCGCCGGGCCCTTCTGGCAGCGGGGTCTGGCTCGAATATTGCATGCGCTGGCGGCAAGTTTGAATACCACTTGAGAGGCTGCATGATGTATCACGCTTACCAGACCCACTCGGATCTGATGGGGCCGTTTCGCGCCATGGCGCGCATGATGGCGCCGGCCTTTCTGGACCCCGCTTTCCCCACCTCACACAGCCCCACGCTGCGACGGCAGGCTGCGGCCTGCAAGGTCCTGGAACTGGCCGAGGTAACCCACCGACGTCCGGCCTGGCGCATCGACAGCGTGAAGGTGGCAGGCCAGCCCACGCCGGTGACGGAACAGGTGGTGTGCCGCACACCGTTTGCCACCTTGTTGCGGTTTGCCAAACCTGGCGTGGCGACCCAGCCCAAAGTGCTGGTGGTGGCGCCGATGTCGGGCCACTTCGCCACGCTGCTGCGTGACACGGTGCAGACGGTGCTGCAGGACCACGACGTCTACGTCACCGACTGGCACAACGTGCGCGACGTGCCGCTGTCGGCAGGCCGCTTCGGGCTGGACGAGTACACACAGCACATCATCGACTTTCTGGCGGTGCTGGGCCCGGGCGCCAACGTGATTGCGGTATGCCAGCCCTGTGTGTCCGCGCTGGCGGCGGTGGCCCTGATGTCCGAAGACCAGCACCCGGCCACACCGGCCAGCCTGACGCTGATGGCCGGCCCCATCGACACCCGCATCAGCCCGACGTCGGTGAACGAACTGGCCATGTCCAAACCCATCGCGTGGTTCGAGCAGAACCTGATCAGCCGCGTGCCCTGGGCCCACGCCGGCCGCGGGCGCCGCGTGTACCCAGGGTTTGTGCAACTGTCGGCCTTCATCAGCATGAACCGCCAGCGCCATGTGGACGCCTTCAAGAGTTACTACCACCACGTGGTGGCTGACGAGATGGATGCCGCTGAAGTCACGCGCACGTTCTACGGCGAGTACATGGCTGTGGCCGACCTGGCGGCCGAGTTCTACCTGGAAACGGTGCAGCAGGTGTTCCAGGAGCACCTGCTGCCCAAGGGTGAACTGCGGATAGCCGGCCGCCTGGTGAACCCGGCGGCCATCCGCCGCACGGCACTGCTGACCGTGGAAGGTGAACGTGACGACATCTGTGCGCTGGGCCAGACGCTGGCTGCACAAGACCTGGCCAGCAGCCTGCGGCCCTACATGCGTACGCACTATGTGCAGCCGAACGTCGGCCACTACGGCGTTTTCAGTGGCCGGCGCTGGCAGCAGTACATCTACCCCTTGGTGCGCAACACCATTCACGTGTCGCAGTAGCGGCCTCAGGGCGCGAAGTAGGGGTTGCCCGTTTGCGGTCGAGCAACCGCGCCTGTTTGGGCCGTGCGCATTCGCCGGCAACACACGCGGCCGCCTGCGGTGGGGCCGGCCTGCCGTCTCACCCAGCGCGGTTTTCGGCAGCGGCGCGCGACCACCTGTTCAGGTGTGGCCGCCGCCCGACAGGACCGCCTGCAAACGGCGAGAATCAGTCCACGGCAGCAAGCCTTTCACGCAGCGTCCAAGGGCGGTCAGGGTTGTACCGGTTTTCAACCCAAAAGATCATCAACTGAGGATTTGCATCATGCGTCGTTTTCCTGCCCTGGCCTGCGCCAGTCTATTCGGCCTGGCCTTGCTGGCCACAGCCCATGCACAAACCGCGGCTGCGCCACCGGCTGCCCCCGCTGCGCCAGCGGCCGACATCGCAGCGCCGGCCCCTGCAGCTGCACCCGCTGCAGCGATGGCTCCCGCGAACAGCGCCGCTTCGGTGGGTGACGTTTCTGAAGGCAAGCTGGCCTACTACGGCAAGAAGTTTGCCGGCCGCAAGACGGCCAGTGGCGAGCGTTTCAACCCGGGTGCCATGACCATGGCCCACACCAGCCTGCCTTTTGGCACGCGCGTGAAGGTCACCAACCTGGCCAACAAGCGCAGTGTGGTGGTGCGGGTCAACGACCGCGGGCCGTCCACTCCGGGTCGTGTGGGTGATCTGTCGCTGGCGGCTGCCCAGAAACTGCGTGCGGTGCGTGCCGGCATCATCGACGCCAAGCTGGAGGTGGTGGGCCTCGCCAAAAAACACGGTGGCCGAAGCGCTGATCATCAGGCCAAGCCCAAGGTCTGAATGCGGCGGGTTTGACGGCGGCATCGCCAGCGCGCGGGGCGATCCTGCCCGTGCGGGCCCTCCATTTTCAGGAGCGGCGTCATTTTTCTGCTAGAAGTGACTGCAGCAGGCAGCACGACCCGTGTTGCCTGCTGTCTTTGCAGCTGTCAGAAGGAGACCGCCATGAACAAGACCGTACAGATGGCCATCGGAGGCCTGGTGCTGGCCGCATTGCTGTGGCTGGGTTATGGCTACTGGCAATCGGCGAAAGCACCCGCGCCCGCGTCGGCGCCCGTGGTGGTCGAGGCGCCGCCACCGGCACCCGCGCCTGCGGCTTCTGCCGACATGACACCGGCCGTCCGGTTCCCGATCAGCAACGTCGAGGGGGCGGATGCTGCAGCGTCGGGCGTGCAGACCGGTACTGTGCCGGCGAGCGACGATGCGGTGATGACGTCAGCGCTGAACGACCTGCTGGGCAACCGCGTGGTGTTGGCCTTGCTGCAGACCGATGGTTTTGCCGCGCGCGTGGCAGCCACCGTCGACAACCTGGGCCGGCAGCACGCTGCACCACGTTTGTGGCCGGTGAACCCGGCGCCGGGGCGCTTCACCGTGACCGGGGACGGCGAAGCACCCACCAGCGGCACGTTGGGCCCCGCCAACCATGCCCGCTACGACAGTTTTGTCTCCCTGGTGGATGGTCTTGATGCCGCCAAGGTGGTGGCGCTGTATGTTCGGCTGTACCCGCAGTTCCAGCGGGCCTTTGAGGAGCTCGGTTATTCCAAGCAGCACTTCAATGACCGGCTGGTGGACGTTGTTGACCAACTGCTGGCCACGCCAGAACCCGTCGGGCCCGTGGCCGTGCAACTCACACCCGTGAAGGGCCCCATGAAGCCGACCCGCCCTTGGGTCTTGTATGCCTACGCCGACCCGGCCTTTCGTGACCTGCAAGCCGGCCAGAAGATCCTGCTGCGCATGAGTGTCGACCAGCGGCAGCGGCTGAAGGCCAAGCTGCAGGCCATCCGTACACGGCTGGTGACACGCCGGTAGCGCGTTTGCGCGGCGCGGGCTGGCCTGTGCGCTTGCGCGTCAGTGGCCGTCTCGACTGGTTTTGACTTCGGGTGCGGGCAGGGATTCTGGTCCTTGTTCAGGCTCCGGCGTGGCATCGATAGCCTGTGCCAGCAGTTCCAGCGCCGCCAGGGCAAACGCCAGCATGTTGGCCGCGCGGTCGTCACGGCCGGTTTGCAGGCTGCGCTGCAGCGGCACCGGGCCGTCCACCGCCAGGCAGGCGTGGCCAGCAGGGTCGCCATAGATGTTGCCTTTCGGGCCCGTGGCACCGGTCTCGGCCAGACCCCAGTCGGCGTGGAAGCGCTGGCGCTGGTGTTGCGCCAGCAGCCGTGCCCAGGGCGGACTGGACGACCGCATGCCCTCGGTGTCTTGTGCGGTCAGCGTGGTGAGCAAGCGGCGTGAACGCCGGGTGTACAGCACCGCACCACCCAAGTAGTAAGCCGAAGCGCCGGCTCGCGACAGCAGGGCCGCTGACAGCAGGCCGCCCGCCGAAGATTCGGCCACCGCAATGGTCTCGCGGCGTGCCACCAGGCGGTCGCCAACCTGGGCGCCCCGCAAAAACAAGGTCGTGATGTCCATGCCGTGCTGCTGTTCCGGGTTGGGCTGTTGAACGTGTCAAGCGCCAAACGTGTCCGTCGGCGCGTTGCACAAAAGAGTCTGGGCATGCTAACGAACACCGCAGACCGGCCCGACAAGCCTGGGGTTTGCGGGCGCCGCGATGGCGGCTGGTCGCCGAAGCGCAAGCGCCTCGGCGTGGCAGACTGCCGCCATGGACCCTGGCCTTGCCCGCAATGCACTGGTGCTGTGCGGCGGCGTGCTGGCCGGCGTGTTGATGCTGCAGCCCGGGCTGCGTGGCAGTGCCAGCTGGCGCGCCACCATCACGCCGCTGGCCTCCATCATCGGCAGTGGTTTCCTGGTGCTGGCGCCCCTGTTGCTGCGGCATTTTGGCCACCGGGCGGTGTGGGTGATGTTGGCGCTGTGTGCGGTGGCTTATGCCGTGGGCCACGCCATCCGCTGCAACATCCGCACGCTGGACCAGCTTCCGGATGGCGACTCGGCGGCGCTGAAGGGCCTTGAAACCCTGGCGTCGTGGGCGCTGAGTTTTGCCTATGTGGTGTCGGTAGCCTATTACCTGAACCTGCTGGGTGCGTTTGCGCTGGCCGGCACGCCCTGGGCCGGGCCTTGGCTGTCGCGGCTGTTGACCACCGCTGTGCTGGTGGCCATTGCGGCGCTGGGTGCCTGGCGCGGTCTGCGGGGGCTGGAGCGGGTGGAGTCGATCAGCGTGGGCATCAAGCTGGCGGTCATTGCCGGCTTGTTGGCGGGCATGCTGGCGGCCTGGTTGGCGCCGGACCATGCTTTGCCCAACAGCCCGCCGGCGGACCCGCTGGGTGCACAGGACGGGCTGCGTGTGGTCTTCGGCATGATCGTCACCGTTCAGGGTTTTGAGACCTCGCGCTACCTGCGGGGCGCCTACGACGCCCACACGCGCATCCGCACCATGCGCTGGGCACAGTGGCTGGCCAGCGCCATCTACGTGGCCTACATCGGCCTGGCGGCCATGCTGTTCGACGCCGGCACGGTGCCGGCCAGCGAAACGGCCATCATCGGCATGACGGCCGTGGTGGCCAGTGTCTTGCCGGCGCTGCTGGTGCTGGCCGCGCTGGCGGCGCAGTTCAGCGCGGCGGTAGCCGACACCGGGGGCTGCGGCGGCCTGGTGCACGAGTTGTCCAAGGGGCGCATCCCGCCGCGCTGGGTCTACATCGGCCTGGCCTTGCTCGGCGTGGGCTTGACCTGGTGGGCCGACATCTTCGAGATCATCGGCCACGCCTCGCGCGCCTTTGCCTTGTACTACGCGCTGCAATGCACGCTGGCGGCGCTGCGGGGCTGGCGTGACGGTGCGCGCAGCCGCGCTGTGGGCCATGCCGCCTTGACGGTGTTGATGGCCGCGGCCGTGGTTCTTGGCATCTCGCCAGAGTGAGCGCCATGCCGCGTCGTTCAGGTCTTGTTCTTCTCCAGGTCCTGCAGGTGTTTTTCGAGCAGCGGAATCATCTGCGCCGGCCCTTCCAGGTTGGGGTTCACTGCCAAGGCCAGCCGAAAGTAATTCAAGGCCAGATCGGGGCGCCCCAGGCGCAGTTGAATCTGCCCGGCGCCTGCCAGCGCGCCAAAGTGACGCGGGTTGCGCTTGAAAACTTCTTCGCAGTCCTGCATCGACTGCGCCCAATCGCCCATCAGGTAGCGCAGCGTGGCGCGTTTGTTCCAGCCTTCTGCAAAGGCCGGGCGGCGTTGCACCACTTCGTTGAAGGTGGTCAGCGCGTCGGCCGTGGCACCGGCCTGCATCTGCATCACGCCCTGCGTCAGCAGTTCGTCGATGGCGGTGTCGCCCGATCGGCTCCAGATCTGCCAGATGGCATTGCCCGCAGACAGCCGAACACGCGGGTCGGTGTCGGCCAGGCGTTGCAGCACGGCGTCGGCGTCGGCCATGTCGCCCAGTTCGGCCAGGCGTTCGACAGCCACAAAGCGGTCCATGGCATCGGTTGCGGCCAGGCCCGCGCGGGCCTGGTCATGAGACAAGGTGGCTGCGCTGACCAGCGTGGCCGCCCAGAAACCAAACAGGGCCAAGGTCGACTTCAGCGTTGGTGTCATGGCACATCCCGGGTTTGAGGTCAGGTTCGCAGGCACTTTAGCGGCTGCTGGCAAACTGCGCTGGTGCTGCTCGGGTTTGGTCGCGGGCGTTGAAGTCGTCGTTGCCATGCGCGCCGTACCGGGGCAATGGGTCCTGCCGTGATGGCTGCTTTTGCGCGCTGCGCAGGGCTTTTATAGTCAGCCGCATGTCTGCTGCCGCCCGCGTCTTCATCAGCTACCGCACCTCGGACGGCATGGACAAGGCCACCGCGCTGGCGCGCGACCTGGGGCGCGTGTTTGGCGACGATGCGGTGTTCCTGGACAAGGACGACCTGATGGGGGGCTCGGCTTGGCGCCAGGAACTCGGCCGTGCCATCAGTGCCCGCCCGGTGCTGCTGCTGCTGATGACACCGGGCATGACCCAGGCGCTGGACCCTGCGGGCCAGCCGCGCATCCAGCATGCCGACGATCCGGTGCGGCGTGAACTGGCGGCCGCGTTTGAAGCCGGTGCCCACGTGATCCCGGTGCTGTGCGACGGCTGGTCGGCCGATCCCGACACCCGCATGCTCCCTGCACCCTTTGACCGCATCGGCGAACTCACCTGGCGCAAGCTGCGTGCCTACGACTGGGCGCACGACATCCAGCGTCTGGTGGACGATCTGCTGGCGCTGGGTGTGCCTGGTGTGCGGGGCAGCGCGGTGGATGAACCGGCTGCGGCGAGCGCCAGTCCGGCACGGTCATCGCCCCCAAACCTGCCAGCAGCGTCGCCGCGCACCACGCTGAAAACGCGCTGGCTGCTGACGGGTCTGGTGGTCGCCGTGCTGGCTGCTTGTGGCTGGTGGTTGACGCACACCACACCCGCCACTGTGGCCGGCCGCTGGACAGGCACCCTGTGGCAGGGTGAGCCCGTGACGCTGCTGCTGCAACTGGACGGCAGACAGGTCCGCCTGGTCAGTGAGCCCATACCGGTGGCGCAGCGCAGCGACTGGGCGGCATACCGCGAGTTCTGGCAGCAGACCCACGGCCAGCCGCTGCAGGCGGTGATGTACCGCGCTGAAGGCCAGTTCATCACCGACCCCGGCGAGCCCCCGCGGCTGGACCTGGCGTTGAAGGTTTATGCCGCGCCGGACAACGGCCAGCTTGTTGATTCAGGCAACTTCAGTGGCAGCCTGGAGCCCGACGGCCAGCACATCAACGGCAGGCTGTGGATGAACAGCGCGCAGGGCGAACGGCCGTTCAGGCTGCAACGCGTGCGCCGTTAGGCAGGCTTCAAGCCTCCAGCCGCAGCGCCCGCCGCGCCTGGAATTCGCGGTCCAGCAGGCTCATCACCACCAGCGAGTCGTAGCCGTCGGCCAGACCGTGGATGCGCACACTCTCGCGCAGCCGGCCTTCTTCGACAAAGCCTTCGGTGGCATACAGGTGCAAGGCGCGGGCGTTCAGCAGCTTGATGTCCAGCCAGAAGCGGTGAGCACCCAGGTCGTCAAAAGCCATGGCCTTCAGCGTGCGCACGCAGCGCCGGCCCAGGCCCTGGCCTTGCGCGGCGGAAGCCAGCACCAGCCGTTTCAGCTCCACGCTGCGGTGCTGGTTGCGGCAGCCCTGGAAGATGACAAAACCCATGCGCTGTTCATCGTCGGCCGCCGCCATGCCCCCTTCCACGATGAAGTGCCTGAAGTCTGGAATGCGCACCGCACCTTCGTGCTGCGTGCGCTCCCAGGGTGTGATGAAGGGCAGGTTGTGAGGGTCGGTTTCCACCGACACCACCCAGTCCAGATCGGACAGCATGGTGGGCCGCAGGCTCAAGGGCATGGCGGCCTTGGCCGGCGCGGCGGGGTCAGACATCCACTTCCACCTCGTCGCCGTGCAGTTCCATCAGCTCGCGCCGCGATGCTGCTTCGCCCTTGCCCATCAGCTTGGTGAAGGCGCCGGCCGTTTCTGCAAAACCCAGCACACCCCAGCTGACCGGCAGCAGGCGGCGGGTTTCGGGGTTCAGCGTGGTTTCCCACAGCTGCTCGGCGTTCATCTCGCCCAGGCCCTTGAAGCGGCTGATGGTCCACTGCGACTCGCGCGCGCCTTCCTTGCGCAGCTTGTCCAGCGCGGCCTCCAGCTCGCCCTGGTCCAGTGCATACAGCTTGGCAGGGGGGCGTTTGCCACGCGCAGGTGCATCGATGCGAAACAGCGGCGGCCGAGCAATGTAGACATGGCCGGTTTCCACCAGCTTGGGGAAATGTCGGAAAAACAGCGTCAGCAGCAGCACCTGGATGTGGGAGCCGTCCACGTCGGCGTCGCTCAGGATGCACACTTTGCCGTAACGCAGGCCACTCAGGTCGGGGCTGTCGTTGGGGCCGTGCGGGTCCACACCCAGCGCCACGGCGATGTCGTGGATCTCGTTGTTGGCAAACAGGCGGTCGCGTTCCACCTCCCAGGTGTTCAGCACCTTGCCCCGCAAGGGCAACACGGCCTGGGTTTCCTTGTTGCGACCCATCTTGGCGCTGCCGCCGGCACTGTCGCCTTCCACCAGGAACACTTCGTTGAAGTTGAGGTCGCGGCTTTCGCAGTCGGTCAGCTTGCCGGGCAAAACGGCCACGCCGCTGCCCTTGCGTTTTTCAACTTTCTGGCTGGCGCGCTGGCGCGTCTGTGCCTGGCGGATCACCAGCTCGGCCAGCTTCTTGCCCCATTCCACGTGCTGGTTCAGCCACAGCTCCAGCGCCGGGCGCACATAGCTGCTGACCAGGCGCAGCGCGTCGCGGCTGTTCAGGCGTTCCTTGATCTGGCCCTGGAACTGCGGGTCCAGCACCTTGGCCGACAGCACAAAGCTGGCGCGAGAAAACACGTCTTCGGGCATCAGCTTCACGCCCTTGGGCAGCAGGCTGTGCAGGTCGATGAAGCCTTTCACGGCGGTGAACAAGCCGTCTTTCAAACCTGATTCGTGCGTGCCGCCGGCCACCGTGGGAATCAGGTTGACGTAACTTTCGCGCAGCAGGTTGCCGTCGTCGGTGAAGGCCACGCACCAGGTCGCGCCTTCACCTTCGGCAAAGTTTTCGGTTTCCTGGGCGCTGGCAAACTGCTCTCCTTCAAACAGCGGGATCAGCGGGTCGCTGGCCAGGCTTTGCATCAGGTAGTCGCGCAGGCCTTTTTCGTATTGCCAGGTCTGCGTGTCGCCGGTTTTTTCAGCCGTCAGCGTCACCGTCACACCGGGCATCAGCACCGCTTTGCTGCGCAGCAGGTGCATCAGTTCGGCACGCGGCAGCTCGGCGCTTTCAAAGTACTTGGCGTCGGGCCAGACGCGGACGCTGCTGCCGTGTCGGCGTTCGCTGCCCGTGGCTTTGCGCACGGCCAGGCGTTCACACACGTCGCCGCCCGCAAAGGCCAGCTGCGCCGCCTGGCCTTCGCGCCACACGGTCACTTGCAGGCGGCGCGACAGCGCGTTGGTCACGCTCACGCCCACGCCGTGCAGGCCGCCGCTGAAGCTGTAGGCACCGCCAGCGCCCTTGTCGAACTTGCCACCGGCGTGCAGGCGGGTGAACACGATTTCCACCACCGGCACCTGCTCTTCAGGGTGCAGGCCAAAGGGGATGCCGCGGCCGTCGTCGTCCACCGTGACGCTGCCGTCGATGTGCAGCGTCACGGCGATGCGGGTGCCAAAACCGGCCAGCGCTTCGTCGGCGGCGTTGTCGATGACCTCTTGCACGATGTGCAGCGGGTTGTCGGTGCGGGTGTACATGCCCGGCCGCTGCTTGACGGGCTCCAGGCCCTTGAGCACGCGGATCGAGGCTTCGCCGTAATGGGTGTTTTGTTTGACAGAGGGCATGGCGGGCATTCTAGGCAGCGGCCGGGTTCGCCCACAGCCTGCATCGCCCGGTTGGGACCAACCCGCGGCTGATCACGCTGGCGCCGTCCGCGGCCAGCATGAACCTGTGCAACATCCGCACCCACACCCATGCCGAGCACAAGGGCCCGGGTTTTTCGGTCTCGGCGGGTGGCGGCGCGCACGGCGGCTGGAAGTGCAATGAGACGGTCGACCTGAGCAAGGCCGAGCTGGAAGACCCCAGCCATGGCCATGGCGCCATGCATGGTGTCAAGCCTGGCGACAGGATCGAGGTGCATTGGGTCTACAGCAGCTGTGACGTGGCGCCGGGCAAGGGGCTGGGCGCCTGTTACAGCGCCGCCTGCGCCAACCCGCAACTGCGGGTCGAGGCCCAGGTCTTCCTGGTCGTCAATGACCCGAAGGCGCTGAACTTTGCAGATTTCGATTACAGCGGCAAGGCCTCCGCCGGCCTGCACCAGCCCAGGATGCTGCCCGCCGGAACCGGAACGCCGGTGGTGTTCGCCGGCTCGACCACCGGCGAGAGTTACTCCCGGGCCAAGTGCTCACCATTGCAGGTGACCTGGAGCGTGCGACCGATGTGCGCCAGAGTCGACATCGGGTCGCTGCACAAGTGGGCTGCCGGCAACGCCTTCAAGGAAGACCCTTCGCAGGGTGTGCGGGCGCTGGTGGTGACGCCTGAACTGCTGTCGCCGATCAAGTGATGCCGCTGCCGCGCCGCTGCCGTACGCCGACGGCTCGGTGCAGGCGGTCGACGGCGCGTTTTCAGCGCGCTGCCGCTTCGCTGTCGATGGCCGCCTGCACTGCCTGGTAGAACGCCTCGCGTGCATCGCTGGCCACGCGGTCGGTGGCGCCGCCGCCCCAGTTGGCATTCGAGGCAATGACGAGCTGGCGCTTGGGGTCGATGAAGATGCCCTGGCCGAAGATGCCGCGTGCGGCGAAGCTGCCGTCGTCGTAGGTCCACCATTGGTAGCCGTAGCCGCGCCCGGGCTTGTCGATACCGGTTTGCCGGCTGGTGGCCTCGCTGAGCCAGCCCTCGGGCACCAGGCTTTGATCGCCCGTCATGGCGCCGTTGAGGATGAACTGACCGAAGCGGGCGAAGTCGCGCGTGGCGGCCTGGATGCAGCAGCCGCTGATCTCCTGTCCGGTGCGGCTCAGGATCCAGGTTGCCGGCGACGCCATGCCGGCGGGCCGCCAGATCTTCTCGGACAGGTACTCGGCCAGCGGTTTGCCGGTCGCCCGGTTGATCAGGATGCCCACCAGGTTGGTCTCGCCGGTGCTGTAGTGCCAGCGTGTGCCCGGTGGTACTTCGCGCGGCAGGCGGCGCAGATAACTGACCAGTGCGTCAACCCCTTCTTCGGGCTGGTGATTGTTGAAGAGCGCCACGTCCGACTGGGGATCGGCATAGTCCTCGTTCCAGCGCACGCCCGAGGTCATGGTCAGCAACTGGCGGATGCTGACCTCGTCGTAGGCCGAGCCTTTCATCTGCGGAATGTAGGTGCTGACCTTGTCGTCCATGCTGCGGATGTGGCCGTCGCGGATCGCCGCGCCGACCAGGGTGGAGGTCAACGACTTGGCGACCGAGAAGCTGGTCCAGCGGCCGTCGGCATCGAAGTCCAGGCCATAACGCTCCAGGCGCAGACGGCCGCCGTGCAGCACCAGCAGGGCGGCGCTGCGCTGGCCGGCCATGTAGGCGTCCAGGTCCAGCGACAGCTTCAGCGGCGGCCCCGGCGGCAGCGGCATGGGCGTGCCGCCGGCCGGTATGACGCGCGACTTCGCCAGTACGGGCAGCCGGTCGAGCGCGCGGAATGCAGCATCGCGCTGGCGCTGGCTCCAGAACAGCAGATCACGGTTGGTGGGCAGTGCCGCCAGCACGCCGCGGGTCTCCTTGTCCAGGCTGAACCAGGTGGCCGCAGTACCCACCAGCATCACGGCCAGCAGGCCCAGGGCCAACTTTCTGATCATCATTGAGAGGCTCCTTGATCCTGCGCTTGCGGCCATCGCCAGACGCAGGCCACATGATGCACGCAACCGCAGTCGTGGCCGTCGCGATCGACGCATCGGGTCCTGGTGCAGATGCTCGAGCCGATAGACCGGGGCGATGCATGGCTCCTTCAACATCACCAGCGCGGCGTTGATGCTGACGCTGGATTGGTGCCGGGCGTACCGGCTTGATGTTCGCTTTTGCGCCCGTTGTAGGCGCCGCGTGGACGGCGGCGGGGGGTGATCGCGGCCTGAACGGCCCGCTGGTCTGTGGCGCCGGATGGATGGTGGCCGGTGTGCTGCTGCACCGGGCCGAGCTGCATGACCATCTGCACAGCCAGGAGGCGATGGCGCACGAACAGACCCTACGCCGTGCGGTTTGGGCCTCACTCCATCTGGCACGCGGGCCCTTGTGCGGCCGGATATTGATCTAGATCAGGTCGTTTCCGCGCCGGACCGCCACAGTGTGCGCTGGATTCCGCCAAACGCTCCTGACCCTTGCAACCGCCACCCCCCCAACACCTGCCGCAGACGCTTTCCGCCGATATGGCCGCGGCCCTGGCCCGCCACCAGGCGGATCCGCATGCATTGGTGCAACTGCTGCGCGAACTGCAGGCGCTGTGGGGCTGGCTACCGCGCGAAGCGCTGGCCTGGTTGGCGACAGCACTGGGCCTGACACTGGCCCGCGTGGAAGGCGTGGCGGGCTTCTACCGCTTTTTCCACACCCGCCCCGTGGGGGCATACCGCGTGCTGTTCAGCGACAACGTCACCGACCGGCTGCTGGGCAGCGAGGCCCTGATGGCCGACCTGTGCCGCCGCCTGGGTGTGGCGCCGGGCGAGGTGGACGGCGACGGCCTGGTCAGCGTCGACCGCACGTCCTGCACCGGCCTGTGCGACCAGGGGCCGGCGCTGCTGATCAACCACCACCAGGTGATCACAAGGCTGGACGCCGATCGTGTCGTGGAGATGGCCGACCTGATCCGTGCGCGCACGCCGGTTGCGCAATGGCCTGCGGCCTGGTTCGAGGTGCAACACAACATCCGGCGCGCCGATGTGCTGCTGGCCGACAGCAGCGCACCGGGCGAGGCCCTGGCGGCGGCGTTGGCGTTGGGCCCCGAGGCCTTGCTGGAAGAGATCAAGCTGTCCAAGCTGCGCGGCCGCGGCGGGGCAGGTTTTGGCACCGGCCTGAAGTGGGCGCTGTGCCGCAAGGCGACTGGTGCCGAGCATGTGGTGGTGTGCAATGCCGACGAGGGCGAACCCGGCACCTTCAAGGACCGGGTGCTGCTGGCGCGCCATGCCGATGCGGTGTTCGAGGGCATGACGATCGCAGCACTGGCCATCGGCGCCCGGCGCGGCCTGGTCTACCTGCGGGGCGAGTACCGCTTCTTGCTGGAGTTACTGCACGCCGTGCTGGATCGCCGGCGCGCCGCCGGTTTGCTGGGCGGGGCGATCCTGGGCGAATCGGGTTTCGAGTTCGACATCGGCATCCACGTGGGCGCCGGGGCGTACGTCTGCGGCGAGGAATCGTCGCTGATCGAATCGCTCGAAGGCAAGCGCGGTACGCCCCGCATCCGCCCGCCGTTCCCGGTCGAAAGCGGTTACCTGGGCCAGCCGACCATCGTCAACAACGTCGAGACCTTCTGCGCCGTCAACCCCATCGCGCGCCGAGGGGGTGGCTGGTGGGCCGCCATCGGCACGCCGCAGTCCACCGGCACCAAGATCCACTCGGTGTCGGGCGACTGCGCGCGCCCGGGTCTGTACGAATACCCGTTCGGCACCCGCATCGGCCGCATCCTGGAGGATTGCGGCGCCCGCGATACGCAGGCGGTGCAGGTGGGCGGGCCCTCGGGCGTGTGCCTGTCGGCATTCGAATTCGGTCGCCGCATCGCCTTCGAGGATGTGCCCACGGCCGGCGCCTTCATGGTGTTCGACCGCAGCCGCGACATGTTCGAGGTCGCGCGCGGCTTTGCGCACTTCTTCGCCCACGAGAGCTGTGGCTTCTGCACCCCGTGCCGCGTCGGTACCGCGCTGGTGGTCAAGCGTCTGGACAAGCTGGCCGCGGGACAAGGCTCTCGGCACGACATCGACGTGCTGGTCGAACTCGACAAGCTGATGCACACGGCCACGCACTGCGGGCTGGGCGCCACCGCCTGCAACCCGCTGCGGGACACCATCGTGAAGTTCCGCCCGGCCTACGAACGGCACCTGAAGTCGCTGCACTTCGAGCCGGGCTTCGACCTTGATGCCGAACTGTCGATCGCGCGCCACATGACCGGTCGCGACGACGCCGGCGCCCACCTGGAGAACCTGTCGTGACCGAGCCCGAAGGCCCCGCAGACACGTTCTCGCTGGACAGCCAGGAGCTGCCGTTCGAGCCGGGCCAGACCGTCCTTCAGGCGGCGGTGCAGGCCGGTCGCTACATCCCGCACCTGTGCTGGCATCCGGACTTCGCGCCGCACGGATCGTGCCGGGTCTGCAGCGTGCTGGTCAATGGCCGCCCTGGCGCCGCCTGTACCGTGAAGGCGGCGGCCGGCATCGATGTCCAGAGCAACACCGAGCCCTTGAATGCACACCGCAAGACCTTGCTGCAGATGCTGTTTGTCGAGGGCAATCACTTCTGCCCCAGTTGTGAGAAAAGCGGCAACTGCCTGCTTCAGGCCACCGCCTACGAAATGGGCATGGAAGGGCCGCACTTCGACGAGGTCTATCCCGACCGCCCGGTGGACGCCAGCCACCCCGAGCTGTTGCTGGACTTCAACCGCTGCATCCTGTGCGAGTTGTGTGTGCGCGCCAGCCACGAAGTCGATCACAAGGACGTGTTCGCAATCGGGGGGCATGGCATGGCCACCCACCTGCTGGTCAACAGCCCCAGCGGGCGGCTGGCCGACACCAACATGGCCGCCACCGACCGCGCCGCCCAGGTCTGTCCGGTGGGCGTGATCCTGCCCAAGCGGCGAGGCTTCCAGGTGCCGATCGGCGCGCGGCGCTTCGATGCGCACCCGGTGTCCGAGCAGGTCGACAAGGAGCAGCGGTGACAAGCCCCGTGCCGCCCCCGGCGCACGAGCCGCGCAAGCTGAAGGTGGGCACGGTGTCGCTGGCCGGCTGCTTTGGCTGCCACATGTCGTTTCTCGACATCGACGAGCGCCTGTTCGAACTGATCGAGCACATCGAGTTCGACCGTTCGCCGCTGACCGACATCAAGACCGTCGGCCCCTGCGACATCGGCCTGATCGAAGGCGGGCTGTGCAACGCCGAGAACGTCGTGGTGCTGCGCGAGTTCCGCGCCCATTGCAAGACGCTGGTGGCCGTCGGCGCCTGCGCGATCAACGGCGGCCTGCCGGCGCAGCGCAACCACCTGGATCTGGCCGTGGTGCTGACCGAGGTCTACCGCAGCCGAAAGGGCCTGAGCGCAGGCAGCGCCTTCCCCAACGACCCCGAACTGCCCTTGCCGCTGAACAAGGTGCACCCGATTCACGAGGTGGTGCATGTGGACTACTTTCTGCCGGGCTGCCCACCTTCGGCCGACGCTTTCTGGCAATTTCTCAACGACCTGATGGCGGGCCGCACACCGCACCTGGGGCATGGCCTCATCCACTATGACTGACGCACGTTCACTGAGGCTCGATGACAGGTACTCGATGAAAAACGCACGATGAAACACGCCCTTGAACCGAGACCCCGTGAGCTGCCATGACACGACCGCTTGAGACCGCCTCCGACGCCGCCGTGGCCCAGGGCCTGCGGCGCGTTGCCATCGACCCGGTGTCGCGTGTCGAGGGTCACGGCAAGGTCACGATCCTGCTGGACGCCGACAACCACGTACAGCAGGTGCGGCTGCACATCGTCGAATTCCGCGGCTTCGAGAAGTTCATCGAGGGCCGGCCCTACTGGGAGGTGCCGGTGATGGTGCAGCGGCTGTGCGGCATCTGCCCGGTGTCGCACCATCTGGCGGCGTCGAAGGCGCTGGACCATGTGGTCGGCGCACAGCCGGTCACGCCATCGGCCGACAAGATCCGCCGGCTGATGCACTATGGCCAGGTGATGCAGTCCAATGCGTTGCACTTCTTCCACCTGGCCTCGCCCGACCTGCTGTTTGGCTTCGACTCCGAGCTCACCCGCCGCAACATCATGGGTGTGGCTGCCGCCCACCCCGACATTGCCCGCAAGGGCGTGCTGCTGCGCAAGTTCGGTCAGGAGGTGATTCGCGCCACCGCGGGCAAACGCATCCACGGCACCGGCTCGGTGCCGGGCGGCATGAACAAGCATGTGAGCCCTGAAGACCGCGACCTGCTGCAGCGCGACGTGACGCAGATGACCGACTGGGCGCAGGATGCGGTGGACATCGCCAGAAGCCTGCACGCGCAGAACCCGGCGCTGTACGACGGCTTCGGCTACAGCCCCGCGAACATGCTGTCGCTGGTGCGAGCCGACGGCGCCCTCGACCTCTACGACGGTGTGATCCGGGCCCGTGACCCCGACGGCACGATCCTGTTCGACGGCGCCAACGACCAGGGCTATCTCGAACTGATCGAGGAAGACGTCAAGCCCTGGACCTATATGAAGTTCCCTTTCCTGAAGAGCCTGGGCCGCGAGAACGGCTGGTACCGGGTGGGACCGCTGGCGCGGCTGCAGAACTGCGACTTCATCCCCAGCCCGCTGGCCGAGACGCAGCGGCAGGAATTCCTGGCCTGGGGCAAGGGCGCCCCCATCCACGCCCCGCTGGCCTACCACTGGGCCCGGATGATCGAGGTGCTGCACTGCATGGAGGTGATGGCCGAACTGCTGGACGACCCCGATATCCTGCGCGGCGAGCTGATGGCCAGCGGGCCGCGGCGGCGCAGTGGCGTGGGCGTGATCGAGGCACCGCGCGGCACGCTGATCCATCACTACGAAGTGGGCGACGACGACCTGGTCACGATGTGCAACCTGATCGTCTCGACCACCCACAACAACCAGGCCATGAACGAAGCCGTGCGCGTGGTCGCGCGCGAGCACCTGGACGGCCGCGAGTTGACCGAGGGCCTGCTCAACCACATCGAGGTGGCGATCCGCGCCTACGACCCGTGCCTGTCCTGTGCCACCCATGCCCTGGGGCAGATGCCGCTGGACGTGGTCTTGCTGGGGCCCGAGGGCGAGCCGATCGACCGCATCGTCAGGTCGGCCGAGGGTGAGCTGGTGCAGGGCTGGGACAGCGCGTCATGAACACAACACCGCCGCTGCTGGTCTTCGGCTGGGGCAACTTGAGCCGCGGCGACGATGCGCTGGGGCCGCTGTGTCTGCAGCAGTTGCGCGACGCCGGCCTGTGCGCGGAAGTGGTGGAGTTGCTCGACGACTATCAGTTGCAGGTGGAGCATGCGCTGGACCTGGTTGGCCGCCAGCGTGTGCTGTTTGTCGACGCCAGCCTGAACGGCCCGGCGCCGTTCGAGGTGACGCGGGTGCAGGCTGCGCGGGACGCCAGTTTCAGTACCCATGCGATGTCGCCGCAGGCTTTGTTGCGGGTCTATGGTCAGTTGCAGGGTGAACCGCCACCCGACTGCACGTTGCTGGCGATCCGCGGCGAGCGATTCGGGCTGGGCGAGCCGCCCAGCGCCGCTGCGCTGACGCATCTGGCGGCGGCCGTGCCCTGGGCGCTGGCGTGGCTCGCTGGCACCCCGGTCGACGCGCCGATCGAGGCTGCGGTTCAGGCCCCATCCCATGCATGAGCTGATCCTGGCCAGCGACATCCTGCAGATCGTGCAGGCATCGGCAGCGCGTGAGCATTTCCGTCGAGTGGCCACGCTGCGCCTGGAGGCCGGGGCGTTGGCGGGCGTGGAGGTGCCGGCGCTGCGTTTTGCCCTCGAGGCCCTGCAGCCCGGCACCTGCCTGGACGGCGCCGAGATCCAGATCGACGAGCCGCCGGGCCGCGCCTGGTGTGCCAGCTGCGCGGCCGAGGTCGAGATCGAGAACCGCATCGACCCGTGCCCGCGCTGTAGCGGCTACCCTGTCAGGCCCACCGGTGGATTGCGCTTGCGCGTGATCGAACTGCTGGTGCGCAACGATTGAAGGACCAGCTGATGTGCGTCATTTGTGGCTGCAGCAACACCGGGACGGCGCCAGTGCAGGGCGCCACGGCCACCACCATGGCAGCAACGGGCTCAGGCGCCGACCTGCTTTACGGCGCTGGCCCCAGCCACGCCAGCGTGCCTGGCCTGAGCGCCACGCGCGCCATCCAGATCGAGACCGATGTGCTGGGTGCCAACCAGCAATTGGCCGATCGCAACCGGGCGCACTTCGCGGCGCATGGCGTCACGGCCTTCAATCTTGTGTCCAGCCCCGGGTCGGGCAAGACCACGCTGCTGTGCGCCACCATCGCCGCGCTGCGCACGCAGAGACCGGGTCTGCCGCTGGCCGTGATCGAAGGTGACCAGCAGACTCGCCTGGACGCCGACCGCATCCGCGCCGCTGGTGCGGCGTCGATCCAGGTCAACACCGGCCGGGGCTGCCATCTGGACGCGCAGATGGTGGCCGATGCGTTTGCCCGGCTCGACTTGCACGCGCAGGCTCACAGCCCTGCGCACGACCATGCGCATCCGCACGACCCCGCCGGTGCCCAGGCGCTGCTGTTCATCGAAAACGTCGGCAACCTGGTCTGCCCGGCGCTGTGGGACCTGGGAGAGGCGGCCAAGGTGGTCGTGTTGTCGGTGACCGAAGGCGACGACAAGCCGCTGAAGTACCCGGACATGTTTGCCGCCGCACAGCTGATGGTCATCAACAAGATCGACCTGTTGCCACATGTGGACTTCGACGTCGCGCGTTGTGTCGCCATGGCGCGCCGGGTCAACCCCGAGATCGAGGTGCTGGAGCTCTCGAGCACGCGGGGCCAGGGCCTGTCGGCGTGGCTGGACTGGTTGCTGAAGCCGCGCGCATGAACCCGCTGGCCCACACCGCCCACCTGCCGCGCGCTGCGCCTGCGCGGGTGCTGGCCTGCGGGGCGCACCTGAAAAACCGCGCCTGCCTGATCGAAGGCCGGCGGGTGCATTGGTCGGCAGCCCACGGTGACCTGGACGACCCCGGCAGCCGCCAGGCCCTGCTGCAGTCGGTGGACTTGCTGCTGGCCCGCGCCGGCGGCCCGGTGCAGGCCTGGGCCCATGACCTGCACCCCGACTTCTTCAGCACGCAGCTTGCCCTGCAGCGGGCGCAGCAGCTGGGCGTGCCGGCCCTGAGCGTGCAGCACCACCACGCGCACATCGCCGTGGTGCTGGCCGAACATGGCCTGGCCGGCCCGGTGATCGGCCTGGCGCTGGACGGCATGGGCCTGGGCACCGACGGCCTGGCCTGGGGCGGCGAGGTGCTGCGCGTGGGCGACGGGGCCGGCGCACAACACTGGCAGCGTCTGGATCACCTGCCGCCATTGGCGCAGCCCGGTGGTGACAAGGCCGCGCGCGAGCCCTGGCGATTGGCTGCTGCGGTGCTGTTTGCGCTGCAGCGCGGCGATGAGATCGAAGCCCGCTTTGCCCCCGTGGTGGGTGCGCCGGCCGCGCAGCTGCTGCACCGCATGCTGCAGCAGGGCCTGAACTGCCCGCTCAGCAGCAGCGCCGGGCGCTGGTTCGACGCGGCGGCAGGTGCATTGGGACTGTGCGTGCGGCAAGCACACGAGGTCGAGGCGGCGACGGCGCTGGAAGCCCTGGCCAACGATTGGTTGACCACGCATCCCGGATGGATCGCCGTCCCGGGCTCGCTGGCGCTTTACCCGCTGGTCGGTGCGCTACTGGCCATGCCCGCACAAGGTGGCGACGCGGTGGCGCGTGGTGCGGCCTGGTTCCATGGGGCGCTGGCTGCCGGGTTGGTGCAGCGGGTCGAGGTGGCCGCGGCCGCACAGCGTACGCGGCAGGTGGTGCTGGCCGGCGGCTGCATGGCCAACCGCGTGTTGCGTGGCTTGCTGCTCACCGGGCTGCAGCGCGCAGGGCTCGAGGCGTTTGAACCGCAGGCTGCCGGTTGCGGCGATGCGGGACTGGCCCTGGGCCAGGCCTGGGTGGCCGCCTGCCGTTTATCGGCCCAAGGGCTGGCGCATGCCATGCCCGAAATTGCAGGCGTGCACTGACCATGTGCCTGGCCCTGCCTGCCCGTGTGATCGCCTTGCTGGACAACGAGCAGGCCCTGGTCGACCTGGGCGGTGTGCGCAAGCAGATCTCGGTGGCGCTGGTGACCGAGGCGCAGGTGGGCGACTACGTGGTCGTGCATGTGGGCCACGCGCTGGCGGTGCTCGACGAAGCCGAAGCGCTGGCCACGCTGGCTTTGTTTGCCGAACTGGCACGCAGCAGCAGCGCGTCGGGCGCGTCCGGCGCATGAAGTACGTCACCGAATTTCGCGACGCGGCGCTGGCCCACAACCTGGCGGCCAGCCTGCAGGCCGAGGTGGACCCGGCGCGCCATTACAGCTTCATGGAATTCTGTGGCGGCCACACGCACGCGCTGGCGCGCTACGGCGTGGTCGACCTGCTGCCAACCCAGGTGCGCATGATCCACGGCCCCGGCTGCCCCGTGTGCGTGCTGCCGATCGGGCGCATCGACATGGCCATCGAACTGGCGCTGGTGCGCGGTGTGATGCTGTGCACTTATGGCGATGTGATGCGGGTGCCGGCCTCTGCCGTGACCGATCGAACCCCAGCGGGCGAGCGTGTCGATGCCGATGCCGCCACGCCTGCGCGGCCGTCGGGCAACACGGCGGTTGTCGGCCTGTCGCTGCAACGCGCCAAGGCCCGTGGCGCCGATGTGCGCATGGTCTATTCGCCGGCTGACGCGCTGCAACTGGCGCGCGACCACCCGGGGCGCGAGGTGGTGTTCCTGGCCATCGGTTTCGAGACCACCACACCGCCCAGCGCCCTGACGATCCGCCAGGCTGCGCGCGAAGGCCTGAAGAACTTCAGCGTGCTGTGCTGTCACGTGCTCACGCCGGCCGCCATCACCCACATCCTGCGGTCGCCCGAGGTGGCGCGATATGGCAGCTTGCCGCTGGACGGTTTTGTCGGCCCGGCGCACGTCAGCATCGTCATCGGGTCGGCACCGTACGAACCCTTTGCCAGCGCCTATCGCAAGCCGGTGGTGATCTCAGGTTTCGAGCCGCTGGACCTGATGCAGTCCATCCTGATGCTGGTGCGCCAGGTCAACGAAGGCCGGGCCGAGGTCGAGAACCAGTTCACCCGCGCCGTCAACCGCGAGGGCAACCGCGCCGCGCAGGCGGTCACGGCCGAGGTTTTCGAACGGCGCGACAGCTTTGAATGGCGCGGCCTGGGGGAGGTGCGCGACAGCGCCCTGCAGATCCGACCGGCCTTTGCCGCGTTCGACGCCGAGCGCCGCTTTGCGCTGCACTACCGCGCGGTGCCCGACCACAAGCAGTGCGACTGCGGCGCCATCCTGCGCGGTGTCAAGCGCCCCACCGACTGCAAGCTTTTCGCCACCGTGTGCACGCCCGACAACCCGATGGGATCGTGCATGGTGTCCAGCGAAGGCTCGTGCGCAGCGCACTACACCTATGGCCGCTGGCGTGACAGCGTGCCGGCCGCTTCATGAGCCCGCCGGTCCGCGCCAAGGGCGCTTACCTTTGTCCCCTGGACTTCAAGCGCGGCTGCATCGACATGAACCATGGCGGTGGTGGCCGCCTGGGCAAGCAGCTGGTCGATGAGTTGTTCGCGCCGGCCTTCGACAACCCCTACCTGCAGCAAGGCAACGACGGCGCGCTGCTGCCAGTGCCGGCAGGCCAGCGGTTGGTGATGGCCACCGACGGCCACGTCATCTCGCCACTGTTTTTTCCGGGTGGCGACATTGGCAGTCTGTCGGTGCATGGCACGGTCAACGACGTGGCCATGCTGGGCGCCATACCGCTGTACCTGAGCGCGAGTTTCATCCTCGAAGAAGGCCTGCCGCTGGCGCAGCTGCAGCGCATCGTGCGGTCCATGGCGGCCGCGTCGCATGCCTGCGGCGTACCCGTGGTCACCGGCGACACCAAGGTGGTGGAGCGCGGCAAAGGTGATGGTGTGTTCATCTGCACCACCGGCCTGGGGGTGCTGCCGCCTGAACGCGAGATCGGCGGTGCGCGGGCCCGGCCGGGCGACTTGATCCTGCTGTCGGGCAGCATCGGCGAGCATGGGGTGGCGGTGATGTCGCAGCGCCAGTCGCTGCAGTTCGAGACCACCACCCTGTCCGACAGCGCCGCCCTGCACACCCTGGTGGCCGCCATGCTGGCGGCAGCGCCCGAAGGTGCGGTGCATGTGCTGCGCGATCCTACACGCGGCGGGCTGGCCACGGCTCTGAACGAGATCGCGCAGCAGTCGGCGGTGGGCATGCACCTGCAGGAGGTGGCCATACCGGTACTGCCGCAGGTGGCCGGCGCCTGCGAACTGCTGGGGCTGGACCCGCTGTACGTGGCCAACGAAGGCAAGCTGGTGGCCATCGTGGCACCCGAGGCTGCGCCGGCGGTGCTGGCGGCGATGCAGGCCCATGCCCAGGGCCGCCAGGCGGCGGTGATCGGTCAGGTGGTCGACGATCCGAACGGCTTTGTGCAGATGACCACGGCCTTTGGCGGCCGTCGGGTGGTCGACTGGCTCAGCGGCGAGCCGCTGCCGCGCATCTGCTGAGTGCTGTTTCGAAAATGGTTCGCCGAGGCCCACTGGCAACAGCGCCAGTGGCCGCGACCGGCGCCGGTTCATGCGCCAGGCTGTCGCGACACCAGTTGATCCTGGCCTGGCCCATCACCGACGTCGGCCGGTAACCGCAAACGGCGCCGCCAGCGGCTCGCCGATGAACAGCGACTGCTGCGGCCAGGCCACGCTCTTCCAGTAGGCCTCCAGCGCCGTGGCGCCTTGCAGGTAGTGCAGCAACAGCAGCTGCGGGTGTGGAAATTTCTGCAAGTGGTTGCAGGGCTCGCTGACCGTGCCGTGGCTGGCGGTGGCGCCGGAAGCAATCCAGTCCAGCGCGGTGCTGTGGTTGTGCTGACCGTTCAGTGCGCCACCCACGGAGGTCAGGTGATCGCCCAGACCGCCGGGCACCCAGTCAGGCCGCTGGCTGAAGTCCACCCGCACAGCGCCGATGGTCACCAGCAGCACACGCGGGGTGGTGGCCAGCGCCGAAGCGGGTTCAACCTGCACCCACACGCCGCCCGCCGTGCCGGGCACTGGGCCCGGCGGCGGATACAGAACGGTGCGCACGCGGCGCGCCGTGTCGCTGGTGAGCAGCTGCAGCACGTTGACCGGCGCGTGCCGATGCCTTGCCAGCGTGCCGTCGGCGCGCACGCCGCGGGCGATCAAGGCTTTCGCCTGGCCGATGTCGGGCGCAGCCAGCAACATCGCGGGCCGCAGGCCCAAGTCGGTGTAGGGACGCCCGGTGGCCGTGTTGAAGTAGGGCGATGGACGTGACGCGCTGCAGCCATGCTTGCAGAGTTCAAGGTCAAGGCCCAGCGCCAGTGCGCCGGTGATGCTGTTGCAGGACACCGCATAGGGTGCCTTCCAGGCCAGCGCCAGCGCTTGGGTCGAGGGCCCGAAATGGTCGTTGATCTGGTCGCGCAACAGCTCAAACGCCGCTGGCGTCAGGGCCGATGTGACGGGGAGCACCACACGCAGCACCTGGCCGGGTTTCAGGCGACGTCGTCGGATGTATTCCCGGCCCACGGCCACCGAATAGGGGTCGGCGGTGTTGATGACCAGGCCGATGTCGGTGGCCTGCAGCCGGCCCCTGGCGCTGGGCACGCGTGTCCAGGCGGGTTCGGGTGTGCTGGGCTGCAGGATCAAGCCTGGAATGGGCTTGAAGGCCGGGGCCGGCGCGCTGGCTGCCTGCGCTTGTGCAATCGCCGGGGACAGCCACAACAGCGCACAGGCCAAACCCCGTGCCAGGCCCGGGCCCAGGGCCGCGGTGTGCACGGCAAGCGGGGGGCATACGCGCCGTTGCACCCGGGGTTCAGCTACGCGCTGCGGGCATATCGAGCCATGCCCAAGCCACTGATGTCGATGTCGGGCTGCTTGCCACTGACCAGATCGGCGATCACGCGGCCGGTGCCGGCGGCCATGGTCCAGCCCAAGGTGCCGTGGCCGGTGGCCAGCAGCAGGTGTTCGATGGCGGTTTCACCCACGATGGGGGTGCCGTCCGGCGTCATGGGCCGCAGGCCGCACCAGAAGCTGGCCTTGCTGACGTCGCCACCGTTGGGGAACAGGTCGTTCACCACATGGTTCAGTGTGGCGCGGCGGGGTTCACGCAGGTTCAGGCTGTAGCCCGCCAGTTCCGCCGTGCCGCCCACACGAATGCGGTCACCCAGCCGGGTGACGGCCACCTTGTGTGTTTCGTCCATGATCGTGCTTTCCGGGGCACCACTGGCGTCGGTGATGGGCACGGTGATGCTGTAGCCCTTGACCGGGTAAACCGGTATGCGCAGCCCCACAGGCTCGAGCAGTTTCGGGCTGTGGCTGCCCAGCGCCAGCACCACGCGGTCGGCCTGGAGCAGGCCGGCGTCGGTGTGCACGCCGGTGATGGTGACACCGCCCACCTGCAGCGCCTCGATGCGCGTGTTCCAACGAAAGTGCACGCCCAAGGCTTTGCCCATTTCAACCAGGCGGTTGCTGAACTTGAAACAGTCGCCGGTTTCGTCGCCGGGCAAACGCAAGGCGCCGACAAACTTGTGCTGGGTCAGCCTCAGCGCGGGCTCGACCTGGCAGAAGCCGTCGCGGTCCAGTACCTCAAAAGGCACGCCGTACTGTTTCAGCACCGCCACGTCGCCACCGATGTCGTCCAACTGCTTCTGCGTGCGAAACAGTTGCAGCGTGCCCTGGGCCCGTTCGTCATACTGAATGCCGGTTTCCGCGCGCAAGGCTTTCAGGCAGTCGCGGCTGTATTCGGCCAGCGGCACCATGCGGCTCTTGTTCAGCGCGTAGGCCTTTTCATTGCAGTTGGCCAGCATCTGCAGGCCCCAGCGCCACATGGCGGGGTCCAGCAGCGGCCAGATCACCAGCGGACTGTTGTGCATCAGCATCCACTTGATGGCCTTCAACGGCACACCCGGCCCGGCCCAGGGGCTGCTGTAACCTGGGGA
>JAHECB010000006.1:40935-42820 GCA_024641925.1 Betaproteobacteria bacterium
TTGGCCAGATAGTAGGCGCAGGACACGCCGATCACACCACCACCGAGTACCAGAACCTTCATGCGCTGCTCCTTGAATGCACCACCACTGTAGACGCTGCTGATCAGTGCAAGGCGGTGGTTTGTGTCACGGCCCTGCGTGGGACTGCGCCAAGTGGGGGCCTTTGGCCGTTGAAAGTTCGGCGTCGCCGGACGCTTGAATCGGCTGCGTGGGTTTGGGCAGGCTGCGGCGTCATTCGATACAGTCCAGGCGATGCCCGCGACCAGCCCCACAACACCCCGCACGCTGACCTTGACGCAGGTGCTGGTCTTCGGCGCCGCCATCGTCAGCCTGAGCATGGGCATACGCCATGGCTTTGGGCTGTGGCTGCAGCCCATCACCATGGAACGCGGCTGGACCCGCGAGACGTTTGCATTTGCCATGGCGGTGCAGAACCTGGCCTGGGGCCTGATGGGCCCCTTGGCGGGAGGTCTGGCCGACCGCCTGGGCGCCACGCGGGTGCTGTTGGTGGGCGCCGTGTTGTATGCCGCCGGCCTGGCCACCATGGCTGCGGCCAGCAGCGGGGCCAGCTTTCTGGGTGGTGCGGGCATCCTGGTGGGCATGGCTCAGGCCGGTACCACCTATGCCGTGGTGTACGGCGTGATTGCGCGCAACGTGGCGCCGGACAAACGCTCCTGGGCCATGGGCATGACGGCCGCTGCGGGCTCGCTGGGCCAGTTCCTGATGGTGCCGGTGGAGTTCTGGTTGATTGCCGGTTTTGGTTGGCAGAACGCCTTGTTCATCCTGGCCTGCGCTGCACTGGCCATCGCGCCGCTGGGCCTGGGCCTGCGTGAGCCGCCGCGGGCAGCGCACATCGGTGTGCAGCAAAGTGTGGGCTCGGCGCTGAAAGAGGCGTTTCGCAACCGCAGCTTCCTGTTGCTGACGGCGGGTTACTTCGTGTGCGGTTTCCAGGTGGTGTTCATCGGCGTGCACATGCCCAGCTATCTGAAGGACAACGGCTTGCAGCCCGGCGTGGCCACCACGGCGCTGGCGCTGATCGGACTGTTCAACGTCGTGGGCACCTATGGCGCCGGCGTGCTGGGCCAGCGGGTGCCCAAGCACCGCATCCTCTCGAGTATCTATTTCCTGCGTGCCGCGGTCATTGCCACCTTCATCTTGTTGCCGCTGTCGCCGGCCAGTGTTTATGTGTTTTCAGCGGTGATGGGCGTGTTGTGGTTGAGCACGGTGCCGCCCACTAATGCCATCGTGGCCGGCATCTTCGGCGCGCGCTACATGGGCATGCTCAGCGGGTTTGTGTTCCTCAGCCACCAGGTCGGCAGCTTCATGGGTGTGTGGCTGGGTGGTCGCCTGTACGACACCACGGGCAGCTACCAAGTGGTCTGGTGGCTGGCCGTGGCGCTGGGTGTGTTTGCCGGCCTGGTGAACCTGCCCGTGCGCGAGACGGCCATCGTGCGGCCTGCCGCGCCTGTGGCAGCTTGAGGCGCACCATGACCGACCGCGCCTCGCCGCCATCCGCAACCCGTGCCGAGTCCCAGGCGCGCTTGCGTGTGTGGGGCTGGGCCCTGGTTCTGGCGGTGCTGGGACTGGCTTTTGCCGCTTACCTGAACCCCCACCTGGCGCGCGAGATGGCCAATACCGTCTGGGCCTGTTTCTGAACTGCTCTCGTTCCAGGCGCCGATTGGCCGGCGCACGACATGGACACCCACAATGAACCCGCATCCCCATCCGACCATTGACAGCGCCGTGTCGCCCTGGGTAACGCGCCATGCCCACCTGATCAAAGCATCTGGTCGGGTGCTGGATGTTGCCTGCGGCAGCGGGCGCCATGTGCGCTGGCTGGCCAGCCAGGGCCATCAACTGACGGGGCTGGACCGCGATGCGCAGG
>JAHECB010000414.1 GCA_024641925.1 Betaproteobacteria bacterium
AACGCATTCTGGTGCTGGCGGTGGCCCAAGAGGCTGGCCGCGACGACACCAAGCCCAAGGTGGTCAGTGCCGTCACCCTGGAAGTGACGCCCGAACAGGCTGAACAACTTGACCTGGCGCGCAGCGTGGGCAGTTTGTCGCTGGTGCTGCGCAACCAGCTTGACAAGGAGTCGGGCAACACCGCCGGGTCGGGCAAGTCCGACCTGTTTGCGGCCGAATCAGTTGCGCCCGCCAAGGCACCTGCTGCCGCCCCCGCCAAAGCATCCGCCAGGCCGGCAGCGCGCCGGCCGGTGGTGGCGGTGCGGGCCGCTACGCCGCCCGCCGCCGCGCCGTCCGCGCCCCAACCGGCGCCCAAGATTGAAATCATTCGCGGCGTTCAGCGCTCGGAGGTGGAACTGTGACACGCTTGCCTGGCACTCCCATGCGCGGTTTTCTGGCGCTCAGCCGCCGGCTGTTGTTCAGTCTGCAAGGCGGTTACGCCACCGCGCGCAAGGCCGCGCACCTGGGCGCGGTGGTGGCGGGTCTGATGCTGGCCGGCCCGGTACTGGCGCAGCCCATGGCCTTTGGCACGGGCGGCGCCGAAATCGCGCCGCCGGTGTCGGTCACCGTGGGCAAGTCCACGTTGATTCGCCTGCCCGGCCCGATAGAGCGCATTTCCATCGGCAACCCCACAGTGTTGGACGTCACACTCACCAGCGACCGTGAGCTCTACATTCTGGGCAAGAGTTTTGGCTCCACCAACCTGATGCTGTGGCGCAAGGGCGGCCCGGTCACGGTGGTGGATGTGTCCGTGGCCATCGACCTGTCGGGCCTTCAGGCTCAGCTGGCGGCTATTCTGCCCGGTGAGCCCGGCATCGTGGTCAAGTCGGCGGCCGACTCCATCGTGCTGTCCGGCATCGTCAGCAGCGCTGTCAAGGCCGACCAGGCGGTGTCCATTGCCGAGGGTTTTGCCACCGTCAGCTCGCGCACGCCGGTGTCTGCCGGCGCCGGCCTGGGCAGCGGCGCCAAGGGCGGCGCTTCGGCGCAGGCCGCCGTGCTGCCCACGTCCAAGGTCATCAATTTGCTGGCCATCACGGCGCCTCAGCAGGTGATGCTGGAGGTCAAGGTGGCCGAGGTCTCGCGCACGTTGCTGGACCAGTTCGGCATCAACCTCAACCTGAATCGCGTGGCCGGGTCGGTCACCTGGGGCCTGATCACGGCACAGCTGCAAGACGTTTTTGGCAGCCTGATCGCCATCAACCGGGCCAACGGTACGGGCGCCAGTGTCGACGCCAAACTCCAGAACGGCCTGGTCAAGGTGCTGGCCGAGCCCAACATCATGGCCACCAGCGGGCAAGAGGCCAGCTTTCTGGCCGGCGGCAAGATCTTCATTCCGGTTGCCCGTAATGGCGACAACGGCAACGTCACTATCACGTTGGCCGAAAAGGAATTTGGCGTTGGTTTGAAGTTCACACCCGTGGTGCTGGACGGCGACCTCATCAGTCTGCAGGTCATGCCCGAAGTGTCGGAACTGTCCCGTACCGGCTCGCCGTTTGTGACCAGCAATGGTGTCACCACGGTGTTGCCCAGTTTCACCACGCGCCGGGCCCAGACCACGGTGCAGATGCGTGACGGCCAGAGCATGGCCATTGCCGGCCTGATCAAGAACAACGTCACCGAAACCATCAGCAAGTTCCCGTTCCTGGGCGACATCCCCATCCTGGGTGTTTTGTTCCGGTCGACTGAATTCCAGACCGACCGCACCGAACTGCTGTTTGTCATCACCCCGCATCTGGTCAAGGCGCCGGTGGCCCCAACCCGGTTGCCCACCGACGGGTTTGTGCCGCCCAGCCGGGAAGAGCTGTTCATGAAGGGCCAGCTCGAAGGGTCCGGCCGCAAGGATGCGCCCAACACACCGCCGTCTGCTGACGGCCTGCAGATCAAGTAAGCGTAAGGAAAGCTGCCGTGATGAAAACTGTGTACACCCGGATTGCTGTTCTTTCACTGGTGGTTCTGGGCGCCACGGCCTGTTCGGTGCTGCCCGAGGTGCAGTCGCGCACCGACGCCACCTTCGGGTTGAGCGTGCGCCAGGCCATGGCCGCACAGGTGGCCAATCCCGCAGCCGGCCGTGGTGAAGGCGCGCCAAACCGTGTTGACGCACAGGTCGCCATCAGCGCGCTGACCCGCTACCGCGAAAGCTTCAAGTCGCCGCCGCCCACCTTCTCGGTCATCAACGTCGGCGGCCAGTAAGGCGCGGCGCAGCCATGCTCAGGGGGCTCTGATCGTGAAGGCGAATTGCGCATCGAACACGGCGCGTCGGGCTCAGCGCGGGGCCATCGCCATCATGACGGCCATTCTGTTGCCGGTGCTTGCAGCTTTTGCGGCATTGTCGGTGGACGTGGGGCGCATGTACGTGTTCAAGACCGAGATCCAGAACGCCATGGACGCCTGTGCGCTGGCTGCTGCCGCACCGCTGACAGGCGCCAACAACGCGGCGCTGTTTGACCAGGCGCGGGCCTACGGGCATGCGCTCAGCGACCCCAGCCGCACCGGCCTCGCGCCGCGTACGTCCACCTCGGTCAACCGCCTGCACTTCCAGCGTGACAATTTTGTCACCAGCGACGTCGTTGTTGAATTCAGCACGGCGCTTTCCGGCGCAGCCTGGATCGAAGCGACCAGCACCAGTTACTCGGGCATCACTCCTGCCACAGCCAAGTTTGTCCGTTGTACATATCAAGACCGCAACAACCCGCTCTTCCTGTTGCCACTGCTGGGCGCCTTGGTGCCTGGCGTGGCGAATAACATGACGGTGGCAGCGACGGCTGCGGCCACACTCAATACGTCTCAGAGCGCCTGCATATTTCCCGTTGCTGTGTGCGTGGCGCCAGGCAGTACGGCTGCGACCAACTATGGCCACACCATCGGTGAGCGACTCATCGCCGTGAACGACCCTGGGCTCGGTTACGGAACGGGCAACTTCGGTTGGCTTGATCTGG
>JAHECB010000415.1 GCA_024641925.1 Betaproteobacteria bacterium
AGTCTGGCAGGCGCTCAACGCCGCCGGCTGGCCACCCGCGCCAATGCGGTCTGCAGCACCCGAGCGTCACTGCCCGCGCGGTGCCTGTCCAGTGCCAGCTCGCCGCGCAAGCCTGCGCGTTCGCCATCCAGCGCGCCCAGCTCGGTATCGCGCAGGCGTTTGTTGATGGACTCCAGCCTAAACCTCGCGGCGGTGTCAGCGGCGTCGAACAGCAGGCTCATCCAACTGTAGTCGTGCGCCCAGCCATCGCAGTACACCGTCTGCCCGGCCAGATCGGCATTCAGTCGCCGCGCGACCAGGCTCACCGGTATGCCGTACGCCAGCAGGGTTTCACGGCTGATGCCGTGCAGACGTTCCGCATTGGCGTCCCAATGGGTCCAGCTGTCCAGTGGCCGAATCAGCATGCAGAACGCCCTGCCGTCGGGCAGCACATAACCCACTTCGATAGGGTAGCTGTTGCGGCCAAAGCCGGACGCTTCGATATCGATGACGCAGGGGGAACTCATGGTGGTGTTGATGATGGCGCCCCGGCCTGCGAATGCCCGAACAAATTGAGGCCCTAACAACGGCCAGTTGTCGAGGTCGCCTTAGATCGCATGCAGGGGCATGGGCGCGTTGCAATTCCAGCACTGCTCAAACGGGCCTTCCACCAACTCCTGGCATTGACTGCAGACCCATCGCCGGTGCGGTGCGCTCTGCCAGCTGTTCAGCAGTTCGCGCGCTTCGTCGCATCGGTTGCCATCCTGCAGCCAGACCTCGGGCAAGGCCTGGTCTGGCGGAATCTCGCCTGCAATGCTGCCAGCCCAGGCGCGCTGAACACTGGCGGCAAAGCCGGCGCCACAGAGCATGTCGGCCCACAGGGTGGCCAGCGCGAGGTTGGGGGCTTGCAAAAGGCGCTTCATCGGAGTCCACATGTTGCCACGTGCCGTTTGGGCAAGGCGCCGTGGCTGGCAACAGCCTGTGTGGCGCTCTGATCGGCGCGATGGCTTAACCTATTGCCCTGCCACACCCCAACCTTCAACATTTCCAGGAGACCACCGTGCCCACCACCCAAGCCATCCAGATCACCGCCTATGGCGGCCCCGAGAACATGAAACTCGTGGAGCTGCCGGTGGGCGAACCCGGCGCCGGCCAGATCCGCATTCGCCACCACGCCTGCGGCCTCAACTTCATCGACGTCTACCAGCGCACCGGCCTGTACGGCAACCCGCTGCCGCTGACGCTGGGCATGGAAGGCGCAGGTATCGTCGAGGCCGTGGGCGAGGGTGTCACGCACCTGAAGGCCGGCGACCGCGCAGCCTATGCCAGCAACCCGCCCGGCAGCTACACGCAGCTGCGGGTGATGCCGGCCAAGAACGTCGTCAAGCTGCCTGACAACATCGAGTTCGAAACCGGTGCTGCCATGATGCTCAAGGGCTTGACGGCGCAATACCTGCTGCGACGCACCTTGCCGGTGCAAGGCTTGCAGCCTGGCGACCATGTGCTGTTCCACGCGGCTGCCGGCGGTGTGGGCCTGATCGCCTGCCAATGGGCCAAGGCGCTGGGTCTGCAACTCATCGGCACCGCCGGCGGCGCCGCCAAGTGCCAACTGGCGCTGGAACACGGCGCGGCCCATGCCATTGATTACACCAAGGACGATTTCGTGGCGCGCGTCAAGGACATCACGGGCGGCAAGGGCGTGAAGGTGGTTTATGACAGCATCGGCAAGGACACCTTCGAGCGCAGCCTGGAATGCTTGCGCCCGCTGGGCCTGATGGCCAGCTTTGGCAACGCCAGCGGCCCGGTGCCGCCGTTTGCCATCGGCAGCCTGGGCCCGAAGGGTTCGTTGTATGTGACGCGGCAGACCTTGTTCACCCACATCGCCACCCGCGAAGACACCCAGATCATGGCCGACGACCTGTTTGCCGTGGTCAGCAGCGGTGCCGTGAAAATCCGCATCGACCAGCGTTACCCCCTGGCTGATGTGGCGCAGGCGCACCGTGACCTGGAAGCCCGCAAGACCACCGGCAGCACCGTGCTGATGCCCTGAAACTCCGGGCCTGTTTGCCCGTACTGAAGCAAAAAAAGGGCCTGCAATTGCAGGCCCCTTTTTCTGGTGAGCTTGACGGGCTTTACTGTGCCGCGCCAAATTTGTAGTCGGTCTTGGCTTTTTCGCGCAACTCTTCCTGGTAGCGCTGCAGCTGCACCTTCTCGAGCTGCTGCTTGATCTGGCCCTTGACGTCCTCAAAGGCCGGAAAATTGGCTTCGCGTGTTTCTTCGAGGCGGATGATGTGGTAACCGAACTGGCTCTTGACCGGCGCTTCTGTCATCTCGCCCTTCTTCAGCCGGCTCAGCGCGCCGCCAAATTCAGGCACGTAGGCGTCGGGCTTGGCGAAGTCTAGTTCGCCGCCGTTCTGGCCAGAACCCGGATCCTTGCTGTGTTTTTTGGCCAGGTCTTCAAACTTGGCGCCGGCCTTGATCTGCGCGATCAGGTCCTTGGCCTCGTCTTCCTTTTCGACCAGGATGTGGCGTGCCCGGTACTCGGTGCCCTGGGCCTGCGCCCTGAACTTGTCGTATTCCACCTGGGCATCGGCATCACCCACCGGGTTCTTGGCCTTGTAGTCCTCGAACAATTCGCGGATCAGGATGCTCTGCCGTGCCAGTTCCATCTGCACGCGGAAGTCCGGGCGGGCAGAAAGGCCGCGCCGCATGGCTTCCTGGGTGTAGATCTCGCGCAGCACCACCTGGTCGCGGGCCTGGTTTTGCAGGTCGGGCGTGACCTGCTGGCCTGAGCGGGTGGCTTGCTGTACCAACTGGTCAACCCGTTCCTTGGGTACCGCCTTGCCGTTCACGACGGCCACGTTTTGCGCCATGGCGGCCAGCGGCAGGGCAGCCAGGGTGGCCAGCGCAACCGCCAGCGTGGTCCGGGCGAGCGGAGTCTTCAACTTCATGAGCACGATCTTTCTGTGGGTTTGACAAGGG
>JAHECB010000416.1 GCA_024641925.1 Betaproteobacteria bacterium
CCCTGCAGCGATTGGCGCGCCACCTGGCTGCGGGCGCCGTCGGCACCGATGATGCAGCGTGCACGGGACTGCGCGTGTTGTGGCAGCGGGGTGCCGGTCGGGCCATCACGGGCGGCGCCTTCGCGTGTCCAGTGCACCACGGCCGTGCCGTCGGCGTCACGTTCGATGCGGTCAAAACAGCCGGTGTTGCGCAAGGCGCCCGCCTGTTCGGCACGGGTGCGCAGCCATTCGTCAAAGTGTTCGCGGTCGACCATGCCGACAAATCCCCCTTCGATGGGGATGTCCACGTGTTTGTCGCTGGGCGAAACCATGCGCGCGCTGGTGGCCCGCGCCACCAGCAGTTCCGGTGGGATTTCAAAGTCCTTGATCAGGCGCGGCGGGATGGCGCCGCCGCAGGGCTTGATACGGCCCGCCCGGTCCAGCAGCAGCACACTGTGGCCTTGCCGGGCCAGATCGTGGGCAGCGGTGGCGCCGGCGGGGCCGCCGCCGATGACGATGACGTCAAAGCTTTGATGGGTCATGACAGCCTTTCCACAACTGAAGTGCCCCTGCGGGCGGCGGGCGCTGCTGGCGGCAATGCCGCAGACGCCACCGAGATGTGCCGCGCCAGCAGGGCCGACAAGATGAACAGCAGCGCTTCGGCTGCAAACACGGTGGCATAGGCCGGGCCGGGTGAACCCAGCACGGCGCGCGCCAGGTCGCTGGCTGCCGTGCCCAGCACGCCGCCGCCGGCAAAGCCGATGGCCTGGGCGGCACCCCATAGGCCCATGCGCGTGCCTTCGCGGGCTTCACGGCCGCGGCCAGCCAAGGCCATCATCGAGCCGATGGCGGCGATGGAAAACGCGCCGTTGGCCACACCCATGACAAACACATTGGCGCGCAGCGGCCAGTGCGCTGCCACCGCCGGCCCGCCAAAACCGGCGTAGGCCAGGCCGGACAGGGCCAGGCACGAGGCCACACAGCCCCACACGGTCCAGACCCGCAGCGAACCGAAACCAACGCCCAGCACCCGGCGCCCCGCCAGGGCCGCCAGCAGCATGCCGGCCAGCGTGCCACCGTGCTGCACGCCCGACAGCTGGGTGGACTGGCCCGGCGTGAAACCGAAGATGACACCGGCAAAGGGTTCCAGAATCAGGTCTTGTGCGCTGTAAGCCAGCATCGAGACAAACACAAAAATGGTGAAGCGCCGCGCATCGGGTTCTGCCCACACCTCGGCCAGGGCCTGGCGGAAGCGCGCCGCGGTCATGGCAGGCCGCGCTGCCGGGCCTGCGGGCGCAGCGGTCCGGCCTTCCAGGCCCCACAGCGCCCAGCCGCTGACCAGCAGGGCCAGCAGCGACACCGTGCCCGACACCATCATCAGGCGTGCCGGTGAATACGGGTCCAGGAAACGGCCGGCGATACCCGCGGTGACGGCAAAGCCCACAATCATCATCACCCACACCGTGGCGGCTGCACTGGCGCGGCGGGTTTCGTCCACGCGTTTGGCCAGCAGGGTCAACAGCGAGGTGCCCGCCGCACTGACCCCCAGGCCCACCAGGACAAAGGCCAACACCGCCAAGGCCAGGCCGGCCTTGGGGTGGCTGCCCATCCAGGCCGTGGCCACCGCCGCCAGAAAACCACCGGTGGACAGCACCGCCAGCCCGCCCAAAATCCACGGTGTGCGCCGGGCACTCAAGTCGGCACCAAAACCCATCTGGGGGCGGCTGAGCTGAACTGCGTAGTGCAGCGCCACCAGCAAGCCGGGCACCAGCGCCGGCAACGCCAGTTCAACCACCATGACGCGGTTCAGCGTGGAGGTGGTCAGCACCACCACGGCGCCCAGCATGGCCTGCACCAGGCCCAGCCGCGCAATGGACATCCACGACAGGCTTTTCACGACAGCCCCCCGCTTGCCCGCAAGGCAAAGGCCGAAACCAGCATGCCCAGCACAAACAGCGGCACGCCAAAACCGCTGTACCACAGTGCGCGTTGAATGGGTGCGGCCAGGAAGCGGCGCATCATCAGGCCCTGGGCCAGCAGCAGCAGGGCGATGCCCGCAGCGTGTTGGCCCTGGCCCCAGTCCAGCAGCAAAACAATCACTGCCACCTGCGGCAGCGCCATCACGGCACAGGCCACGCGGGCTGCGCCTTGTGGGCCCAGGCGCACCGGCAGCGATCCGATGCCCATCTGCTGGTCGCCTTGGATGGATTTGAAGTCGTTCAAGGTCATGATGCCGTGGGCGCCGACGCTGTACAGCGCAGCCAGCAGCAGCGACGCCAGGCTGGGTGCGCCGCCGGCCATGACGGCAGCGCCGGTGATCCAGGCCAGGCCTTCGTAACACAGCCCGCAGGCCGCATTGCCCCACCAGCCGTTTTGTTTCAGGCGCAAGGGCGGGGCGCTGTAGGCCCAGGCCAGGGCCAGCCCCAGTCCGGCGGCGGCCAGCACCCACGGGCCGATGGCCCAGGCAGCCGCCAGCGACAGCAGTGTCCACAGGATGGCGACATACAGGCCCGAACGACCCGGCATGCGGCCCGAAGGAATGGGCCGCTGGGGTTCGTTGATGGCGTCGACCTCGCGGTCGAACCAGTCGTTCACGGCCTGGCTGGTGGCGCACACCAGCGGGCCCGCCAGCACCACACCCGCCACCACCAGCCACAGCCGGCCATCGGTGGACGCGCCCGATGCCACGGCACCGCAGGCAAAGGCCCACATCGGCGGAAACCAGGTGATGGGCTTCAGCAGTTCGGCAACCGCAGAAACCTTGGGGAGCGTGACGGACAGCATGCCCGTATTGTGGGCTTGACAGTTTGATTCGTCAATCTGGATTTACAGTCAATGGAGCGCGCTGACTGTCCAGTGAGCCGGCCGAGCTTCATTTGAGCTGGCCGAGCTGCCAGGGCCTTCAATCGTCGTTGGCGGACTCCAGGCCCCCCATGCCAAAACGCCGCAGCTTCACATAAAGGCTTTG
>JAHECB010000163.1 GCA_024641925.1 Betaproteobacteria bacterium
GAAGAAGTGGCGGAAGAAGTCGGCGAACACCGCCTTCAGGTCCTTGAAGCTGACGTTCTCGCCGATCCACAGGCCTTCGCACTGGTGGAACATGGGCGAGTGCGTGGCGTCGCTGTCGACCCGGTAGGTGCGGCCGGGTGCGATGACGCGTATCTCGGGCATGGGCTGGCCCGCGGCCACGGCGGCAGCATGGCGCCGGGCATGCGAGCGCGCGTAGCGCACCTGCATCGGGCTGGTGTGCGGGCGCAGATTCAACCACCGGCCCTGCGCATCTTTCATGTCGACGTAGAAGGTGTCCTGCATCGACCGTGCGGGATGGTTCTCCGGGTTGTTCAGCGCCGTGAAGCTCATCCAGTCGGTCTCGATTTCGGGGCCGTCGGCCACGTCAAAACCCATGCTGCCGAAGATGGCCTCGATGCGCTCGATGGTTCGACTGACCGGGTGCAGGCCACCCGTGCCGCGCTGCCGGCCGGGCAAGCTGACGTCCAGCGCCTCGGCGCGCAACTGCGTTTCCAGTTCGGCATGGGCCAGCCGTTCACGGGCCGAATTCAGCAAACCTTCGATACGCGACTTGGCCTGGTTGATGTCCGCGCCGCGCGTTTTTTTCTCTTCCGGCGTCAGTTTGGCCAGCGCCTTCAGCAGCTCGGTGACGCGGCCGCTCTTGCCCAGAAAACGGGCTTTGGCATTTTCCAGTTCAGCGCCCTGCCGGGCGGCGTCGAAGTCCGCTTGCGCGGCGTGCACCAGGTTGTCCAGATCGTTCATGTTCGCGCCACAAAAGAAAAAAGGCCGTCCACAGGTGACGGCCTTTGAGTGCTTGAGCCTCATTGCAGGGACATCCAAGCCCCCTGCGTTGATGAGTCAAGCCAGCTGAGCCTTCACCTTGTCGACGATGGCCGCAAAAGCCGCCGGGTCGTGAATGGCCATATCCGACAACACCTTTCGGTCGATGTCGATCTGGGCTTTTTTCAGACCGGCCATGAACCGGCTGTAGGTCACGCCCAGCCCGCGGCTGGCGGCGTTGATACGGGCAATCCACAGCTGCCGGAACACCCGCTTGCGGGTGCGACGGTCACGGTAGGCGTACTGGCCGGCCTTCATCACCGCCTGTTTGGCGATGCGGAAGACGTTCTTGCGGCGGCCGCGGTAGCCCTTGGCGAGCTTCAGGATCTTCTTGTGGCGGGCGTGTGCCGTTACACCACGTTTGACGCGAGGCATGTGTGTGCTCCTTGTTCCGTGTGGTGGTTACAGGCCGGCAAAAGGCAACATCTGAGCCATATGGCCCATGTTGGTCTCGTGCACGTTGACCGCGCCGCGCAGCGCGCGTTTGCGGGCTGTGCTCTTCTTGGTCAGGATGTGGCGCTTGAAGGCTTGACCGCGCTTGACGGTGCCACCCGGGCGGACACGGAAACGCTTTTTCGCGCCGCTCTTGGTCTTCATCTTGGGCATGTGAATGCTCCTTGCTATGTATGCTGCTGCAGGCGACAGGGGTTGCCCCTGTACTTGTTGGCCTGCAGCCGCTTCTTCTTGCCGCCGCGGTGACCAAACCGCGACAGCAGGATCTTCAAAAGACTTCAAGACCGATGCGTTCGAAACGCGTCGGACTTACTTCCGTTTTGGCGCCAGCACCATGATCATCTGCCGGCCTTCCAGCTTGGGCATGTGCTCCACCATCGCCACATCGGACAACTCATCACGGATGCGTTCCAGCATGCGCATGCCGATGTCCTGGTGGGTGATTTCACGACCGCGGTACCGCAGCGTGACCTTGCCCTTGTCGCCGTCTTCGGCAATGAATCGGCGCAGGTTGCGCATCTTGATCGCGTAGTCGCCGTCGTCCGTACCCGGACGGAACTTGACTTCCTTGATCTCGATGACTTTCTGCTTGGATTTGGCTTCGGCGGCCTTTTTCTGTTCCTGGTACTTGAACTTGCCGTAATCCATCAACCGGCATACGGGGGGATCTGCAGCGGCCGCAATCTCGACCAGGTCAACATCCAGTTCCCCTGCCATGCGCAACGCATCCATCGTGCTGACGATGCCCAGTGGCTCGTTTTCGACGCCGTTCAACCGCACCTGCGGTGCCATGATTTCCCGGTTCAGACGGTGTTTGCGCTCCGCGTTCGGCACGCGGCGGTCCATGAAAGTAGCGATGGTTCCAGCTCCTGTTGCAACCCGCAGGCACAGCGGGCCGCCAATCAATCAAAGTCGCGCCGGGTCGTTACACCTTGGAAGCAATGTCGCTGTTGAGCTTCTGGACGAAGTCGGTTAGCGGCATCACACCGAGGTCAACATTGCCCCGGGCGCGCACGGCAACGGTCCCGTTTGCCTTCTCCTTGTCGCCTACGACCAGGATGAACGGGACCTTTTGCATCGAATGCTCTCGTATTTTATAGTTGATTTTCTCGCTGCGCAAATCAAGGTCCACCCTAAGCCCTTGTTTCTGCAACGAATTTGCTACATCTTGAGCGTATTCCCCCTGATTTTCGGTGATGGCGGCCACCACCACGTGTATCGGCGCCAGCCAGGCGGGCAGCGCGCCGGCGTGCTGCTCGATCAGGATGCCGATGAAACGCTCCAGGCTGCCGACGATGGCGCGGTGCAGCATCACCGGGTTCTTGCGCTCGCCACTTTCGGCCACGTAGACGGCATCCAGCCGTTCGGCCATGGAAAAGTCCACCTGCATGGTGCCGCACTGCCATTCCCGGCCCAGCGCGTCTTTCAGCGTGTACTCGATCTTCGGGCCGTAGAACGCCCCGTCGCCCGGCGCGATGATGAAATGGCAGCCACTGGCACGCAGGCTCTCCATCAATGCGTTTTCGGCCTTGTCCCAGCTCTCGTCCGAGCCGATGCGCGCTTCGGGCCGTGTCGCCACCTTGTAGATGATGTCGGTGAAGCCAAAATCCTTGTAGACCTTCTGCAACAGCGCCGTGTAGTTGATGCATTCCGGCAGGATCATGTCTTCGGTGCAGAAGATGTGGCCGTCGTCCTGCGTGAAGGCGCGCACCCGCATGATGCCGTGCAGGCCGCCCGTGGGCTCGTTGCGGTGGCACTGGCCGAATTCACCGTAACGCAGCGGCAGGTCGCGGTAGCTCTTGATGCCCTGCTTGAAGATCAGGATGTGACCCGGGCAGTTCATGGGCTTCAGCGCGTAGTCGCGCTTTTCCGACTCCGTGGTGAACATGGCGTCGCGGTACTTGTCCCAGTGGCCTGTTTTTTCCCACAGGCTGCGGTCGATGATCTGCGGGCCCTTCACTTCCTGGTAACCGTTGTCGCGGTAGACGCGGCGCATGTACTGCTCCACCTCTTGCCACACCGTCCAGCCCTTGGGGTGCCAGAACACCGTGCCGGGGCTGTGCTCGTCCAGGTGGAACAGGTCCAGCTCACGGCCCAGCTTGCGGTGGTCACGCTTTTCGGCCTCTTCCAGCATCGTCAGGTACTGCTGCAAGGCGTCCTTGCTGGGCCAGGCCGTGCCGTAGATGCGTTGCAGTTGTTCATTGGCCTGGTCACCGCGCCAGTAGGCACCCGCCACCTTCATCAGCTTGAAGTGCTTCAGCTTGCCCGTGCTGGGCACGTGCGGGCCGCGGCACAGGTCTTCAAAAGTGCCTTCGCGGTACAGGCTGACGTCCTGGTCCGGCGGAATGCTGCTGATGATCTCGGCCTTGTAGTGCTCGCCCAGCCCCTTGAAATAAGCCACCGCCTCGTCGCGCGGCAGCACGCGGCGCACCACCGGTTCGTTCTTGGCGGCCAGTTCGGCCATGCGTTTCTCGATGGCAACCAGGTCTTCCGGCGTGAACGGCCGCTTGTAAGCAAAGTCGTAATAGAAGCCGTTGTCGATGACCGGGCCGATGGTCACCTGCGCTTCTGGGAACAACTCCTTTACCGCGTAGGCCAGCAGGTGCGCGGTGCTGTGACGGATGATCTCCAGGCCATCGGCATCCTTGTCGGTGACGATGGCCAGTTGCGCGTCGGCGCTGATGACGTGGCTGGTGTCGACCAATTGCCCGTCGACCTTGCCGGCCAGTGCCGCTTTGGCCAGACCGGCACCGATGGAGGCGGCCACATCGGCCACGCTCAACGCGGCTGGGTACTCGCGCCGGGAACCGTCCGGCAGTGTGATGTTGATCATGGTGTGTCGTCTTTCAGGCAACAAAAAAGCGCGGTGGTGGCCGCGCTTGGATGTCAGGTAAACGGGTTTCTTGACGGCGCGACGCTTCAGGCCGGGGTGGTGACCTCGGCTGCAAAAAATGGCGTAGTCCGCGGTGTCATAACCTGTTTGCCTTTCTTGTCCTTGTTGGGGTGACTGGGTGTGGGTCGGGCCGGCCATCCAGCGCACGATCGCTGCTTCACCAGGCTTTGCCCAGCTGCAGTTTATCGCAGCGCCGCTGCCGGCACCCGTTCAGCGCAGCGGCTCGGCGTCAAAGCCCTGGCCGGACTGCACAAGTTCGGCAAATTCATCCGCCAATTGCTGACTCTGGGCGTAGGCGCCTCTCCACACACGCTGGCGTCCGGCTTCGTCTTCACCCCAGGCCTTGAAGTCACCACGGTCCGGCAGCTTGCCGCCGGGCAGCTTTTTCACCCAGTCCGGCTTAGGCGACAGCAGTACCAGGTTGTCCAGGCATGCGGTGCTGCGGTGGCGCGCCTTCAGGCCCTTGTCCAGCCAGCCGGGCACCACCTGGCTGATGAAGTGCGGATACAACACCAGCCCTTCCCCCATGGCGGCGTAGTTCAGGTGCAGGTGGTAGTCGGTGATGCCGCCGTCCCAGTAGGTGCCGGCCGGGCCGCCCGGTACGTCCTGCACCGGCAGCAGGGCAAAGGGGATGCTGCAACTGGCCAGCACGGCGGGGCAGAGGTTGTCGGCCGTCAGCGACCGCTGCACGCTGCGGTAGTCGTCCAGCGCAAAAGGCAAGGGCTGGCGCGGGTCGCTGAAAACAACCCGCTCCATCCAGCCCTGCAGGTGTCTGCGGCCCGCGGCATTGGCCGCTGCGGCACCCGCCCAGCCGGTCACCATGCCCGCGCGGCCCGGTTTCTGCAGCCAACGCAGGCCACGGCTGGTGACCACGTGCAAGCGGTAGCGGGGGTGCTGAAGGATCTGCGCGGCCAATGGCGTCAGACGCTCGTGCAGATGCTGGCCAAAGACCTGGCTGACCACCGCCGCTGTGGGCATGCGCCCCCTGTCGTGCGGGTAGGTCTGGGTGATGTAGTCCTCGGCCAGCGTGGCCAACGCCTGCTCGGGGTTGTTCGCACAGGCTGCCGCCATGCGCCAGGCGCCGATGGACGCGCCCAGCAGATGCACAGTGGGCGCCGCTGCGCCACCCTGTGGGGGCTGGCCGACCGACCGTGCGCTGGACAGCCAGTGGCCGAAGATGGTACGGTCCAGCGGCAGCAGCACCAGGCCCTTGGGCCCGCCGGCTGCGGCGGGCACCACGCGCACGTCCTGGGCACGCAACCCGTATGTCTTCAGGTGGGCGCGGGCACGAGGCCCGGCATGAACCTGCAGGGCCTTGAAGCCTAGGGTGATGTCGTTTTGTTGCATGGCCGGCGCAACGCTATCAAAAACGCAGCGTGAATTGCGCCGTCACCGCCGCAGGCGTCCTTCTGCGCGACGTGGATTCGGCGACAAAACGGTCCAGGTCGACCACCTGGTTGCGGCTGAGCCTGTCGCTGCGCAACAGGTTGTTGACGGCCAGTCGCAGCTGGTTGTGGCGGTCGAAGCGCCACACCAGGTAAGCATCCAGCTGGCGAAGGCTGTTGCGCCAGACCCGCTGAGCATCGCTCTGCTGCGTGGCAAAGGACGGCACAAAACGGAAGCTGGCACCAAAACCCAATCGGGCCAGGGGTTCGATGCTGCGGGCGTCTGCGCTGCGGTCCACACCCAGCGTGGTCTGCCAGGGCGCCTGGCCTTCCAGATGGGCGTCGGGGTCGTCCAGTTGCTCCACCCGCGACCGGTAGACCGACACCGCCGCGCGCAAACGCCAGGCGGGCGACAAGGCCCAGGCCTTCGGCAACAGTTGCTGTGCACTGCCCTTGGCCTCCAGTTCCAGGCCGCTGGAATGCGCGCGGCCGAAGTTGCTGGGGCGCGAGACCCAGCGCGCCACGCCCGCGGGCACCGACGCATCGGCGTCGGTTTCCAGTGCAATGCGGCGCCGGATCAGGCCGTCGATGCGGCGGTGAAACAGGCTGACGCTGAGCACACCGCCGCCAGGCAGATGCTGCTCCAGCGCCAGGTCCACACCGGTGGCGTTTTCAGGTCTCAGCTGCGGATTGCCGGCCGAATCGGGCGCCAGCGCCGTGTTGCTGAGTTCGCGTTCGTAGCTGCCGTTCAGCGTGTAGCGCGGCATCAGGTTGCTGAGGTAGGGCAGGCGTTGGCTGCGCGACAAGCCCAGGCGCAGCAGTTGCCGGCCGCGCTGCCGTCCAGCGCATAACGAAGATTCAGCACCGGCGATACGGCGGTGCTGGTGTTCAGATAGGTTTGGCTGATGCTGGCCGTGCGCGTTTGCAAGGCATCCACACGCAGCCCCAGCAAGGCACTGAAGTGGTCGACGGGCGTCCACTCGTCCTGCACAAAAACCTGGGTGCGCTGCAGGGTTGCGACAAAGGGCACACCCAGACTGCCACCGATGCTTTCCACGCCGTCCGCCAGCCAGCGGCGCAGTTCACGCCGGTGCCGCCGTTCGTGATCCCAACCCAGCACCCAGCGGTGATGATCACCTTGCGGCAGGGTCAGGCGCGCGGCTTGCGTGGTGCTGCGGTCGCGGTTGCTGGTGAAGGACTGGCGCGCCGTGGCGGGTGCCGAAGCGGCATCGAAGGTTTGGTTCTGACCTTCGCTGAGGCTGCGCGACGCGGTGGCGCCCAGTTTCAGCTCCAGCCGCTGCCCGCCGTCCCAGCGGCGCTGCCAGCCGGCGCTGGCGCGCAGCATGCGCCAGTCGCCCTGGTTTTGCCCCTGCTCTGCCACACCGGCCACAGGCGGGCCTTGCAGCACCTGGGTCTGACGCCAGGACCGGTTGTCCGAACGGTTGGCCTGGGCAATGAGCTGCAGGTTCACCGTCTCCTGCGCGCTGCGTTTCCAGTCCAGCCGCGGGCTGAAGCGCAGGCCCTGCCCCAGCCACTCGTCACGCCCGCTCAGCACTTGCTCAACCACCTCGAGATCGCGGTTGCGGCTGAACCGTTCAAGCTGCAAGTCACCCGCATTGGCCCAGGTGTACAGCGACAGCGGCAGGTAGAAGCCCAGCGTCTGCTGGCCGAACTCCAGCCGGTCGCCCCAGCTCAGGCTGGCATTACCTTGTGGCTTGACGTCCCGGTAGCCCAGCGACACCCGCACTTCGCGCTGGCGCAGCTTGGGCGCCACGCGCAGGATGATGTTGATGACGCCGGCCGCACCGCCATGCTCTGCCGTCGGGCCCCTGGTGACTTCGATGCGTTCGATGTCGGCGGGCGCCAGCGTATCCATCGAAAAACCCGGCGGCGCCGGGTCGCCGCCGAGCAGGATGACGGTGTAGCCCTCGCGCATGCGGGGTACGTCATCTTCCACGCTGATGCCGGGCAAACGCTGCAGCACGTCGAGCACGCTGCTGTCGCCGTACTGGTCAAGCTGATCGCGGCCCACCACCGTGACACCGGCGATGGCCTGGCGCCGCTGCGCCATGTCGGTGAGCGGGCGCGCCTCAATCACGATGGTCTGCGGCGTGGCCACGGGCGCAATGGCTGCAGCAGCCGGCGGTGTTTGTGCCGCAGCCGATGCCATGGCCAGCGCCAGCAGCCCCGCCATGGCCGCTGGCGCCGGAGTCAACGCCGGCTTTGCAATTTGGCAAAGGCCGCGGCCATGGCGCCGCCTGCGGCAGCGGGTGCTGGTGCTGGCCTTGCGCGCTGATCGCGCCCGGCGGGCGCGTAGCGGTTGTCACCACCCGCGCCGCTGCGTGTGCCGGCGGCTGGGGCGGCAGCGTCCAGTTTCATGGTCAGGCTGATGCGCTTGCGTGCCACGTCCACTTCCACCACCCGCACCTTCACCACCTGGCCGGTGCGCACCACTTCGCGCGCGTCGTTGACAAATTTGTTGCTCAGCTGGCTGACGTGCACCAGGCCGTCCTGGTGCACCCCCAGGTCCACAAAAGCACCAAACTGCGCCACGTTGCTGACCGTGCCTTCCAGCACCATGCCGGGCTGCAGGTCCTTGATGTCGGACACACCGTCGTTGAAGCGCGCCACCACAAAGTCGGGCCGCGGATCGCGCCCCGGTTTTTCCAGCTCGGTGATGATGTCCTTGATGGTGATGGCGCCAAAGCGCTCATCGGCAAAGGCCTCCGGTTTGAGCGTGCGCAACACGTCTGAGCGGCCCATGAACTCCTGCACCGGGCGCTGCGTGGTCTTCAGCATCTTCTCCACCACGGGGTAGGTTTCGGGGTGCACACCCGTCATGTCCAGCGGGTTGTCACCGTCGCGGATGCGCAGGAAACCGGCCGCCTGCTCAAAGGTCTTCGGCCCCAGGCCGGCCACGTCCAGCAACTGCCGGCGATTCCTGAAAGCGCCGTTGCTGTCGCGCCAGCGCACGATGCTGGACGCCACCGCGCCGCTCAGGCCCGACACCCGCGCCAGCAGCGGTGCCGATGCCGTGTTCAGGTCCACGCCCACGGCGTTGACGCAGTCTTCCACCACGGCGTCCAGGCTGCGGGCCAGGCCGCTCTGGTTGATGTCGTGCTGGTACTGGCCCACACCGATGCTCTTGGGGTCGATCTTCACCAGTTCGGCCAGCGGATCCTGCAGCCGGCGTGCAATGCTCACGGCGCCACGCAGGCTCACGTCCAGCTCGGGCAGTTCCTTGCTGGCAAATTCGCTGGCGCTGTAGACGCTGGCACCGGCCTCGCTGACCACCACCTTGTCCAATGGGGCATCGGGCGCGATGGCGGCGACACGCTTGATCAGGTCGGCTGCCAGCTTGTCGGTCTCGCGGCTGGCGGTGCCGTTGCCGATGGCGATCAGGTTCACGCCGTGCGTAGCCACCAGGCGGCCCAGGGCGTGCAGCGAACCTTCCCAGTCGTTGCGCGGCTCGTGGGGGTAAACCGTGTGGGTGTCCAGCACCTTGCCGGTGTCGCTGACCACCGCCACCTTGACGCCGGTGCGAATGCCCGGATCCAGGCCCATCACCACCCGTTTGCCAGCGGGTGCGGCCAGCAGCAGGTCGCGCAGGTTGTCGGCAAAAACCTTGGTGGCCACCGCCTCGGCCTCTTCGCGCAGGCGGGCAAACAGGTCGCGCTCCAGACTCAGGCTGAGCTTGACCTTCCAGGTCCAGCTGATGGTCTTGCGGATCAGGTCGTCGCTGGGGCGTTTGGCGTGGCTCCAGCCCAGGTGCAGTGCAATGCGGCCCTCGGCCAGCGACACGGCAGGGGTCCCGGGCGCGGCAGGCGCGGCGGCGGCGCCCCCGTCGTCCAGCACCAACCGGGCGTCCAGCCATTCCTGCGTGCGCCCACGGAACACCGCCAGCGCACGGTGGCTGGGCACGGTGCGGATGGGCTCGGCGTAGTCGAAGTAGTCGCGGAACTTGGCGGCGTCGGTGTTGTTGGCGTCCTTGCCGTCGACCAGCTTGCTTTGCAGCAGACCTTCGGCCCACAGCCATTGGCGCAGCTTGCCCACCAGTGCGGCGTCCTCGGCCCAGCGTTCGCTGAGCAGGTCGCGCACACCGTCCAGCACGGCGGCGGCATCGGCAAAACCCGCTTCGGCGTTGACAAAGGCCGCGGCTTCGGCCGTTGGGACCAGCGCCGGGTCGGCAAACAGGCGGTCGGCCAGAGGCTCCAGGCCCGCCTCGCGGGCGATCATGCCCTTGGTGCGGCGGCGAGGTTTGAACGGCAGGTACAGGTCCTCCAGTTCCTGCTTGGTGGGCGCGGTCTCGACAGCGCGGCGCAGGTCGGGCGTGAGCTTGCCCTGCTCTTCGATGCTGGCCAGCACCACGGCGCGGCGGTCTTCCAGTTCGCGCAGGTAGGACAGGCGCGACTCCAGTTCGCGCAGCTGGATATCGTCCAGCCCGTCGGTGGCTTCCTTGCGGTATCGGGCGATGAAAGGAACCGTGGCACCACCGTCCAGCAGTTCGACGGCGGTGTTCACCTGGGCCGGCCGAACACGCAGCTCGGCGGCAATTTGCAAAACGATCTTGTCCAAGAAAGCGAGGGGCGGGGCCCGAAAGAAAGGAAGCCGGGCAGTTTAAGGGGGCCGCATTTCAGGCCCTGCCCATCGCCCTTGGATCAGGGTGCGGCGGCGGGCGCCACGATGGCGCCCTTGACACCCGCTTGCTGCAGACTGGCCGCCACCTGCCCGCTGGCCTTGGCCTGCTCGACAAAGTCGCGCAAGAACTGCTGCGCCGCTTCGCCACGGTTGGCCTGCACACCCATGGCCTGCTCGATGACCATGAAGCGCCCGGGCAGCAGGCGCAAACCCGGCAGCCGCACGGCGTCGACCAGCAACTGTTGCTTCACCCCGGCCGCCACATCGGCCTTTTCGGCCAGAAAGCTGTCCACCACGTCCGGAGAGGTGGGTGCACGCAGAATCTGCGCCGCGGTCAGGTTGCGGGTCAGGTACAGGTCGTAGGCGCTGCCCTTGCCCACCATCACCGTGGTCCCGGGCGCATCGACCTGCAGGTTGTCGGTCAGCGGCGAGTCCTGCCGCACCAGGTAAGCGCCTTCAATGTGCACATAGGGCGCGCTGAAGCGGATGCCGTCGCTGCGTTTGGGGTCGACGGCAAAAAAGCCGATGTCGGCCCGGCCCTCTTTCACTGCTTCAACCGACTTGGCCGCCGCGTCAAACACGACAAATTCCACCACCACGCCCAGGGACTTTGCCAGCTGGCGTGCCAGGTCGATGGACACCCCGTACAGATCGCCAGTGTCAACCCTGCGCCCGACCAACATCGGGTTGCCCAGGTTGATGCTGGCGCGGAGCACACCAGTGGGAGCAAAGGCAGTGGTCATGGCTGTGGTCATGGCAGTGTCAGG
>JAHECB010000164.1 GCA_024641925.1 Betaproteobacteria bacterium
CGCGGTCGTACAGCGCCTGATAGGCACCGACCATGGCTTGCAGACTGAATCGGTACTCGACTTCTCGCCGGCCTTCGTCGCCCATCGCGAGCGCGCGCTCAGGATTCGCATGCATCTGCAGCAGCGCGTGCGCCAGGGCATCGACATCCTGCGTGGGCACGAGTTCGCCGGTCCGGCCGGCCTGAACCAGTTCGGCGTTGCCGCCCACGTCAGTGGCCACTACGGGCAAGCCGCTGGCCATCGCCTCGAGGATGGTGTTGGAAATGCCCTCGGACAGCGACGGAACCACGAAGCACTGCATCCGGGGCATCAGGGCCGGCACGTCGGCGCGGTCGCCAGGCAACCAGGCCATCGCTCCCACCCCCGCCTGGTTCAGCAGCGACTGAACCTCTTGGCGCAGCGGGCCGTCGCCGACCATGACCAGGCGCCAGCGCGTCCTCAGCTCGGGCTTCAGGCCCACTGCCTGGATGAAAGCCTTTGCCAGCAGCGTCGGGCTCTTGACCTGCTGCATGCGGCCCACGCAGCCCACGACCCAGTGGTCGCGCGGGTTGAAGGGCCAGTCCGGCGCTCCCCCTGCATCAGTGGCTGCTCGCGGCAGGAACCGACTGGTGTCCACGCCGTTGTAGATCTGCTCGATGCGCGAGGGCGCGATGCCCGTCTTGTCGACCAGGTAACGCTGAAGATCCTTCGAAAGAGCCACGTAGCGATGCACGAACGGCGCATAAATACGGCGAGCCACTTGATGGCGCAGGTTGCTGCCGTCGACGTCGTTGATATCGCGCCCGTGTTCGCCGTGGATGCGCCGCGCGCCGCCGGCCGCCGCCGCCACCACCTGCATCTCCAACGGGCCGAGGTTGCGTGTATGTACCACCGCAGGTTTCAGAAGCCTGAGTTGCCGCCACATGGCCGGGTACTGCTTGTAGCCGTGACCCGGGGGCTTGTTCAGCGCGACAAACTGCGTGTCCTTTCGCTTCACGCGGTCGCGAAAACCGGATACCGTGGTCAGTGCCAGCACGGCATGGCGGTAGGCCTGCTCAGGCATGGCGTTGATGAGGTTGACGATGCCGTTTTCCAGACCGCCGGTGTCAAAACGAAACACCACGTGCAGGACAAGCGGTCGTGCATCGGGGATTTTGTTTCCATCACTGAGCGGCATCGTCAGGTTCGTTGTCCAGGCAAGGTCAGAGCCGCCAGACGCTGAAGCCGGTAGCCGTGAGCGCAGCGGCATTGAACAAGGCCTTCACATCCATGAAAGGACCACCGGCAATCAGCTTGGTTGCCACATCCTGGGGCGTCAGCGCCAGGTATTCGTTGTGCGCCACCGCAGCAACGATGGCGTCGGCCTGGGGCAGATCATCCCAGCGGTGCAACTTGACACCGTATTCATGCTCGGCCTCGTCTGCCTCGGCCTGCGGGTCCGTGACATGCACGTCGATGCCGTAGGTCTGCAATTCGTGGATGATGTCGATGACCTTGCTGTTGCGCAGGTCACCGCAATTTTCCTTGAAGGTCAGCCCCAAGACATTGACTTTGGCGCCCTTGATAGGGCTGCCGGCGGCAATCATGCGCTTGATGGTCTGCTCTGCCACAAACTTGCCCATGCCGTCATTGATACGGCGGCCCGCCAGAATGACCTGGGGGTGATAGCCCAGCATCTCGGCTTTGTGGGTCAGGTAGTACGGGTCGACACCAATGCAGTGGCCGCCCACCAGACCCGGTTTGAACTTCAGGAAGTTCCACTTGGTGCCCGCGGCTTCCAGCACCTCGTTGGTATCGATGCCCATCTTGTGGAAGATGATGGCCAGTTCGTTCATCAGCGCGATGTTCAGGTCGCGCTGGGTGTTTTCGATCACCTTGGCGGCTTCGGCGGCCTTGATGCTGCTGGCCCGGTGTACACCGGGCACGATGATGCGTTCGTAAACCTCGGCCACCTTGGCCAGGGTTTCGGGTGTGTCGCCAGAAACGATCTTCAGGATCTTGGTCAGCGTATGTTCACGGTCGCCCGGGTTGATGCGCTCGGGGCTGTAGCCCACAAAGAAGTCCTGCTTCCACTTCATGCCCGATTCGCGTTCCAGCACCGGGATGCAGACCTCTTCAGTGGCACCGGGGTACACGGTGGATTCGTACACCACGATGGCACCCTTCTTCATATGGCGACCCACGCTGGTGCTCGAGCCGATCAAGGGTTTGAAGTCGGGGATGTGCGCTTCATCCACCGGCGTGGGCACGGCGACGATGATCACATCGGCCTCGGCCAGCATGCGCGGGTCGTCGGTGTACACGGCGTGTTTGCCAGCCTGCACTTCAGCGTCGGACAGTTCACGCGACGGGTCGGTACCGCGTTGGCAGGCTTCGACCTTGTTCTTTGCAATGTCGAAGCCGATGGTGCGGATCTGCTTGCCGAACTCAACAACCAGCGGCAGGCCCACGTAGCCCAATCCAATGACAGCCAGGGTTTGCATCTTTATAGTTCCAATCAACAAGCAATCAGTTCAATCGCTGATATCAACGACCAGCGCTTCCGTTTTGAATCGCCACCAAACGGCTGGTGAGCTTGGGCAGCGCAGTTTGTGCAAACTGTGTCAGCGTCGCCTGTGCGTCCTCCAGACTCTGCGGTGTGTTGCCCGCTGGCACGAAAAACATCAGCGCAGCCGAGTCGTCACCAGCGCCGCGCAGGCGGTTGAAAGCCATCAAGATCTTGGCGCGCACGTCACTGGCGCTCAACGCGTCGCCGCCCAGCCAGTAGGCGTGCAACACCAACAGCCGCTGCGCCGAAGCGCTGCCAGGTTCGCCGGGGCCTCGCAGCAAGGTCTTTCGGAGCTGCACTTGCCGCCCAGCGACCGTCAGGGTCTGGGTACCGTTGCTCACCTGCGCCCAGTTGCTTTCTTCAACCCGCGACAGCGCGTTGCTCGAAGTCACCAGCTTGTTCAGCTTGCCTTGGTCGCGGTAGTAGCCCGCCCAGACACCTACCTGGGCCGCATCCCCCGCTGCCGAATTCGCAGGTGCCCGGTAGGTGCGTTCAGCAGTGCTGCGGGCGCCGCTGTAGGCCGGCACCCACGCTGTGATCGAGTCCTCTGTACCTTTCCAGGGTGAGGCCAGGTCATCAGGCAAGGTCAGCTCGGATTGCAAGGGGCCGCGGGGCTGATCCAGCGTCCACAACACACCATGCGCCGCAACCAGCACCGCCAGCACGGCTGCTGCAACCGGCCACTGGCGACCTTGCACCATGCCGAGGTTGGCCGGGGCGCCAGCATCCGGTGCCGGCATGGGTTCGTGATATTGAGCCCAACGCGAGCCGATCATGAACATGATGCCGATGATCAGGCCAAAAAACACCCACCCGTAGATCAGGTGGTCCACGCCTACCGCCAAGGTGTTGCCGGAAACGTGGCCCAGCATGACGATCATGTAAGCGCGAAACCAATTCGCAACCACCGGGACGGCGATCGAGACCGCAATGAATAACAGACGGCGCTTCCAGGAGTGGTAGTTCAGGTAGGCAAAAAGTGTCCCCACCATGAACGAAGCGATCAGGTAGCGCACGCCGCTGCACGCCTCGACCACAGACCAATTGCCCGAGGGAATGACAAACTGCAGGCCCTCGCGGTAGACCGGCACACCTGTGAACTGCAACGCGGCCACTGTGAAGTTGGCCGTATGTTCCATCATCAACGGCACCAGGAACATGCCGATGGGCACCGCGAAGTACAAGAAAAACAGCGGGAACATCAAGGCCCGTGTCACCGCCCAGCCATACATGGCGGGCACGGTCAGGATGATCAGGCTCACCAGGGCCAGTTGCGACGCCGCGTTCACCGCCGCCAGTTCGCCCAGCAGCCACAGCAGGCAGGCGCCGCCCATCAGCGGCAGCACCCAGGGCATGGGCCGGATGGGTAACGTGGCCAGCAGGTGGCGCTGCCGCCAGATCAACCAGGCCGAAATCGGCGGCACCAGATAGGCGTGTGCAAAGGTCTCGGAACGGTCATAGGTGGCGATCATTTCGCCCACGGTGTCGCGAAACAGCACCAGCAAGATGGCGATGAGCAGCACACCAGGCAGCAGCCTCAACATCACCGGAGGCTGATTTGCGGCGACAGGCATGGTGGCACTCATGCGTGCACCCCGGCTGCCTGGCCCAGAAACCGATCCAAGCGGCTCAGCCGCTCGGGCCAACTGAAAGCGCTGCAGACAAAATTGCGTGCCGCGCGACCCAGATCATTGGCCATGCCAGGGTTTTTCAGCAGGCTGTCCAACTGGTCGACAAAAGCCGCTTCGTCATCAGCCAGCAGCAAATGCGCCTGGTGCTGGGCTTGCAGCGTTGCTGCGCATTCGGCTGTGGCGACCACCGGGCGTTCCATGGCCATGGCCTCCAAGGCCTTGTTGATGATGCCGCGCACCACGCGCAGCGGCGCCACCACGGCTGCAGCATGTTGAAGCCAGGGTCGGGTGTCCGGCACAGCGCCGGTCACGGTGATGCCTTCGCCCGCCAGTGCACGCACAGCGGCCGTTGGGTTGCGGCCGACGATGTAGAAACGCGCCTGCGGGCAGCGCTGACGCAGCGCTGGCCAGATCTTGCTGGCAAACCAGCACGCGGCATCAACGTTCGGAAAATAGTCCATCGTGCCTACAAAGACCACGGGCAGTTCGCCATCGCCATAGGGTGATGGACGGTCACTGCGGGCAGAAAAAAAATCGGTGTCGACACCATTTCCCAACACTTCAACACGTTGTGCACTTTCAGGCGCCAGCGATTGGAACAGGCTCGCCTCGCGGCGCGTCGCAAACAGCGACAGGCGGGCTTGCTCCGCGCCCCTGCGTTCTTCCTTCAACAGACATTGCGACTCTCGACGGTAGATCCACGACATCGGCCACGCATGGCTGCGGCCGTAGTCGCCCCACTTGGCAGAGTCGACATCATTCATATCGGCAATCAGCGGCGCTTGCAAAGGTTTTGCATATTGCAGCATGGACGAAGAATGCACGATGACGGCATCCAATGCAGTTTGTGCGGCCATGCGCCGAACCCATCGCGCCATCCCGGCATCGTGGTAATAAGTCACGGTCAATGGCTCGCGCCGAACCAGCCCTGCCAAACTTCTGATCCGCGCCAGTTGCGGGTTCAACCGTGCGGCATGCACTTCGGCGCACATGGTGCGCAGCTGCGGCACATGCTTTTCGTCAGCGGGGTCGTCGACAAACGTGCCCAGCATCAGGCGATGCTGCAACCCCAGGTGCCGCATAAGCTGAAAGGTGTGGATCTTGTCACCCTTGTCTGGCGGATAGGGGATGCGATGCGTCAGCAACAGGATGTTGGCCACGTCGGCTTCAGCCCAGCCCACGCACGACCATGGGGCCCAGCCAGTTGGCCACACCGATGGGCAGGCGCCGCCAGGTGGCGATCATCAGCTGGTACTTGGCGTTGGCCGGGTTGTTTTGCGGCACCGCGTCGCGTTTGTACAGCTGGTATTCATAGTGCAGCGGTGTCGGCTCGAATCCCCAGTTCTTCTTGAACGCGTAGGGCCCCGTGCCTTGTTTGCTGCGCCCGTAGTCGAAGGTCTTGATGCCGCGTGCGCAAGCCTTGCGCATCAGCTCCCAGTACTTGAAGTCGTTGGCAGCCAGGTCGCGGGCGGCCACATCGTCACCAGCGTAGTAGGGCAGCACTTCGTCGCGAAAATAGAAGCTGAGCACGGACGACAGCGGCTGCCCCTGCGGACCGCACACCGTCAGCACCTCGCAATCCGGGCCAAACTCCTGCTTCAGACGCTCGAAATAACGCTTGGGCATGGCGGGCGTACCGTGGCGCAGGACGTTGTCAGCGTACAGCGCAAAAAACCGGTCGACCCCCGCGTCGATTTCACTGGTCAGCTTGTTCTTGATGCCCTTGCGCACCATGGCGCGCTGCTTGCGCGGTATGGCCAGCATGTTGGCCTCTTCGTCCGCCGCCAGCGTCTTGCGGAAAGTGACGTACAAATCCTGCAAGGGCCAGTCCTGATGGCGCCGGCTGACATGCCGCAGTTCCAGGTGCTCCACACCCAATTCAACGGCCAGGCGCTGGGCCTCAGCCTCCAGCGCCGCGGCGCTGGCTTCGTCGACGGCCGCGACGCCGCCATACACGGCAAACGGCAGGCTGGTCAGCGCATTGCCAAACAGCATGGTCTTGACATGCGCCAGCGGCAAGACACCGGTGATGCGACCACCTTCGTGCGCATACAGGTAGTGCGTGGGGTGTTTGAAGACGTCGCGCAGCACACGCTGCCAGGCCGCACGGTGGAAAAAGCTGGCGCTGTCGCAGGACAGCACGAAGTCGTCCCAAGCGCGGTTGCCTGAAACGTCATCGGGAGCGAGCCGTTCGATGATGGGCACGGTTCAAGGGCCTCAGTGCGCGGCAGCGTGACGGGCCAGAAAAATCTGGTCCATGCGCCCCCATTGGAAGTCGGACAGCAGGCACTGCAGGCGCTGCTCCATGCGCGGAATGTTCACGTAATGCCGGAAGCGCGTCTTCAGGTCGATGCCCGGCACACGAGGCTGCTGCGGGTCGATTTCCCAGGGATGGAAATAGAACACGGCCGACTCCCGGTCTTCTCGGTTCACATGCTTGAGCATCCAGCGCGATGCCGCGTAGGGCAGCAACCTGAAATAACCCCCGCCACTGGACGGCAGGTTGCGGTTCAGCAAACGAACCGTGGTCACCGGTATTTCGAGCAGCCCGCTGCCTACACGGTAGGCAAAACGTGGCGAATCGGGCATGCCGTAATGGTCGTGGCGAATCGGGTAGACGCTGCTGCTGTACTGGTAGCCAGCTTCGCCGAGCACGTCAAACGCCCAGAGGTTGCCAACACCGATGGAAAAGCTGGGCGCCCGGTACCCCACCACCGGCACGCCAGCCAGGTCTTCCAGCAGTGCCTTGGCGCGGCGAACATCCTGCGTGAAGGCTTCGCGGCTGAGGTCGCTGGCCCGTTCATGGCCGTAGCCGTGACTCGCCAACTCATGACCCTCTTCAACAAGGCGTCGAACCAGTTGGGGGTAACGTTCGGCAATCCAGCCCAGGGTGAAAAAAGTCGCCTTGACCTCGTTGTGCGATAGCAGCTTCAGGATACGGTCGACGTTGCGTTCGATCCGGCATTCGGCCGCGTCCCAGTCGCTGCGCTTGATGTAAGGCGCAAAGGCAGAAACCTGGAAGTAGTCTTCAACGTCAATGGTGAAAGCGTTGCGCAATGGAGTCGTTGCCATGGGCAGTCAAGTCAAATCGGGAACAGGATTGGCCGGCGCCCGAGCCTTTGAAAGGACGGGCGCCAGGGCTGGGCATGAAGGGCGTCAGGCGCCGGGCTCAGGGCCCGCGCGCTTCACGGCGTTGACCAGTTGCTGCAACATGTTCAAGGTCTGCAAATTGGTGCGCTCCAGGCGCAGCAAGCTCTTTTCAAGTCGCTGCAACTGGTCGCCGCGCTGGTCTGCCGTCAACGACGCCAGTTGACGCGACATGGCATCACCCTCTTCGCTGCTCAGAGCAACCTGACTCAGGTCCAGATCCAGCGCCTCGGCGTCCACGCTGCCAGCCATCGACACGTTGCCATTGCCGGCCAGCGCCGGTTCGCTGCTGCGTTGGGGCACTGCGTTTTCCTGCTGCACCTCCTGCACCACTTCCTTGACGTCCTCACCGGTCAGGTGGGTTCGGCCCGACAAAAAGCCGGCCAGCAAAAGACGATCGCACAAGCCATTGATGCGTCGCGGGATACCGCCACTGGCCTTGAAGATGCCCTCGATGGCTTCAGGATCGAAGGTCGGTTTATCCTTGGCGCCGGCACACTTCAGGCGATGGTCGATGTAGCCACGCGTTTCGTCGATATCCAGTGGGCCGATGTGACAAGTGGCCGCCACACGTTGACGGAATTGCTCCATCTCGGGCTGCTGGAGGATCTCGCGAAATTCGGGCTGCCCGACCAGAAAACTCTGCAGCAGCGCCTGGTTGCCAAATTGGAAGTTCGACAACATGCGCAACTCTTCAACAGCACGAGGCGTCAGGTTCTGCGCCTCGTCCACCACCAGCAGACACCGCTTGCCCTTGCTGGTCTGGCTGATCAAGAACGCTTCCAGGGTGATCAGCAGTTCCGACTTGGGTACGTCCTTGACGCGGAAACCGAAGGCGGCGCCCACCATGCGCAAGGTGTCCTCAGCGCCCAATTGGGTGGTGACCAAGTGCCCCGTGATGACGTTGCTGCCGTGCAGGCCTTCGATCAACGAGCGCAGAACCATGGTCTTGCCGGCACCGATCTCCCCGGTGATGACGATGAACCCTTCGTTGCGCGATACCCCGTACTCCAGGTAGGCCTTGGCGCGGCGGTGCTGCTTGCTGGCGAAGTAGAAATTCGGGTCAGGATTGAGCTGAAAGGGCTTGCTGTTCAACCCATAGAAGGCTTCGTACATGTCAGAACCGCATACTCAGCGAGGCCGTCAAGGCGGTCTCGCGGTTGGAAGTTGAGGCACCACCGGAAATGCTGTGACGCACGCCGGCTGTCGCCGTGGATTTCAAGTTGAGCCGCTGGGTAACGCCCACAGACAACGACGTCAGATGGCTCTTGCCCTGGCCCTGTTGGGTGCCACGGTTCTCCTGGTACCCCAGCTGCAGATTGCCTGCCATGCGCGGCGTCAATCGGTGCGAAACGGTCCCCAACAGGCCCACCTGCTCGGTCCGGCCCAGCCCGCGCTGAGCGCTGGCGTTGTCGATCACTTCGGTGCTGCTGACAAATGCCTGCACCGCCAAGGTCGATAACTGACCGGTGTATGTGTAGGTCAGATCTTCGCGACGTTGCAAGCTGATGGCAGCGGTCGCAAAGCCGCCGCCGACCACCGCATCCGGACTGAGGCTGTTGGCCAACAGCAGATTACGCACGTAGGCCTCGCGTTCGACAGCATCCGGTACCCGCGACTGCGTGGCCCGCATCATCAGGTCGAACAAGGTGGTGGGCTGACCCACACCGTAGGGGTCAGCCCCGGAAGTCGCTGCTCGCGTACTGGTGAATCGCAACGCTGAACTGCGAAGCCTGTGTTCGAGGGTGACTCGGTAGCTGTTGCCGTAATACCGGCGGTCAACGCTGAGGTCGATCAGCGTGCGCGGCGTCGGTGTCCAACGAACGCCCGCGCCCCAGTTGTCATAGGTTTGTTTGTCCAGCGCCGTCACGTTGGTGCTTTCCTGACCGGCCCTGAGCGCAAGCGACAGATCGGGGTCAGGCGTGATGCTGAGCGAGGCCGTGACACGAGCATTGTCAGTGGCGCGCCCGCCTTTGAATGTCACCCTATCCTGCGATGCCTGCAGGCCCCACCCCAGCAACATACCCGGGCGCCGGGCCGAGGCCAGCGTGACGGACGCCGCTGCCGTATTCGAGTCACCAAAAGAAGACTTGCGCACGTCCGTGGCCGAGCCGCTGAGGCGGACCTCGTAGTCAAGCACGCCTTTGACGTCACCCCGCAAGTAGGGCGAGATGGCGAAGGTAAGCACATCGCGCTGGTTGTCGTTGGTGCTGATGCTGCCCGGCGCGGTCAGCTCGCCATAGGGCGACAACGACACTTTGCCGATATTGGCGCGGGCATCAACAAAGGCCCAACCGGGCACGGCTTCTGCACGACCGCTGGCGTTCAAGGTCTGATTGATCTGGTTGGCACCCGTTCGACGGGAATAGACCGTGCCCTGCAGCGCGTAGTTGAGGCTGCCTTGCACGCGTCCGCTGCGGCTGGAGACCCGAACGCCCGGCGACAGCTGAGTGACCAGTTCGCCGAACGATCCAGACCCATCGGCATGGCTGAATGCTGCCGTCGCATCGAAGGTAGGCTCGATGGACAGGCGGCGCGACGTCGTGGTGTCCTGCGCCATGGCCGGCAGACAGGCCACAGCCAGGCAAACCGCGCCCAGCGCAAATGGCGGGTGCGGCCGACGCCGTTGCGGCGGTCTCGCGGCCAGACGAAAGCTGTGGCTGGACATGGGTGCTGGGCAGCCTTGTCAGACTTTCGTGTGCGCACTGTCCAGCGCACTGGGCGAAGCCGTAGCGCCGGCATTTGCAGGCCCATCGGCACCCGAAACTGTCGGCGGCACACCTTGTTCGCCGTAGCCGTAGCCGTAACCGTAGTCGTAGCCATAGCCGTAGCCGTAGCCGTAGCCGCCATAGGCACCATAACCACCCAGGGCATCGGGCCTGGCCTTGTTCAAGACCATCATCTTGACCGGGCAAGTCTCGATGGCCGCCAGCGCTTCCTGCACCGTGCCCTGCAGCGTCTTGTCGGCATGCACCACCACCACGATCTGCCCCATGTGGGTGGCCAGTACGCGCGATTCTGTGGTCAACAGCAAGGGCGGGCTGTCAAATATGATGATGCGGTCCGGATAACGATTGGCCATGTCAGCCAGCAAGGACGACATGGCCTCGCTGGCGAGCAATTCGGTCGCCTTGGGATGCGGCGTACCGCTGGGCAGGATGGTCAGTTTGTCGATGTTGGTGCGCATCAGCACACTGGTCATGTCGGACTTGCCTTCCAGCAAGTCCAGCAGACCAGGCCCCGGCGGCAATCCCAGCATGCGCAGGATCGATGGTCGGGCGACGTCCGCATCCACCAGCATGACGGTATGGTCAAGTTCGGCGGCCATGCTCATCGCGAGATTGATGGACGTGAAGCTCTTGCCCTCACCAGGCAATGCGCTGGTTACCATGATCAGGTTGCCATGGGCCACAGACGAGGCGCCCCTGCCGATGGCATTGGCGATCAAAGGCCGCTTGATGACGCGGTACTGGTCAGCCATCTGCGAACGGGGTGCCGCCGGCGTCACGATGCCGGCCGCAGCGATGGCTTCCAGGTCGAGCGTCACCAGACGGGACTGCGGACTGACCTCGCTCTTGCGGTCTGCGCTGCCAGGCGCCCCGGAAGGTAGCCGCCGCCCGCCCCCCT
>JAHECB010000417.1 GCA_024641925.1 Betaproteobacteria bacterium
CGCAAACGCAAGGCTGGTCAGTTTTGACAGCGATTTCAGGCGATTTGCCGGCTTGCGGCTGCTCCAGTTGCCGACCAGCCAGCCCATGACTCCATGAATACTGAAACCCACATCTTCATCGCCGGCCACCGCGGCATGGTGGGCTCGGCCATCGTGCGCCATCTGCAGGGCATGGGCCACAGCAACTTGCTGACGGCCACGCACGCCGAACTGGACCTGAAAGACCAGGCGGCCGTGAACGCCTTTTTCGCGGCGCACCAAATCGACCAGGTGGTGCTGGCCGCCGCCAAGGTGGGCGGCATCCACGCCAACAACACCTACCCGGCAGAGTTTTTGTACGACAACCTGATGATGCAGGCCAACGTCATCAACGCGGCACACAAGGCCGGTGTGCAGCAACTGCTGTTTTTGGGCAGCAGCTGCATCTACCCGCGTTTGGCGCCGCAGCCGATGCGTGAAGACGCGCTGCTCACCGGCACGCTGGAAGCCACCAACGAACCTTATGCCATCGCCAAGATCGCCGGCATCAAGCTGTGCGAAAGCTACAACCGCCAGTACGGGCGCGACTACCGCAGCGTGATGCCCACCAACCTGTACGGGCCGGGCGACAACTACCACCCGGAAAACTCACACGTCATTCCGGCCTTGCTGCGGCGCTTTCATGAAGCGGTGCAGGCAGGTGCTGCTGAAGTGGTCATCTGGGGCAGCGGCAAGCCCATGCGCGAATTCCTGCATGTGGGCGACATGGCCGCCGCCAGCGTGCACGTGATGAACCTGCCGCTGGCCACCTACCAGGCGCATACCCAGCCCATGCTCAGCCACATCAACGTGGGCACGGGCGTGGACTGCACCATTGCCGAACTGGCGCAGACCATCGCCAAGGTCACGGGTTTTCAAGGCCGGTTGGTGTGGGACAGCAGCAAGCCCGACGGCACGCCGCGCAAGTTGATGGACGTGTCCCGGCTCAAGGCCTTGGGCTGGCAAGCGCAGATCGGGCTGGAAGAAGGCCTGGCTGACGCCTACCGTTGGTTTATGGCCCATCTCTCGCACGCTCGTTTATGAAAAATCGGTTACAGTCCACCTCGTAGATTTGAGCAAGACCATTTGTTTGACGGTATGAATTCCGGGCCTGGCATGTAGCTGGTTCACGGTTGAAGCCTAAAGCGGTGATTTTCTTGGCCGCATCTGCACTGCCTTGGCATGTGCCTGGGCAGCAACTGTGAAAGGATTTTCAATATGACCACGCAAACCGGTACCGTTAAATGGTTCGACGACGGCAAGGGCTTCGGCTTCATCACCCCCGATGGTGGTGGCAAGGACCTCTTCGCTCACTTCAGCGAAATTCAAAGCACGGGCGGCTTCCGCAGCCTGGCTGAAAACCAGAAGGTTGAATTCGAAGTCAAGCAAGGCCAGAAGGGCCCGCAAGCTTCGAACATCAAAGCCCTGGGCTGATGATGGGTTGACGCTGGGCGCCGGCTAGCCGGTGCAAAGCGCCATCCGCTAAAAACCGCAGCATTTGCTGCGGTTTTTTTTCGCCTGCGTTCTTTTGGCGCCTGCTGGTCGTCCCTGCTGGTCGTCCCTGTGTGTCGGCCCTGCGCCTGTGGCCTCAGTGGGCGGGCAGGTCTGCTTGCGCCAACAATGGCGCGGCGCCGTCCTTGGCTGCCACCAACGGGACTTCAACCCCCGCCACGGTGGGCCATTGAATGCCGATGGCCGGGTCGTCAAAGCGGATGCAGCGCTCGCAGTCGCGGGCGTAGACGTCGGTGGTCTTGTACAGGAAGTGGGTGTTGTCGGCCAACGCCAGGAAGCCATGCGCAAAGCCCGGCGGTATCCACAGCTGCAGGTGGTTGGCCGCGCTCAGTTCGGCACCAAACCATTGCCCGAAGGTGGCAGAGCCCGCGCGAATGTCCACTGCCACGTCAAAGGCCGAACCCTGCACCACACGCACCAGCTTGCCTTGGGCATGGGGCGGCAACTGGTAGTGCAAACCGCGCAGCACGCCGGCCTTGCTGGCGCTGTGGTTGTCCTGCACAAAATGCGGTGGCGCCGGCAGGCCCAGGTCGCAAACGGCGGCGTCAAAGCGCGCTTCGTTGAAGCTTTCCATGAACCAGCCGCGCTCGTCGGCAAACACGGCGGGTTCGATCAGCAGCACGCCGGGCAAGGGGGTGGTGGTCAGCTTCATCAGAACACGCGGTCGTTCAACAGTTGCATCAGGTACTGGCCGTAGCTGTTTTTCAGCATGGGCTCGGCCAACGCTTGCAACTGCCGCGCATTGATCCAGCCAGAACGGTAGGCAATTTCTTCGGGGCAGGCCACTTTCAGGCCCTGGCGCTTTTCCAGCGTGGCGATGAACTGGCTGGCCTCCATCAGGCTGTCGTGGGTGCCCGTGTCCAGCCAGGCGTAGCCACGGCCCATGATTTCCACGCTCAGCTGCTGCTGGCGCAGGTACTGGGCGTTGACCTCGGTGATCTCCAGCTCGCCGCGCGCGCTGGGCTTGATGCGGGCGGCAATGTCGCAGACCTGTTCGTCGTAGAAGTACAGACCCGTGACGGCGTAGTTGCTCTTGGGCTGTTGGGGCTTTTCTTCGATGCTTTGCGCGCGCTTGTGCGCGTCGAAGGCCACGACGCCATACCGTTCAGGGTCGTTCACATGGTAGGCAAACACGGTGGCGCCGTCGGTTCGCGCTTGAGCGCGCGACATCAGCGGGGCAAAGTCGTGGCCGTAGAAGATGTTGTCGCCCAGCACCAGCGCGCTGGGGGCGCCACCCACAAACTGGCGACCCAGGATGAAGGCCTGTGCCAGGCCATCGGGGCTGGGCTGCACGCAGTAGCTCAGGTTCATGCCCCAGCGGCTGCCGTCACCCAGCAGGGCCTGGAAGCGGGGTGTGTCCTGCGGGGTGCTGATGATCAGCACGTCGCGCATGCCGG
>JAHECB010000165.1 GCA_024641925.1 Betaproteobacteria bacterium
GTTCGCGCACAAAGTAGCCGCGTTGCGGGCGGGCCTGCACCAGGCCACGCGCCTGCAGCATGTCGTACGCAGCCACCACCGTGCTGGCGCTGACGCCGTGGTGCTGGGCACATTGCCGCACCGACGCCAGGCGCGCGCCCGGCGCCAGCAGCCGCTGGGTGATGCGCTGGCCGATGCGCTGCGCCAGTTGCTCGCTGAGCGTGGCCGATCCGGCGCCGGCCAGCAAGGGGTCGTCTGACGAGGCTTCGGGCGCGTTGGGTACGGTCTGTGAGGTTTCCACGGGCAATACAGTTCAGCAATCTGTCAAACAAAGTGTACTGATTCTGTATTGCTGGTGGCGGCTAGACTTTGCGCATGACGTCTGCCCTGCACCCTTCACCCGCCGATGTGACCCGTGGCCTGGCGTTGGGCGCATTGGGTGTGGTGATCTTTGCCATGACGCTGCCCATGACCCGCCTGGCGGTGGGTGACGTCAGCGCACCCCAACTGCCGCCGGCATTTGTCACCGCGGGCCGTGCCGCGGTAGCGGGCGTGCTGAGTGCGCTGTACCTGCTGGCCATCCGTGCACCGCGACCGCCGGCGGGTGTCTGGCCGGCCCTGGCCTTGAGTGCGCTGTGCACGGTGGTGGGTTTTCCGCTGTTCCTGGCGCTGGCCCTGCGCCAGGTCGACGCCATGCATGCAGCCGTCATCACGGGCGTGATGCCGCTGGCCACGGCAGTGGTGGCGGCGCTGTCGCTGCGGCAGCGGCCGTCGCTGGGCTTCTGGGTCTGTGCGGTGCTGGGCTGTGCCCTGGTGCTGGCCTTTGCCGCGTGGGCAGGCAGCGGCCGCCTGAGCCCGGCCGACGGTTACCTGCTGCTGGCCGTGGGTGCCGGCGCTGTGGGTTATGTGGCAGGCGCAAGAGCGTCCGCGGTGATGCCGGCGCAGCAGGTCATCAGCTGGCTGCTGGTGGCCAGTCTGGCGCTGACGGTGCCGGCCACCTGGTGGGTCTGGCCGGCACAGGCGGCATCGCCTGGCGCCTGGCTGGGTTTTGCTTATGTGTCGGTGTTTTCGATGTGGCTGGGCTTTTTTGCCTGGTACCGCGGCCTGGCGCTGGGCGGGGTGGTGCGGGTCAGCCAGGTGCAGCTGCTGCAACCCTTTCTGGCGCTGCTGTTTGCGGTGCCTGTTCTAGGCGAACCGCTGAAACCGATGACGCTGCTGTTTTCCATTGCCGTCATTGCCGTGGTGTTTGTCGGGCGCCGCATGCCCGTTGCCAAGGCGTAACGATAAAAGTGAGCGCTAACATAATGGCTGCGATGCCGTGCAGCCGCATGCTGGGACTGCTGGGCGGCATGAGCTGGGACAGCACAGCCGTGTACTACCGCCTGATCAACCAGGGCGTGGCGGCCCGGCGGGGCGGCTTGCACAGCGCGCCACTGCTGCTGCACAGCGTCGACTTTGCCCAGGTGGCGGCGCTGCGGGCGGCCGACGACTGGACTCAAGCCGGCCAGTGGCTGGCGCAGGCCGGCGCCGGGCTGGCGGCCGCGGGTGCCCAGGCCCTGGTGCTGGCGACCAACACCATGCACAAGGTGGCCGCGCAGATCGAAGACGGCAGCGGACTGCCGCTGCTGCACATCGCCGACCCCCTGGGCCAGGCGCTGGTGGTCGCCGGGTTTGAACATGTCGCGCTGCTGGGCACGCGCTTCACCATGGACGACCCGGCCATCGTGCAGCGCCGGCTGCAGCAGCACCACGGGCTGCGCATCTCGGTGCCGGCGGCCGACGACCGCGCGCTGTTGCAACGGGTCATCTTTGGAGAGCTGTGCCGCGGCGTGGTCAACGCCACGTCGCGCAGCGCCGTACGGGCCATGATCGAGCGCCAGCGTGCCCAGGGTGTGCAGGCCGTGATCCTGGGTTGCACCGAACTGATGCTGCTGGTGGACCAGCAGAACAGTCCGCTGCCTGCTTTTGACACCACGGCGCTGCATGCCGCGGCCGCGGTCGACTGGATCTGTCACCCTCAGCCCGAACCCGAAGAAGCGGAGCCGACACCATGACCTGGACCCTGGCGCGCCGCGCCGAACGCCTCAACCCCAGCACCATCCGCGAGATCCTGAAGGTCACGGAACGGCCCGGCATCATCTCGCTGGCCGGCGGGCTGCCGTCGGCCGACAGCTTTCCGGTGCAGGCCATGCAGGAGGCCACCGCCAAGGTGCTGAGCGAACAGCCGCGAGAGGCGCTGCAATACGCGGCCAGCGAAGGTTACGGGCCGCTGCGCGAATGGGTGGCGGCCGATCTGGCCACCCAGGGCCTGCGGGTGCACGCCGACCAGGTGTTGATCACCACCGGGTCGCAGCAGGGCCTGGACCTGGTGGGCAAGGTGCTGATCGACCCCGGCAGCGCCGTGGCCGTGGAGTCGCCCACCTACCTGGGTGCGTTGCAGGCCTTTGCACCCTACGAAGCAGTTTTTGCCGACGTGGCCGGCGACGCCGACGGCCCCACGCCCGACGGTTTGCGCGCCACCTGCGCCGCAGTGGCGGCAGCCGGCGGCAGCACACGCTTCATGTACCTGCTGCCCAATTACCAGAACCCGAGCGGCCGCTGCCTGGGCGCGAACCGGCGCCTGGGCCTGGCCGAAGCCGCCGCGCAACTGGGCCTGCCCGTGGTGGAAGACAACCCCTATGGCGACCTCTGGTTCGACACCCCGCCGCCGCCACCCGTGACCGCCACACTGCGCGACGGCGCGGTGTACCTGGGTTCGTTTTCCAAGGTGCTGGCACCAGGCCTGCGCCTGGGTTATGTGGTGGCGCCCCAGCTGCTGTACCCCAAGCTGCTGCAGGCCAAACAGGCGGCCGACCTGCACACGCCCGGCTTCAACCAGCGTGTGGTGTATGAGGTCATCAGGAATGGCTTTTTGCGCCAGCACGTGCCCACCATTCGCGCGCGCTACAAGCTGCACCGAGACGCCATGCAGGCGGCGCTGCTCAAGCATCTGGCGCCGCTGCAATCAGCGGACGGTGGGCGCATTCAGTGGCAGACGCCGCAAGGGGGCATGTTTTTCTGGCTGCAACTGCCCGAAGGCCTGGACGCCACGGCGCTGCTGCCGAAGGCCGTAGAAGCCGGCATGGCCTATGTGCCGGGCGAGCCGTTTTATGCCGGCGGCGGGCACCGCAACACCTTGCGCCTGAGTTTTGTCACTGCAGCGCCGGGGCAGATCGAACAGGGTGTCGCCTTGTTGGCGGCGGTGCTGCAGCCGGCGCTGACAGCAGCCGTGCCAGCCTGAGGCCTTCGCCGGCCAGCACGGTCACGGTGGTTGCGGCGCGCCAGGCGCCGGTCAGCGCGCGGATGAAAAGACTGTGGGTGCCCATGGTGTTGCTCAGTACGTTGGCTCAAATGCGGCGAGCCGCGTCCAGCTCTGTCGCATGCGCACCAGCTCTTCCAGGTGCAGGTTGCTGACCTCACGCAGGCTGAGTTCCCGCACCTCGGCGCCGCGCGCCAGCTCCAGGCTGCTGCCTCGAATGGTGTCCGACTCGGCGCCGTGATGAGACCCTTGTGAATGGCGCTGCGACATCATCTTGATCCTCAGGTTGGTAGATACATTCACATACGACTGCCAGCAAGGAATGGATGCAGTATCCGTAAGTGAATGCAACTTGCCCGTCAGCCGCGCCCGGGACCGCTTGTAGGACGACGCTGACCGCTGCAAGTGGGGCCGTGCCGGGACTCTGGGAAAATGCCATGTCCCCGTCTGGCTTGCAGCGTCCGGCGGCCCCGCGTATCACCCTTTCAACGGAAGATGCCCATGAACCCCAATCCACCGCCGGCAGATGCAACACAGCCGCTGTCGCCAGCGGCCATGGACACGCTGTGCAGCGTGACCACCGCCACCATCACCACGCTGCTGCTGAAAAAGGGCCTGCGCAACGTCTGGCTGCGCGGCACCCAACCGCTGCGCCCGGGTCAGCCGCGGGTGGCCGGCCGTGCGTTCACGCTGCGTTTTGTGCCGGCGCGTGAAGACCTGGCGACGCCCGCTTCCTGGGCGTCGCCCATCTCTACCCGCGCCGCCATCGAAGCCATGCCGTCGGGCTGCATCGCCGTGGTCGACGCCATGGGCGTGCAGGACGCCGGCATCTTTGGCGACATCCTGTGCGCGCGCATGGCGCGCCGTGGGGTGGCCGCACTGGTCACCGACGGCGTGGTGCGCGACATCGCCGGCGTTTTGGGCACCGGCTTGCCCGTGTGGTGCAGCGGTGTTGCGGCGCCGCCCTCGGTGGCCGGCCTGACCTTTGTGGCCTGGCAGCAGCCCATCGCCTGCGGCGGCGTGGCGGTGTTCCCGGACGACGTGGTGGTCATCGACGACGACGGCGCGGTGCTGATCCCGGCCGCGCTCCTGGACGAGGTGCTGAAGCTGGCGCCCGAACAAGAGCGGCAGGAAGGCTGGATCATGGAGCAGGTGCAACAAGGCGCCGCGCTGCCGGGCCTGTACCCCATGAACGAAGCCACCCAGGCGCGTTACCGCGCCGACGTGGGCAATCCCGCGCCCAAGGCCTGAAGGCGCCCTGTGGCCACCTCCAAGCCGCCCAAGCCAATAGGGCCCCCGAAGTCGGGCATGCAAAAAGGCCTGACCCACTACGGTGACGCCGAGTTTTCGCTGTTCCTGCGCCAGGCCTTCATCAAGGGCGCGGGGTACACCGACGACGCGCTGTCGCGCCCGGTCATCGGCATTGCCGACACCGGCAGCGACTACAACCCCTGCCACGGCAACGCACCGCAACTGCTGGAGGCTGTGAAGCGTGGCGTGATGCTGGCCGGCGGTTTGCCGATGCGCTTTCCCACCGTGTCCATCCACGAGAGTTTTGCCGCGCCCACCAGCATGTTTTTGCGCAACCTGATGGCGATGGACACGGAAGAGATGATCCGCGCCCAGCCCATGGACGCCGTGGTGCTGATCGGCGGCTGCGACAAGACCGTGCCGGCGCAGCTGATGGGCGCGGCGTCGGCCGGCTTGCCCAGCATCCAGCTCATCACCGGCAGCATGCTCACCGGCAGCCACCGCGGCGAACGGGTGGGCGCCTGCACCGATTGCCGCCGCTACTGGGCGCGCTTTCGGGCCGGCGACATCGACGCGGCTGAAAAAGACGAAGTCAATGACCAGCTGGTGGCCAGCGTGGGCACCTGCAGCGTCATGGGCACGGCCAGCACCATGGCCTGTGTGGCCGAGGCGCTGGGCATGACCGTGCCGGGTGGCGCCAGCCCGCCGGCGGTCACGGCCGATCGCATCCGCATCGCCGAGCAGACCGGCGCGCAGGCGGTGCAGATGGCACGCGACAAGCTGGACATCGCCCGCATCCTGACACCGGCTGCGTTTCACAACGCACTGCGGGTGCTGCTGGCCATCGGCGGCAGCACCAATGGCGTCGTGCACCTGGCGGCGCTGGCCGGCCGCATGGGGCTGGCGCTGGACCTGCCGGCGCTGGACCGCATGGGCCGCGACACCCCCGTGCTGCTGGACCTGAAACCCGCTGGCCAGCACTACATGGAAGATTTCCACGCCGCCGGCGGCATGGCCACCTTACTGCGTGAACTGAAACCCCTGCTGCGCCTGAACGCAATGACGGTCACCGGCCGCACGCTGGGCGAAGAAATGGACCGCGCCGGCCCGGTTTTTGCACAGACCGTGGTGCGCCCGTGCACCGACCCCATCTACCCGCAAGGCGGCCTGGCGGTGCTGTACGGCAACCTGGCACCGGGCGGCGCCATCATCAAGCCCAGCGCCGCCGACCCGGCGCTGATGGAGCACACGGGCAAGGCCGTGGTCTTTGAAAACCTGCAGGACATGGTCGAGCGCATCGACAGCGACGACCTGGACGTGACCGCGCAAGACGTGCTGGTGCTGAAACACATCGGGCCCAAGGGCGCGCCGGGCATGCCCGAGGCGGGTTACATCCCCATCCCGCGCAAGCTGGCGCGGGCGGGGGTGAAGGACATGCTGCGCATCTCCGACGGCCGCATGAGCGGCACCGCCTTTGGCACCATCGTGCTGCACGTCACGCCCGAATCCGCCATCGGCGGGCCGCTGGCGCTGGTTCACAACGGCGACCTCATCGCGTTGAGCCTGAGCCGGCGCGAGATTTCGTTGCAGGTGCCGGCCGCGGAACTGCAGCGCCGCGCGAGTGCAGCGCCTGCCGTGCCACCCACCGCCGACCGGGGTTACCTGAAGCTGTTCCTGAACAGCGTGACCCAGGCCGACCAGGGTGTGGACTTTGACTTCCTGCAGGCACCCACCTTGGTAGGCAAGGTGCCTGACCAGACCTGAGCAGCCTGCAGGCTGCTCAGGACGCCTTGTAGAACACGTAGTCGGCCTGGTATTGCACGATTACCTTGGGCACCCACGGTGCCGGCGCCGCAAGCCAGTGCCGGGGCCACGCCGCCTTTGGTGGCCGAGCGCTGCACATAGGTCACCCCTGTCATGGCGCCGCTGCCCATGGCCGGCTTGGCTTTGACCAGCTGGAAGGGAATGTTGCCGTTGCCGCCAGGCGCCACCGCAACCTGGGTGCCGGTGAACTTGGAGCCGTCCAGTGCTTCCCAGGTGGCGGGCGGGCCGTAGTACCTGCCAACCTGTATGCCACTGCGGGCCAGCAGTCTGGCGTCCGGGCCGGCAAAGGCCCAGTCATTTTTTCTTGCTGTTCAGCCCCTGGTCGGTACCCATGCGTTGGCAACAGCAGGCAGCGCAACCACCCGGCCGATGTCACCGGCCTGTCGTGACGATACGGTGGGCAGCGGATACCGCCTCATCGGCAGTGGTCGCCCAGGGCGCAGGGCGACTTTTTTCACCGCGTTTGAACAGCGCCAGCCGTGCGGCGGCCAGATCGGCGCCACGCGCCTGGATCTCGGCCTGCCGCTTCGGGGCGTCGTCAACGGCGGCGTCGACAACCAAGGCAAAGCTGGCCAGCAAGGCCAGGCTGGCGACACCGGCCGCGCCCAGGAACTTTCGCTCAGCCGGGTCGGTGGATTGAAGACGGGCAAGAAGGGTGTGGTTCAGGCGCATGGGGTTTTCTCCGCAGTGCGCCAAGCTTGCCGAGTCGTCAGCGGCGGGTCACCCGGACGCTGTCGGTGTTGCCTGTAGGACGGCACCGACAGGCCGGTTGGTGCCGTTCAGAACGTGACCTGCTCGCCCGGTTGTGGCACCAGGACCTGCACACCGCTGCCTTCCATGCCCTTGGCAAAGTCCTCGGGTTTGCCGGCCAGGATGGGGTAGGTGCCGTAGTGCATGGGCACCGCATACTTGGGCTTGATCAGGTCGCGCACCGCATAGGCGCCCAGGTTGGCGTTGATGGTGAAGTTGCCGCCAATCGGCAGCAGCACCAGATCGGGCTTGTACATCCTGCCAATCATCCTCATGTCACCAAACAAGCCGGTGTCGCCCATGTGGTAGATCTTGAAGCCGTTTTCCAGCTCGATGATCCAGCCCACGGGTTCGCCGCCCGGCAAGATCTGCGTCTTGCCAGCAGCGTCCTTGTAGGTGAATTCAGAGCTGTGTTCGGCACGCACCATGTGCAGCTTGATATCCGGCCCGATGGGGGTGGCGATGCCGCTTTTGTTCATGCCCGGTGCCATGCCCGGGTCCAGCAGGCCCAGCGAGGTCATGGTGCCGCCCAGGCCGGGCGGCATGAACACCTTGACGCCATTGAGCTTGGCCAGCTCGGCCGCGTCGGCCACATGGTCGAAGTGGGCGTGCGTGACCAGCACCACGTCGACCTTGCCCAGCGCCTTCAGGTCCTTGTAGGCGGCGGGTGTCTTGGGGTTGGTCTTCAGCCAGGGGTCGATCACGATCACCTTGCCGGTGGGCGAGGTGATGCGAAACGCAGCCTGGCCCAGCCACAGGACCTCAACCTTGCCGGGGCTGACAGTACCCGTGGGTGCGGCCGGAACGACGGGCGCAGCGGTGGGCCCCAGCTGGGCACAGGCGGCGGTCAGGGCAGTGGCGGCTACAGCCATCGCGGTCAAGGTTCTGCGCATGGGTCAACTCCTGGTTGTTGTTGCAAAAAACCGCGTATTGTTAGGCAGTGCCATGCTGCCTAACCATGCCGGGCAGAGTGCCCCTGTTGCTGGACGGGTCACCAGCTGCAAAAGCTTTGCCTGGCCTTTCAGGCAAACGGCGGCTCGCTCCCCCAATCAAAAAACGGAGGCATGTCGGTGCTGACCCGGCTGGGCCACACAGGTTCGCGCTTTTCCAGGAACGAACGGACACCTTCCTTGGCGTCGCCCGAGGCGCCGCGCGACTGGATGGCGCGGCTGTCCAGTCGGTGTGCGTGCATGGGGTGTTCTGCGCCGGCCATGCGCCACAGCATCTGCCGGGTGATGGCCACCGACACCGGCGCGCTGTGCTGTGTCATGGCCAACGCCAGCGCGCGTGCGGCCGGCAGCAAGTCGTCCGGCGCGTGAACGCTTTTCACCAGGCCGTGAGCCAGGGCCTCGTCGGCCGGGAACAGCCGCCCGCTGATGCACCATTCCAGCGCCGTCGGCATGCCCACAAGGCGGGGCAAGAACCAGGTCGATGCCGCTTCGGGTGTGATGCCGCGCCGTGCAAACACAAAGCCGAATCGTGCCGTGCTGCTGGCCAGGCGAACGTCCATCGGCAGTTGCATGGTCATGCCGATGCCCACCGCCGCACCATTGATGGCGCCGATCACCGGCTTCAGGCTCTTGAAGATGCGCAGCGTGACCAAGCCACCGCCGTCTCGGTAGACGTCGCCCACCTTGTTGGCTTCACGCCCGGCGTCCTGGCGGTTGGCGTAGTCGAAGGTGTTGCCGCCGGCGGAGGACAGGTCAGCGCCGGCGCAGAAGGCACGTCCGCTGCCGGTGACGATGACGGCGCGAACGGCATCGTCGCGGTCGGTCTCGTCAAACACAGCGATCATCTCGTCGCGCATCTGCACCGTGAAGGCGTTCAGCTTCTCGGGCTGGTGCAGCGTGAGGGTGGCGATGCCGTCGCTGAGGTCATAGCGCACGGTCTGCAAGGTGGTGGGGTCCAGGGGCATGCGATCTTTCGAAGGGGGCGTTGACCGGTTTTACACCGCGCCGCATCGGCCAAGCGATGGACCACGCTGTGGTGGATGTTGGAGCTGAAACCTGACGTTCGCGCCATTCGGTGCGAATGATGATGAAGGCTCCCGGTCTGTGAGCTGACGCTGTCGTCACGGTCGCCCAGCCGGCAACACGCTCCTTGACTCTTTCAGCGTTGGCAGCAAGTGTTGAGTCGACAAACGACGCGGCCCGCTCAGGTCGTCGCCGCCGCGCTGGTCGACCGCACCATCTCGTCGCTACCGGGCTCGGCTGTTGAGCTTGCTTGCCCGGCGCTGGCGAGCCTGTCCCGTACGGTATTGAAGTTGCGCACCGAGTACAGATGCAGGTACAGCAATTCGAGCTCGTCGGTCTTGATCAGTTCGGCCAGTTTCAACGCGGGTACTTCGCGCAGTTTTTTGCGATCGACGATGAAGAAGCCGCCCAGAGCCAACTTCTCGCTACCCGTGCCGACCCGCACAGTGGTCGGTTCCAGGACGCCAAGCTCCTTCAGATGCTTGCAAAACAATTGTGTACGCCGAAAGTGCACTTCATAGTCCTGCAGGAATTTCAGCACACGCTGTGTGTAAGCACTCGGTTTTCCGTCGCTGTCGAATAGCGCCTGTCCTTTGCCCTGGCGATTGAAGCCCGCGCTTGCCTCATCGACGCACAGCGCCAGCGTATCGCGGCCCGCATGGGCCGAAAACACAAACGGGTAGCGCCGAATGAAGGCCGGTACATACTGGGCCAGCCACTTTTTGTCCGCTCCAAGATACAGGTTCTGATCATCACGAACGCCGAGTACGGCCGCAGGCAGGATGTCGTCGCCGACGGCCGTGAACACGATGGCGTATTCGGCGGCAGCCAGCAAGAATTCGACGGCCATGATCGGCACGGCACGCGTGTTCGCCGCGAAGGCGTAGCCCGTGCCAAGCTCGACGCAGGCGTCGGCATGGCGTGCCGCAGAAACTGGAACGGCGGTTTCGTAGATCAACAACTGCTTGCTCACGAACGGGCTCCTTGATCTTTCCGGTGGATTCAGGCCAATCTCATTTTGGGCGCAACATCGTTTGCCACAGGAATGTGCAAACGCAATGCGCTGTTGGGATTGCGGCCCTCGCGCGACTCACCCAGCTGGTTGACAAAGCGCTGCCGCCAGTCAGCGCCTTCGGCGCGCGCGGTGAACACACGGGCTTCGCTTGCCGAAGCCAGGCGCGCAGGCACGCTCCAGTCAATGGCGGGCGCATGAGCTGTCGTTGCGCCCAGCACAGCCGATTCCTGGCCGCTGTGCTGTCCTTGCTGCAGGGTCCGCTGGCCGGCCTGGAGTGTGCCGTCCATGACGCCACCTTCAGCGTGCTGCAGGCCGGCGATATGGCCCAACTCGTGAGCCAGGACACTCAGGAGGTCCATCTTGCCGGCTGCCTGCCCGCGTGCCGACTGCAGCAACTCGCCGACCTGTCGGTACTCCCGGTCATCGCCCAGGGTGCGGTCGACGAACCAACCATAACCCGCGGCATCGGCGTCGATCAGGATGGTGTTACCCACCGCTTCAGCCAACACCTTGCCGTACATGTCGGCCACCTGGACCGTGACGCCGTCCAGTGCGGTGGAATCGATGCCATTGGTGACCAGGCGGCGCTTGGCTTCTGACAATGCAGCAGCGATGTCGACGGTGCTGGGCACGTCGTCCACGCTGGGCAGCAAGCCTGTGGCAGCCACCGCGGCGGTCAACTGCGCCGGTGGTGGCGCAAATCTGGCGTCGTCGGTCTGCAGCGTGAACTTGTCAAACGAACTGACGCCGCCGCGCGAGGGCGTACGCCGGGATGGCG
>JAHECB010000418.1 GCA_024641925.1 Betaproteobacteria bacterium
GTTGAAATCGCGCACCAGCCGCATGCCGCGGCCGCCACCACCGGCCACGGCCTTGACCAGCAGCGGCAGGCCCAGCTTTTGCGCTTCGGCCAACAGTTGGGCCTCGTCCTGCGACGCGCCCAGGTAACCCGGTACGCAGGGCACCCCGGCCTCCAGCATGTGTTGTTTGGCCCTCGCCTTGTCGCCCATGGCGGCGATGGCTGCCGTTGAAGGCCCGATGAACACCAGGCCCGCGTCGCTGCAGGCCTGCGCAAAGTCGGCCCGTTCGGACAGGAAGCCGTAGCCGGGGTGAACGGCTTGTGCACCGGTGGTCTGGGCCGCGTGCAGCAGCGCCGCGATGTTCAGGTACGACTCTGCAGCCGGCGACGCACCGATGTGCACGGCTTCGTCGGCCTGTTGCACATGCAGCGCCTGTGCGTCGGCGTCGCTGTACACCGCCACCGTGTGGTAACCCAGGCGGTGTGCGGTGCGGATGATGCGGCAGGCGATCTCGCCGCGATTGGCGATCAGGATCTTGTCAAAGCTCATCGCGGCACCCACGACGCTTTGCGTTTTTGCAAAAAAGCGCTGGTGCCTTCCAAGCCTTCTTCACCCAGGGCCGCGCTGGAAAAGACCTCGGCGGCTTCTTGCACCAGCGATGCCGGCGACTGGAAACGGGCCTTGCGGATCAAGGCCTTGGTCGCTGCCACGGCACCAGGGGCGTTTTTCAGGATGTCGTTCAGCACTTGCTGAATGGCGCGGTCCAAGGCTTCACCATCAAACACACCATGGACCAGGCGCAAAGCCAGAGCGGCCTGCGCATCCAGCCGACCGCCCGTCACGGCCAGGCGCTTCGCTTCCGCAAAGCCCAGGCGCTCCACCAAGAACGGCCCGATCTGCGCCGGCACCAGACCCAGGCTGGTTTCGGGCAGCCGAAATTGCGCGGTACTGCTGGCCAGGGTGACGTCGGCCACGCAGGCCAGCCCAAACCCGCCGCCCATGCAACTGCCTTCCACCACCGCCACCGTGGCCATGCCCGTGTGCGAAAACGCCACGCACAGCTCGCCAAAAACCGCATTCGTTTCGACCAGCGCACGGGGGTTGTCTTGCAACCTGGCGCGTGCGCCCGCCATGTCCGACAAGTCGGCACCTGCGCAGAAATGGCCGCCGGCGCCGCGCAAGACGATGGCGCGTGTGTCGGCACGCATCTCGGCCTGGTCCAGCACCACCAGCAGTTCACGCACCATGGCCAGCGACATGGCATTGCGCACCTGCGGCCGGTTCAGCGTCACGTGCAGCACACCGCCCTGACGCTGCAGCACCAGGGTCTTGAAGTCCGCCAGTTGCACGCTCATGCGGATTTGCCCGGCAAGGTGCCTTCGAGCTTGCAGATGATGCCCAGCATGACTTCGTCGGCGCCGCCGCCGATGCTGACCAGTCGGCTGTCGCGGTAGGCCTGGCTGATGGGGTTGTCGGCGGTGAAACCCATGCCGCCCCAGTACTGCAGGCAGGCATCGGTCACTTCGCGGCTCAGTCGTCCGCATTTCAGCTTGGCCATGCTGGCCAGCTTGGTCACGTCCTTGCCGCCGATGTACATCTCCACCGCGCGGTAGGTCAGCGCACGCAACGCTTCCACTTCGGTGCGCAGTTCGGCCAGGCGGTAGTGCACCACCTGGTTGTCCAGGATGCTTTTGCCAAAGGCCTTGCGCTGGCGGGTGTAGTCAATGGTCTGGTCGATCAGGCGGTCCAGGCTGCGCAGGCTGCTGGCCGAGCCCCAAAGCCGTTCTTCCTGGAACTGCAGCATCTGGAAGCTGAAGCCCATGCCTTCTTGCCCGATCAGGTAACGCCTGGGTACACGCACGTTGTCAAAAAACAGCTGCGCAGTGTCGGAGCTGTGCATGCCGATCTTGTGGATCTTCTGCTTGCTGATGCCGGCCGTGTCCATGGGCACCACGATCAGGCTCTTGTTCTTGTGAGGCGATGCGTCGCTGGTGTTGGCCAGCAGGCAGCACCAGTCGGCCTGCAGGCCATTGGTGATCCACATCTTGGTGCCGTTGATGACGTAGTCGCCGCCGTCGACGCGGGCGGTGGTCTTCACCGCCGCCACGTCGCTGCCGCCGCCGGGTTCACTGACGCCCAGGCAGGCCACAAAATCGCCGGCGATGGTGGGCGCGAGAAATTCCTGGCGCAGTTCGTCGCTGCCAAAACGCGCCAGTGCGGGTGTGGCCATGTCGGTCTGCACGCCAATGGCCATGGGCACGCCGCCGCAATTGCATTGTCCCAGGGCTTCGGCCATCACCATGCTGAAGCTGAAGTCCAGCCCGGCGCCGCCATAGGCCTCGGGGTATTTCAGACCCAGCAGGCCCAGATTCCCCAGCTTCTTGAACACCTCATGGGCCGGGAACTGCCCCTTGGCTTCCCATTCGGCCACGTGAGGGTTGATCTCTTTGTCGCAAAACCGGATCACGGTGTCTTCGACCTGGCGGTGTTCGGGGCTGAATTTCATGGGCAGTCGTCCTTCAGAAGACTAAAAACGCGACACACCAAAGGTGTTGGGCCGCAAGCTGCGGGTCGCTGCTTCGGCGCAGATGCTCAGGCACAGGCCCAGGATGCGCCGTGTGTCGCGCGGGTCGATGATGCCGTCGTCCCACAGGCGCGCGGTGCCAAACAGCGCGGCGCTTTCCGCGTCCAGGCGCTGGCGCAGGGCGTTGCTCATGGCGGCCAGCGCTTCGTCGTTGGCGGGCATGCCCAGGCGCTGCAGCTTGGCGCGGTTCAGGATGTCCATGACCTGCGCGGCCTGTGCGCCGCCCATCACCGCGGTGCGCGCGCTGGGCCAGGCAAAGATGAAGCGCGGGTCGAAACCGCGCCCGCACATGCCGTAATTGCCGGCGCCAAAACTGCCGCCCAGCACGATGGTGAGTTTGGGCACCCGCGCATTG
>JAHECB010000419.1 GCA_024641925.1 Betaproteobacteria bacterium
CACAGCAGGGGCATCTGCGACCCGGCCTGTTCTGCGTGGGCGGGGACTCCCATTCACCCACAGGCGGCGCCTTCGGTGCCTACATGTTCGGCATCGGCGCCACCGAGATGCTGGGCGTGGTGGTCACGGGGCAGATCTGGCTGCAGGTGCCGCAGACCTTGTTCATGAACTGGGCCGGCCGTTTGCAGCCCGGTGTCTGCGCCAAGGACATGATGCTGACCATGATCGGGCAACTGGGCATGAATGGCGGGCGTTACCAGGCGGTGGAATTCTGCGGCCCGGCCGTGCAGGCGCTGTCCATGCCCGAACGCATGACGCTGGCCAATATGAGCGCCGAACTGGGCGCGCAGACCGGCCTGGTCGCCCCCGACCACACCACACGCCAATGGCTGCAGCAGGCCGGCGCGGTGGACGTGGACCCCACGCCCTGGCGCAGCGACGAAGGCGCACCGGGCGAACACCACCACTTCGACGCCAGCAGCCTGGCGCCGCAAGTGGCGTTGCCGCACAGCCCCGCCAATGCGCGCGCCGTGAACGCGCTGCCGCACACCCCCGTGCAGGTGGCCTACATCGGCGCCTGCACCGGCGCCAAGCTGCAAGACCTGCAGGCCGCGGCGCAGGTGCTGGCCGGCCGGCGCGTGGCTGCCGGCGTGCAGCTGCTGGTGGCGCCCGCCAGCCTGCAAGACCTGGCCACGGCCCGCAGCGACGGCACGCTGGCGCAGTTGCAGGCCGCAGGCGCCACGCTGCTGCCCAGCAGCTGCGGCGCCTGCGCCGGTTACGGCAGCACCATTGCCGACGGCGCCACCGTCATCTCGTCCACCGCCCGCAACTTCAAGGGGCGCATGGGGTCGGACACGGCGCAGGTCTACCTGGGCTCGCCCTACACCGTAGCCGCGTCGGCGCTGCGCGGTTTCATCAGCGACCCGCGCGAGGTGCTGGCGTGAACATGCCCCGCCCCAACCGCGTCTGGCGCCTGCCCGCTGATGTCGACACCGACCAGCTGGCCCCTGGCAGCACCATGAAGCTGGGGCTGGATGTCACGGCACGCCACTGCCTGCAGGCCGTGCGCCCTGACTTTGCCGCTGGCGTGCAGGCGGGCGATGTCATCGTGGCCGGTGCCAACTTCGGCATCGGTTCGTCACGCGAACAAGCGGCCAGCGTGCTGGTGCACCTGGGCGTGGCCGCCGTCATCGCACCCAGCTACAGCGGCCTGTACTTTCGCAATGCCTTCAACGTGGGCCTGCTGCTGCTGACCTGCGAACACGCACACCACATCAACGACGGCGAAGCCATCACGCTGAACGCCCGCGCCGGCCTCATCACCCGCGCCGACGGCCGCACACTGGCCTGCACACCCATACCCGGCTTCCTGCTCGACATGGTCGAAGCCGGTGGCCTGCTGCCCCAACTGAAACACCGCCTGGAGAACCAACGACATGGACAAGCCTGAGTTCGACCTGCTGATCAAGAACGTCAAGGTCGTGCGCCCGCATGGCAACGTGGTGTTTGACGCCGACATCGCGGTCACGGCTGGCCGTGTGGCCAAGGTGGCGCCGGGCATCGCACCCACACGCGCCAAGGCGGTGTACGACGGCAAGGGCCGGCTGGCTTTTCCGGGTGTGGTGGACGCGCACATGCACGCCGGCATCTATTCGCCGCTGGACGAAGACGCGGTCAGCGAAAGCAAGGCCGCGGCCATGGGTGGTGTCACCTCGTCGTTGAACTACTTCCGCACCGGTCAGTACTACCTGAACAAGGGCGGGCCGTACAAAAAGTTTTTCCCTGAAGTGCTGAAGATTGCCAAGGACCGCTTTCATGTGGACTACGGTTTTCACCTGGCACCCATGAACGCCCAGCACATCAGCGAAATCCCCATGCTGATTGAAAAACAGGGCGTCAGCAGCTTCAAGATCTTCATGTTCTACGGCTCGCACGGCCTGCACGGCGCCAGCAACTCGCAGCGTGACTTTTTGATGATCGGCGAAGACGAACGCTACGACGTGGCGCATTTCGAATTTGTCATGCGCGGCATCCAGGCCGCGCGTGAACTACTGCCCGACAAGGCCAAACAGGTGTCGCTGAGCCTGCACTGCGAAACCGCCGAAATCATGACGGCCTACACCAAGATCGTCGAAAAAAACAAAGGCCTGAAAGGCCTGGCCGCCTACAGCGCCAGCCGCCCGCAGCACAGCGAAGGCCTGGCCGTGTTCACCGCCGCCTACCTGGCCAACGAAACGGCGCTGCCCAACATCAACCTGCTGCACCTTTCAAGCCGCAAGGCCGTGCAGGCAGCGCTGATGATGAGCGAGGTCTTTCCGCACATCGACTTCAAACGCGAAGTGACCATCGGCCACCTGATGCTGGACATCACCAGCCAGGCCGCCGAACTGGCCAAGGTCAACCCGCCCATCCGCCCGCGTGAAGACGTGGAATACCTGTGGGAAGCCCTGCTGGCCGGTGAACTGGACTGGGTGGTCAGCGACCACGCCTGCTGCCGCCACGAGACGAAGATCCCGAAGCGCTACTTCGGCAACATCTGGATGGCCAAAAGCGGCTTTGGCGGCACCGAATACCTGCTGCCCGCGCTGGTGACCGGAGGCACCCGCCGCGGCATGGGCTACAACCACATGGCACGCGTGACCAGCTGGAACCCGGCGCAGCGTTACGGCCTGAACCACAAGGGCGACATCGCCGAAGGCTTCGACGCCGACATCGCACTGGTCAACCCCGGCCACACCTGGACCATCCGCGCCAGCGAGTCGCCGTCCACGCAGGGTTACACGCCGTTTGAAGGGCTGGAGCTGTCGGCGCGGGTGGACGCCACGTTTTTGCGGGGGCAGCGCATCTTTGAAAATGGGCAGGTGGTGGGCAAGCCGAAGGGGCGGTATCTGCATCGG
>JAHECB010000166.1:0-1128 GCA_024641925.1 Betaproteobacteria bacterium
CGACCGCGACTATGAAGGTTTCTGGTCGCGCCTGGCACTGGAGTTCCTGAGCTGGAAGAAACCCTTCACCAAGGCGCTGGACAGCAGCAACGCACCCTTTTTCAAGTGGTTTGAAGACGGCACGCTGAACGTCAGCTACAACTGCCTGGACCGCAACGTCGAACGTGGGCTGGGGGACAAGACCGCCATCATCTTCGAGGCCGACGACGGCGCGTCGAACCACGTCAGCTACAAGCAACTGCTTGCGATGGTGGGCAAGTTTGCCAACGCCCTGAAGTCGCGCGGTGTCAAGAAGGGCGACCGCGTCGTCATCTACATGAGCATGAGCGTGGAAGGTGTGGCGGCTATGCAGGCCTGCGCCCGCATCGGCGCCACCCACTCCGTCGTTTTTGGCGGGTTTTCCGCGCAAAGCCTGCGCGACCGCATCGAAGGCGCAGGCGCAGTCATGGTCATCACCGCCGACGAGCAGATGCGCGGCGGCAAACAGCTGCCGCTGAAGGCCATCGTCGACGAAGCCATGGCGATGCCGGGCTGCGAGACGGTGAAAAACGTCATCGTCTACAAGCGCACCGGCGGCAAGATCGCCTGGCACCCGGCACGTGACCGCTGGCTGCACGAAGAACTGGCCGGCAAAAGTGCCACCTGCGAACCCGAATGGGTCAGCGCCGAGCACCCGCTGTTCCTGCTGTACACCAGCGGCAGCACCGGCAAGCCCAAGGGCGTGCAGCACAGCACGGGCGGCTACCTGCTGCATGCGGCACTGACGACGGCCTGGACCTTTGACCTGAAGCCCGACGACGTGTTCTGGTGCACGGCCGACATCGGCTGGGTCACGGGCCACAGCTACATCGCCTATGGCCCGCTGGCCCTGGGTGGCACGCAGGTGGTCTTTGAAGGTGTGCCCACCTACCCGGACGCGGCGCGTTTCTGGAAGACGATTGAAAAGCACAAGGTCAGCATCTTCTACACCGCGCCCACGGCCATCCGGTCGCTGATCAAGGCGGCGGAAAGCAACGAGGCCGTGCACCCCAAACAAAGCGACCTGAGCAGTTTGCGCATCCTGGGCAGCGTGGGTGAACCGATCAACCCGGCCGCCTGGGAGTGGTATTACCAGCACGTGGGCGGCAG
>JAHECB010000166.1:1138-3247 GCA_024641925.1 Betaproteobacteria bacterium
TGCCCCATCGTGGACACCTTCTGGCAGACCGAAACCGGCGGCCACGTCATCACCCCGCTGCCAGGCGCCACGCCCATGGTGCCGGGCTCGTGCACGCTGGCATTCCCGGGAATCACGCCGGCCATCGTGGATGAAACCGGGGGCGACGTGCCCAACGGCCAGGGCGGCATCCTGGTCATCAAGAAGCCCTGGCCCAGCATGATCCGCACGATCTGGGGCGACCCCGAGCGCTTCAAGTCCAGCTACTACCCGCCCGAGCTGAAGGGCTACTACCTGGCCGGCGACGGTGCCATCCGCAACAAGGAAACGGGCTACTTCACCATCACCGGCCGCATCGACGACGTGCTCAACGTCAGTGGCCACCGCATGGGCACGATGGAGATCGAGTCGGCCCTGGTCAGCCACACCGAACTGGTGGCCGAAGCTGCCGTGGTGGGCCGGCCAGACGACACCACGGGTGAGGCCATCTGCGCCTTTGTGGTGCTGAAGCGCGGCAAGCCGACCGATGAAGAGGGCAAAAAGCTGGCGGCCGAACTGCGGGCCTGGGTGGGCAAGGAAATCGGCCCGATTGCCAAACCCAAGGACATCCGCTTCGGCGACAACCTGCCCAAGACCCGCAGCGGCAAGATCATGCGCCGGCTGCTGCGCAGCATCGCCAAGGGCGAAGCCATCACCCAGGACACCAGCACGTTGGAGAACCCCGCCATCCTGGAGCAGTTGGGCAAAGCCTACTGATCCAGGCCGCGCGCAGCGCGGCGCGCCGCAGGCGCCGTTGGCGGGTTTCGGGGAGCACTCATGTTGCGCAGCAACGTGAGGTGATCACCAGAACCCCGCCATCGGCGGAGCAGTTGGGCAAAGCCTACTGATCCAGGCCGCGCGCAGCGCGGCGCGCCGCAGGCGCGGTTGGCGGGTTTCGGGGAGCACTCATGTTGCGCAGCAACGTGAGGTGATCACCAGAACCCCGCCATCGGCGGAGCCTTTGGTTGGTGCCTGGCCCAGGCCGCGCATTGCGGCGCCAGTTTCGCTTTTTTCGAGTCCCACGCCAGGGTCGGGCGCTGCTACAGTGACCGCATCGGAGGCGGTGTATGTACTTGGTGATTCTCGGAATCGTTTTGCTGGTGGGCAAAATGGCGGCCTTCAGCTTCTTCGCCGACCTGTCGTGGTGGTTTGTGGCCGCACCCTTCATCGGCGCGGTGCTGTGGTGGAATTTTTCAGACACATCCGGGCTGACCCAGAAGCGCGAAATGAACCGCATGGAAGCGCGCAAGAAGGACAGGCGCGAACGGGCCATGGCCGCATTGGGCCTGGACACGGCGCGCGACAAACGTGCAAGCGCCACCCGAGCTGATGTGGCGCGCCGTTCTGCGGCCAGCAAGGGCATGCGCTCGATGGACCCGACGCAGGTGGATCATCCGCCGTCGGCGTCGCCCACCGCAGACGTGACCCCCGCAGCCGAGCGCAGCGACCCGCGTCTCTGAACCCGGTTTCGAGCAGTTGCGCAAGCGCCGGGCGGGGAGTGGTTGCCGCTGGCCCGTATGGCGTGCCGGCCTGTGGGTTTGACGGGTATCAAGGCTCACGGCGTTGCGCCGTTGCATCATGAGTACGGCAATTGCCATTCAGCGGCCGGTGCGCGGATGCGGAACACCAACATGAACTTACTCGACAAGCCGCAGGCAACGGCTTGGCCCGCGACCGATCAGATTCAGACCCTGGCCTGTTGGGGTGGCGATCCCGCAGTGGGGTTTGGCGATGCTGAACTGGGACTGCGCTTCGCGCAATCTGGCGCCGATGTGCTGCTGAATTCGACCGCACCCTTGTGGCAGTTGTTGCTGCGCCAGTCTGCAAGTCCGCTGATCCCGGTTCTCTTTGTGGCCGCGACCTGATGGCCGCGCCAGGTGACAAATTCCTTCAGGCGGTTCCGTTGACCGCCACGCCCGACACCAACTGGCGCGCAAACCCGGCCAAGTCCGCCGTCACCGCAGACCCCATGGGTACCGTGTCATGAGCCACTGGACGCTGACCACCGGCTTGATCGGTGGCCTGGGTCTCTTTTTGCTGGGCATGGGCATGATGACCGACGGCTTGAAGCTCGCCGCGGGCTCGGCACTC
>JAHECB010000166.1:3257-10762 GCA_024641925.1 Betaproteobacteria bacterium
GGCGGTGCCACGCGCACACGCTGGCAAGCGCTGGGCTCCGGCGTGTTGGTGACGGCGGTGGTGCAGTCGTCCAGCGCTGTTACTGTGGCCACGATCGGCTTTGTCAATGCGGGTCTATTGACGCTGGCGCCTGCGCTGTGGGTGCTGTTCGGTGCCAACGTGGGCACCACCATGACCGGCTGGATCGTGGCCCTGGTCGGCCTGAAGTTCAAGATCGACGGCCTGGCGCTGCCGCTGATCGGCATTGGCGTGGTGATGCGGCTGACGGGGCAGGGGCAAAGGCGAGGCGCTGTCGGTACAACACTGGCCGGCTTCGGGCTGCTGTTCCTGGGCATTTCCATGCTGCAGCAAGGATTTGCCGGCGTTGCTGCGACGGCGACCCTGCCCACAGGGCAAACCGCACTGGGCGTGGCGGCACAGGTGGCGACTGGCGTGGTCATGACGGTGCTGATGCAATCCTCCAGCGCGTCCATGGCGGTGGCGCTCACCGCAGCCCAGGGGGGATTGCTGGACACCCAGGGCGCGGCGGCTGTTGTCATAGGCGCCAACATCGGCACCACGTTCACGGCCGTGCTGGCTGCGATCGGCGCCACGTCGAATGCGCGGCGGGTGGCGGCGGCGCATGTGGCCTTCAATGTGTTGACGGGCGGTGTTGCTTTTGCACTGCTGCCCTGGTTGGTGCAGACCATCGAGCTGGCACGTGACGGGCTGGCGCTGCCGGCCGATCCGGCTGCCACGCTGGCGCTGTTCCATACCGTCTTCAACGTGCTGGGTGTGGTTCTGATGTGGCCACTGGCCGGCGCGTTGGCCCACTGGCTGCAGGCGCGCTTCAGAGCCCGCGAGGAAGACGAGGCGCAGCCACGCCATCTGGACACCAACGCGCTGGCCGTGCCGGCGCTGGCCGTCGAAGCGCTGGCCAGTGAGGTGGCCCGCATCACCCAGATTTCGCTTCGCGCAGCGCGCGCGACACTGGCCGAGGCACGGCCCGAGGTGATTGCGCCCGACCTGGCCATCGTCTCGGCCCTGGCAACGGCGGCCGAACAGTTTGCTGAACGTGTCAACCGCGGTGCCATGTCGCCCGCGGCCAGTGCGCGCCTGGCACAGGTGCTGCGCCTGCTGCGCTACGCTGAAACGGTGGCCGAACAGGCCCGCCAGGCGTCGACGCTGCCGCCCGCCGGCGAGGGGGCTGTTGTGCAGGGGCCGCTGCAGACCTTCCAGTCGCACGCCGACACCGTACTGGACGCCTGCGGTCGGTGGACCGGCGCCGCCAGCCTGGCAAACCTGGATGAATCAGCGCAGGCCATGGAACAGGCCTACCAGACGTTGAAAGCGGCGCTGCTGTCGGCAGGGGCGGACGGCCGCCTGCGCATCGTTGCGATGGAGCGAGCCCTGCGCCGCTACAGCGCGTTGCGCCGTGCGGCGGAACAGGCGCTGAAGGCGGCTCGCCTGGATCGGCAGCTGGCATCGCCCAGCACCTCCGGTCTGGTCCGCCACGACGAGCCGGCAGGCTGAAGGCGCCGCGGCCTCGCCGGCGATGGCCCTGGTCGGTCAGTCGCCGTCGAGCACGGCGCCCGTGCTGGCGCTGGACGCGTTGCGCGCAAACTTCGACAACACGCCGCGGGTGTAGCGCGGCTTGGGTTGCACCCAGGCCGTGCGGCGGCGCGCGATCTCGGCGTCGTCCACATTCAGTTGCAGCAGCAACTGCCGCGAGTCGATGGTGATGCTGTCGCCTTCGTGCACCAGGGAAATCAGGCCGCCGGCATAGGCTTCGGGCGCCACGTGGCCCACCACCATGCCCCATGTCCCGCCGGAAAACCGGCCATCGGTGATCAGGCCCACGCTTTCACCCAGGCCCTGGCCGATCAGCGCGCCGGTGGGTGCCAGCATTTCAGGCATGCCCGGCCCACCCTTGGGGCCCAGGTAACGCAGCACCATCACGTCGCCGGCGACGATCTTGTTGGCCATGATCGCGGCCAGTGCACTTTGTTCATCGTCAAACACCCGCGCCGGGCCAGTGATGACGGGATTTTTCAGGCCCGTGATCTTGGCCACGCAACCCTCGGGGCTGAGGTTGCCTTTCAGGATGGCCAGATGACCTTCGGCATACATGGGCTTGTCGATGGCGCGGATGACGTTCTGGTCGGCGCGCAGCGGCGGCACATCGGCCAGGTTCTGTGCCACGGTCTTGCCGGTGATGGTCATGCAGTCGCCGTGCAGCAGGCCGGCGTCCAGCAGCACCTTCATCACGGCCGGGATGCCACCGGCACGGTGCAGGTCCACCGCCAGGTACTGGCCGCTGGGTTTCAGGTCACACAGCACGGGCACGTTCTTGCGCACACGTTCAAAGTCGTCGATGGTCCAGGGCACTTCGGCGGCGTGGGCGATGGCCAGGAAGTGCAGCACGGCGTTCGTGCTGCCACCGGTGGCCATGATCACCGCCACGGCGTTCTCCAGCGCCTGCTTGGTGACGATGTCGCGCGGCTTCAGGTTCAGCTTCACCGCTTCCACCAGCGCACGGGCCGCATCTTGCGTGTGCGCCATGATGGGGTCTTCCACGTTGGCCATGGTGCTGGAAAACGGCAGACTCATGCCCAGTGCTTCAAAGGCGCTGCTCATGGTGTTGGCCGTGTACATGCCGCCGCAACTGCCGCTGCCGGGGATGGCGCGACGCTCGATCTGGCAGAAGTCTTCTTCGCTCATCTTGCCGGCGCTGAACTGGCCCACGGCTTCAAACACGCTGACGATGTTCAAGTCCTGGCCCTTGTAGCGGCCGGGCAGGATGGTGCCGCCGTAAACATAGATCGCAGGCACGTTGGCGCGCAGGATGCCCATCATGCCACCGGGCATGTTCTTGTCGCAGCCGCCGATGACCAGCACGCCGTCCATCCACTGCCCGCCGACGCAAGTTTCCACGCAGTCGGAAATCACCTCGCGCGACACCAGGCTGTACTTCATGCCTTCGGTGCCCATGGCCATGCCGTCGCTGATGGTGGGCGTGCCAAAGATCTGCGGGTTGGCGCCAGCGGCCTTCAACGCGTCCACCGCGGCATCGGCCAGGCGCTGCAGGCCTGAATTGCAGGGCGTGATCGTGCTGTGACCGTTGGCCACACCGATCATGGGTTTGCCGAAGTCGCCTTCGGTGTAACCCATGGCGTAGTACATGCTGCGGTTGGGCGCGCGGGCCACGCCTTCGGTGATGTTCTTGGAACGGCGGTTGATGCTCATCGGGTCTCTCCAGGTCAGCCCTGAAGTGTATCGGCCACGGGCAGGGCTTCCGGGCGGTGGACAATGTCGGCTGTGGAGAATCACCTTCGCGACATGGAGTTCCGCTGATGCTGGTGCATCCCCAATTCAACCCCGTGGCCCTGGCGCTGGGCCCGGTGCAGATTCACTGGTACGGCCTGACCTACCTGGTGGCCTTTGGCCTGTTCCTTTTTCTGGCGTCGCAGCGTGTGCAAAAGCCCTGGTTCGCTGCGGCAGGCTGGACCAGACGTGACGTCGAGGACATGCTGTTCTACGGCGTGCTGGGTGTCGTCCTGGGTGGCCGTCTGGGTTATGCCCTGTTCTACAAGCCCGATGTGTACCTGGCCAACCCGCTGGAGATCTTGATGGTCTGGCGCGGCGGCATGTCCTTCCATGGCGGTCTGCTGGGCGTGATCCTGGCCATGGCGCTGTTCGGGCGCAGCCGAGGCAGGCCTTTCCTGCAGGTGATGGACGTGGTGGCGCCCTGCGTGCCCACGGGCATTGCCGCGGTCCGGGGCGGCAATTTCATCAACGGCGAACTCTGGGGCAGGGCGGCTGATGCCAGCCTGCCCTGGGCGATGGCTTTTCCGCAAAGTGGCAGCATGATGGCGCGCCACCCCTCGCAGCTGTACCAGATGGCCGGCGAGGGCCTGCTGCTGTTTGTGTTGTTGTGGGTTTATGCGCGGGGCGAACGCGCCCAGGGTCAGGTGGCCGCAGCCTTTGTGTTGGGTTACGGCGTGCTGCGCTTCATGGCCGAATACTTCCGCGAACCCGACAGTTTTCTGGGCCTGCTGGCTTTGGGCATGAGCATGGGCCAGTGGCTGTGTGTGCCCATGATCCTGGGCGGTGCGGCGCTGTGGTGGTGGTGCGGTCAGCGTGATGTGCGCGGTCTGAACACCAGGAGCGCGACATGAGACAGGTTTTCCTGGACACTGAAACCACCGGCCTGTACGCCGCCCAGGGCGACCGCGTGCTGGAAATCGGATGCATCGAATTTGTCAACCGCCGCCCTTCAGGCCGGCAACTGCACCACTACATCAACCCTGAACGGCCCAGCCACCCCGACGCCTTGCGTGTGCACGGCATTACCGAAAACTTCCTGGCTGACAAGCCGTTGTTTGCGGCCGTGGCCACAGACGTGGCGGCCTTCCTGGACGGTGCCGAACTGATCATCCACAACGCCCCGTTTGACATCGGTTTCCTGGACGCCGAATTTGCGCGACTGGGCCTGCCGCCCACGGCCAGGCAGGCTGCCCGCATCACCGACAGCCTGCTGATGGCGCGCGAGCAGTTCCCGGGCAAGGCCAATTCCCTGGACGCGCTGTGCAAGCGCCTGGAGGTGGACAACACACACCGTGAACTGCACGGCGCCTTGATGGACGCTGACCTGCTGGCCGAGGTTTACCTGCGCATGACACGCGGCCAAGGCAGCCTGGTCATCGACAGCGCCGACACCACCCAGCGCGCTGGCCCAGCGGTGGCGGTAGACCTGTCGCGCTTTCAACTGCCGGTGCTGGCGGCCAACGACGAAGAGCTGAACGCCCATGCCCGGCTGATGGCAGATTTGGACAAGGGCTGCAAAGGCAAGGCGCTGTGGCGCGACGCCTTGTCCTGACCCTGGCAGCGGCTTGAGATGGTCTGCCCAGGCCAGGGCAGCACCGGGGCACACGCCGAGGCCCATTTCCCGTGGCATAATCTTTGGCTTACCGGAGAGCAGGGAACGCACACAATGCGACGCCCGTCGCGGCATCCGGGCGGTTAGCTCAGCGGTAGAGCACTGCCTTCACACGGCAGGGGTCGCAGGTTCGAACCCTGCACCGCCCACCAGAAATATTCTTAAGAATCAACGACTTGCGCCACCTTCGGGTGGCGTTTTCGTTTGCGGTGGGCCAAAAGCGGGCCAAAGGCTACTGATGTTTCGGCGTGGTGACGGGGCAACAACATCTGCCTGTGCCAATTGCATACTCGCCGTGCGGCCCAGATCTAGCCGCGCTCGACTGCTTGTGAGTAAAACCGGCGGCTCAGATGGGCGCCGGGCAGTCCAGGCGCCGATCGCACAGCCATTGTTCGGTGGGCAGGTCCAGAATGCTTGCTTCTGTCTTGTCGCCCAGCAGCGCGCCGAGCTTTATCAGCATGGGAATGGGGGCGAACGCAGCGATGGTGAGGTGGGCGGCGCCGTTCCTGGCCTCGATGGCCGGCTGGATGCGGCGGTCAAAAAGCTGTACCAGCGCTGTGTTGGCGCTTCTCCAGAAGTCAGGGTCGTCGTCCTGCATGTCGAAGTCGCTCCTGTCGATGACGACGTGATCAGCCCCAGGGAAGCAGGTGAAGTCGCTGTTCCGCAGCATGGCGTAGTGCACCTGGCCCAGCGTGACGATGGGCTTGTGGGCGGCGATGGGGAACGTCATCAAGATGGGGAGGCTACCTTTTCCGCGCCAGCGCCTATGCACCGCAGCAGCAAGGTGCGATCAAGGTCATCGACTACGCCGAGGACTGCCTGATCGGGCCCGGCGAGGCCGACCACGGGGTGGTGTCCTTTCTGTTGGTGGAACAGGCCGGGCGCCGCTTTGTCGCCAACAACATCGGCAGCAGCGACTGCCGCTTGCCGAGCTGGACGGGCGGCAGCCGCGCCAGCCTGCGGCCCCTCAACTTCAGCCAGCTTGACGGCCCGGCCTGTGCTGCGGGCGCCACCTGCCCTGACTTTTCGGCTTCGGCGCCGCCGCTGCGCTTCGGCTTTTGGCGGGTGGCTTTCGGCCTGGCAGGCGAAGTCGTCACGCACGGCATCGACAACTGGCGCGTCACGGTCTGGCCGCAATGAGGGCCGGCTTCGCGGGGGATAGGAAATTCAAACGCCTTCCTTTCTCCCCAAGGCCCCCCTCCAAGGCTCTTGACCAACCGCTGGCACAGTCCTCGGGTTCGACAACGGCTTGTCGAGGGTCGATCGCAGCCGAAATGAGCTTCATCCGTGGAGACCGGCTCCGGGTTTTCCCTGTCAATCGGGCCTCAAACCTCGGCTCTGAGAAGCGCTGGCGTAGCCGGTGCCTGCGGCGCTGGAGACCTGGCCGCCTAAAGCGTGTTGGTTGGTGTATCTCAGGCCGCTTGCAGCTGCGACCCACGGGCTGGCGCGCGCGGCGGCGCCCTGGCCTGCAGGCCCAGGTGCGTGAGGATCTTCTCGATCAAGGGTTTTTCAAGGATCGTGGCGATGATCTTCAGTTCGCCGCCGCAGTTCGGGCAGTGCTGCATGTCGATCTCGAACACGCGCTTGAGCAGCTTGGCCCAGCTCAGCCGCACTGGGCGGTGACGGGCGCATGTCGCCTCGCACTCGGCGGGCGGTGCGGCCTGCGCGGGCGGATCTGGCTCTTGCGGCACCACCAGCGCCCGCAGCTTGGCGTTGGGTGCGAGAACACCGTGGAAGCGAATCAGGTGCAGCCTGGGTCTGGGTACCAGCGCAGCCAGCCGCTGCATGAACTCCAGCGGCGACATGACCAGGTGCGTGGTGCCGTCGCGCCAAGCGGTCTTCAGCTTGAGCACGACTTGGCCCGCGACGTTGGTTTGCACGCGCTCGTTGGCCAAAGCCGGGCGCGTGATGTAGCGGCACAGTTGTTCCAGCGCCTGGCGGTCGTCAGCGCCGCAGCGCACGGCCGCGTGCAAGCTGAACCCGTCGATGTCGGCGCACAGCGGCTTCTTGAAGTCCGCGTCCCTGGGCATGCCTTGCAGGCCGCGCCCGCGCTTGCAAGCGCGAGCCCTTCGCGAGGCACGGGCCCGTCCGCAGGGAAGGGCCCATGTCCACGCTCAGCACCTTGCAGCGTCAGCACCTTCTGCCCGGCGCGTGGCCCGAAGGCGATGCGATAAGTGCAGGCCGCAGCCTGCAACGGCCTGAGCACGCGCGCGTCGTCCGAATCGTCGTCGTCGGCCATGTAGGTCGAAACCTCCTCTTCGACCAACACCCCCTTGCGGGTGAGCAGCTTCATCAATCGGGTGATGATCTTGTGCAACACCGTTTGCAGCGCTTCGTCGGTTGGCGCTGGCACGTCCACGAAAACCGGCTCGCCTTCAGTGTCGCAGCGGTACACGCCGTCCAGCACCAGGCAGTGAGGGTGAATGTTGAGATTGGCCGCTGATCCGAAGCGTTGAATCAGCGTGACGGCGCCGCTATCGGCCTCGTCTGCTTTGAGCCCAGCCTGCCCGAGCAGGAAGCGCGTGATGACGCGGTGCACCACCTGCAGCACTGGCGTCACCAGCTTGGGCTGTGCGGCCAGCAGCAG
>JAHECB010000167.1 GCA_024641925.1 Betaproteobacteria bacterium
GATGCACACCGCAGGCGCCAGTTCGTGGTGGCCCAGCTGCACCGGTTCGGCCAGGGCTGCCTGCAACTGGCGCGCCAGCTGTTCGACGGCTTCGCTGTTGCGCAGGCCTTCGGCGAGGAGCGCAAACCGCTCCACCGACAGCCGCGCGACGCGCGGTGCGCGGTCGACCGGCGTGCCGCGCAGCGGCCCGGCGATCAGGCCGTTGGCCACGGTGGTCAGGCGCTTGGCCAGCGCCCGAGCCAGCTCATCGGCGGTGGTGTGGTCCACGCTTTCACTGAGTTGCCGGCATTCGGGCGCCAGCACGCTGAAAAGGCCCACCACGCCGCCCACCTCGCTGCGCCGCGCCAGCACCTCGGCCAGGCCGCGGTCGAACAGCTTCAGTGTCGGCAGGTCGGTGGCTGGGTCGAACTGCGAAGCACGGCGGTGGTACTCGTGAAAAGCCAGCGTGTTGCGCACGCGCAGCACCAGCTCGCTGGCGTCCACCGGTTTGGACAGAAAGTCGCTGGCGCCCAGTTGCAGCGCCCGCAGCTTGGCCTCGGCATTGGCGGCAGCGGTCAGCACGATGACGGGGGTGTAGCGCAGCTCACGGTCAGCGCGCAGCGCCTGCAACACGTCGAAGCCCGACATGCCGGGCATCATCAGGTCCAGCAGCAGCACGCCGGGGTCTTCGCGCCGCACCAGCTCCACCGCCTCGCGGGGGTCGTTGGTGACGATGAAGTTGCGGTAACCCGCCTCTTCCAGGTGCGCCGACACGATGTCCGTCATCAAGGGTTCGTCGTCGACCATCATCACCTTGGCGCCCAGCAACGAGGTATGCGATGCGTCGCTCAGCGCGTCCAGTGTGTCGACCTGTGTGATCAGCCAGGCGTCGTTTTTCATGCACTCATCTCCTCGGTAACGGGGGGTACCTTGGTGCCCTTTTCAATGCGGTTGACCAGGCCTTGCAGCTGACGCATGACAGCCGTTGCCACGGCCTTGTCCTTGGCCTGGGCAGCCTCTTCCAGTGCCTTGGCGGGTTCAAACAACGCATCAAAACCCATGCTGCCGCCAGCGCCCTTCAGGCCATGGGCCAGGCTGGCCAATTCGACCATGTCACCGCTGGCGACGGCGTCGTTCATCTGCTGCAGCTTGTCCGGCAGCTGCGCCACGAAGCGGGACACGATGCTGCCCAGTCGGGCATTGCCCGCCAGGCGCGAGACGATGGGTGCGTTGCTCTGCGCCGGCGCTGGCGCCGGGCTGCTGCGCGACTGTGGCGTACGCCGAGGTGCATGTGCCGGCGCGTCCACAGCCTTGCCACCCAGCCGTGCCGCCAGGGCGCGCATCAGCGCGTCGATGTCGATGGGCTTGGTCAGGAAGCCGGTGAAGCCGGCAGCGGCCAGCTCGGCTTCGAAGCCCTTCATGGCATTGGCCGTCAGCGCCAGGATGGGCAGGGTGCAGCCGCTGTCGCGCAGGCGCCGGGTGGCGGTGGCGCCGTCCATCACCGGCATCTGCATGTCCATCAGCACCAGATCAACCGCTTCACGGGCCACATGGTCCAGTGCCAGCTGGCCGTTTTCGGCCTCGGCCACCTGAAGGCCCACTTCTTCCAGCAGCACCCGCACCAGCTGACGGTTTTCGCTGCCGTCGTCCACCACCAGCACCCGCGCCGGCGGAAAGTACCAGTGCTGGACCTGTTCGCCCTCGGGTGCGGCGTTGCTGATGGTCAGCTGCGGGGCGGTGAGCATCTCCACACCCGCCAGGTTACCGACAGGCAGACAGATGCTGAAGGTGGTGCCTTGGCCCATGACACTGCTGGCCAGGATGTCGCCGCCCATGGCGCGGGCAAAGCCGCGGCTGATGGTCAGGCCCAGGCCGGTGCCGCCAAAGCGCCGTGTGGTGGACGCTTCGGCCTGCACGAAGGGTTCAAACACGGTGGCCAGCTTGTCTTGTGGAATGCCGATACCGGTGTCGGTGACCTCGATGCAATAGTGCTGTTCGTCGTTGCCGTGGCTTTCTGCGTTCCTGCTGGCGCCAACGGCGCCCTTTTGAAGCCGCAGACTCACGCTCACCTGGCCTCGCTCGGTGAACTTCAGCGCGTTGCCCACCAGGTTGGTCAGGATCTGGCGCAGCCGCGCCGGGTCGCCTTGAATGGAGGCCGGCAGCGGCGAGTCGAACCGGATCTGCAGTTGCAGGCCCCGGCTTTCGGCGCGCTCGGTCAAGGTGTGCACCACATCGTGCGCCACCTGGTGCGGTGCGTAGTGAATGCTTTCGGCCTCCAAGCGGCCGGCTTCCACCTTGGACAGGTCCAGGATGTCGTTGATCAGGCGCAGCAAGTGCCGGCCGCTGGAATGGATGATGTCCAGCTGCTGTGCCGCGTCCTTGCTGTCGCGCAGGCCATTGCGCCGCAGGACCTCGGTGAAGCCCAGGATGGCATTCATGGGCGTGCGGATTTCATGGCTCATGTTGGCCAGGAACTGGCTCTTGGCCTGGCTGGCGGCGTCGGCTTCGGCCTTGGCCGCCTGCAGCGCGGCACCGCGTTCTTCCAGTTCCGTCACATCCTGCAGGCTGATCACCAATGCCTGGATTCGCCCCTGGTCATTGGTGATGGGCGAGCAGTTGGCGCGCAGGGCAAAACGCTGACCCTCGCGGTTGCTGACGACCAGCGGCACATCGCGTTGCACCTGTGCCGAGCGAAGCGCCACCGACCAGGGCAGCTGTGCAGCAGGCGTGGGCGCTTCGCCATCGGCCCCGGTTGAAGCGGGGTCCGCCAGGCGCCAGCCGAAGTCGGAAGGTGATCGACCGACCAGGCTTTTTTCGGCCACACCCAGCAAGGTGCAGGTGGTCTTGTTGGCCAGCACCACCAGGCCGCGCCTATCCACCACCAGCAGCCCTTCGGCCAAGGTGTCGTAAGCGGTGCGCACACGCGCCGGCACGGCACGCGACGGGTCCAGTTCCTTGAGCATGCGGCGCAGAAACATGACAAACGGGGCCAGACAGCCCAGGAAGACAAACACCGGCAGCAGCACGGCGGGGTGCTGCAGCATTCCCTGCCAGCCGGCCGCCTGCAGCGGCTGGAAGCGCAACTCCAGTGCGCCCCAGGCCTGGCCTGCCTGCAGCAGCGGCAGGCTGATCTCGGCGCCGGTGCTGCCGTGTTCGCTACCGGATGTCCACGCCCGGCCGTGCTGATTGATGTCGATCAGCAGGCCGCCGTTCCCGGCCCGCAGACCCAGACTCAACAGGCTGGGATCGCGCTGACGCAGCAGTTCCAGCAGCTGCCTCAAGGTCTCGGGTTGCTGGTCGTCCAGCGTGGCTGAAACCACCGTCGCCAGGGTCTCGGCCAGTACCGCGCGGTGCTGCCGCGCTGCGGCATGGCTGTCGGGCACCAGGCCCAGCCAGGTGGCGGCCAGCACCACGCTGACAGCCAGCGCAGCCAGGCCGATGGACAGGTGCACACTGGCAGGCAGGCTGGGTCGCCACCGGGTCCATTTCATGCGGATCCTCGTTGAAGTTCAGGGCCTGGCCTTGTGTTGCCGCCGTCTGCAGGTGCTGGCACGGACCGGGGCGACCCGTCGGCCGGATCGTGTTCGTCGAACAGGCGCTCCAGCTCGTCGTCGCTGTTGGCCCCGCTGCCGCTGCCACGGCGTTGACTGGCCAGCACCGGCATGGGGTCAACCATCTGCCAGACCGGCAGGGCCGACAGCATGGAGCTCATCAGCACGCCACCCCGCACCAGCCAGATCACATAACCCACCGACAGGCCGCCGGTCACGGCGGCGGTCGACACCGCTGCGGCGCTGTGACGGCGATCCTCGATCTTCAGCTGGCGCTGCAGGGCTTCGAATGGACGCGACAAGGTCTGTGCGCTGCCTGTATCCAGCAGGGCCGACAACTCCAGACGAGGCAGCAGCGTTGCCGAAGGCGCGGCGGTGTTGTCGATCGCCGCAGGCGGCATTTCGGCGCCCTCCTTGCGTGTCGTGGTCGACTGGGTGGCGCTGACGGTTTCCGTTGCCGGTGTGATGGCCGCGACCGCAACCGACTGCGCGGGTGCCGGCGGCGCCAGCCAGGTCACGGTGTCGGTGGCCACGACCACCATGGCCGGGTTCACGGCCGCGTCGGACCGGGCCGTGCCCTGGGTCGATGGTTCAGCGCCCGCTTCGGACCGTGGTGTGGTTGCGCTCGGCACGGGCGCTGAGGCGCCTGCGGTGTTCTGGGCAGGATCGACCGTGGGGGCCTGAACCAGCAACGCAAAGGCGGTCTGCGCGGTCGCACCGGCGTTGTCGGTCGCGATCACCACGATCTCGAGTCGCGTCGCGTCTGTGGCTGTCGGCATGCCGGTGAAGGTTGCCGTGTCAGCGTCGAAAACCAGCCAGCGCGGCAGGGGTCCGCCATCTGCCATTCGCGCCTGCAGGCGCAAGCTGTCCCCGATGTCGGGATCGACAAAGGTGCCCGGGGGAATCCTGAACTGGTAGGTTTGATGGATGGCGACTTCGCCGTCGGCCAAGACCAGTGCGAGTTGCGGGGCGTCGTTGACGTTGGCCACAACCAGCGTGAAGTCCGCGGTGGCCGTCGCATCGGACAGGTCGGTGGCGGTGACCCGCACGGCCCAGGTTCCGACGTCGCCGTTGGCTGGTGTGCCCGTGAAGCGCTGACCGTCGAAATTCAGCCAGGCTGGCAGCGCTGCGCCGCTGACCAATGTCGCGCTGAAGTGCAGTCTGTCGCCGGCGTCCACGTCGCTGAACGTGCCGGGCGGCAGCGTCAGCTCGAAAGCGCTGTCCTGGCGCCCGATCTGACTGGGCAGCGGCGCCGCTCGGCTTGGCGCGTCGTTGACGTTTTCAACCGTCAACACGAAATCGGTCGAGACGCTGTCGCCGGCGCTGTCGGTGGCGGTGACTCGCAGGTTCAGCAGGCCCACCGCGTCATTGGCCGGCGTGCCGTTGAAACTGCGCGTGGCGGTGTCGAAGGTCAGCCAGCCGGGCAGTGTTGCGCCCGAGGCCAGCGTGGCGCTGTAGGTCAAGGTGTCGCCGGCATCCACGTCGGCAAAACTGCCGCCAGGCACCCAGAGGCTGAAGGCCTGGTCCTGGGTCGCCAGCTGGTTGGGCAGCGGAGTGGCCACGGTGGGCGCATCGTTGACGTTGCCGACGGTCAGCACAAAGTCGTCCCAGACGCTGGCCAGCGACAGGTCGGTGGCCGTCACGCGCACGGTGAAGGCGCCGACGTCGGCATTGGCCGGCGTGCCGCTGAAGCCGCGGGTGGCGGCGTCGAAGCTCAGCCAGCCGGGGAGCGCAGCGCCCGAGGCCAGCGTGGCGGCATAACTCAGCGTGTCGCCGGCATCCACGTCGGCAAAGCTGCCGCCGGGCACCCAGAAGCTGAAGGCCTGGTCCTGGGTCGCCAGCTGGTTGGGCAGCGGAGTGGCCAGGGTCGGTGCGTCGTTGACGTTGTTGACGGTCAGGACAAAGTCGTCGGCGACGCTGGCCAGCGACAGGTCGGTGGCGGTTACGCGCACGGCCAAAGAGCCGACGTCGGCATTCGCCGGCGTGCCGCTGAAGCCGCGGGTGGCGGCGTCGAAGTTCAGCCAGCCGGGCAGCGCAGCGCCCGAGGCCAGCGTGGCGGCATAACTCAGCGTGTCGCCGGCATCTACGTCGGCAAAGCTGCCTTCGGGCGCCCAGAAGCTGAAGGCCTGGTCCTGGGTCGCCCGCTGGTCGGGCAGCGCTGTGGCCACGGTGGGCGCATCGTTGACGTTGTCGACGGTCAGCACAAAGTCGTCGAAGACGCTGGCCAGCGCCAGGTCGGTGGCGGTCACGCGGATCGTGAAGGCGCCGACGTCGGCATTGGCCGGCGTGCCGCCGAAACTGCGGGTGACGGCGTCGAAGCTCAGCCAGCCGGGCAGTGTTGCGCCCGAGGCCAGCGTGGCGGCATAACTCAGCGTGTCGCCGGCATCGACATCGACAAAGCTGCCATCGCTGAAGCTGAAGCCGAAGGCTTGGTCTTCAACAGCGTCCTGGTTGCCGAGCGCATTCGCCACCACAGGGGCATCGTTGACGCCGCTCACCCAGAAGGCCAGGCTGTCAGCTGCGCTCAGACCCTCGCCGTCGCTGCTGACGATCTGCAAGGTCTCGCTGCCGGCGTAGTTGGCTTGGCCCTGGTACTGCAGGGTGGCCAGTGTGGTGTTGATGTCGGCCTCGTTGCCCAGCAGCATGAGGTTGCCGCTGCCGTTGGCGCCCGCACCCACCACCACGCTGCCAGACAGACTGACCTGCAGCCGGCCGTGGAGCACGGTCAACACGGTACTCACCAGTTCCTGGCTGGGCAGGCCCAGCCCCAGGTCGGCATCGCTGACCGACAGCCCGGCGATGGCGGTCCAGGTGTCCTCGGTCACGGTGGGCGCGGCGGGCAGGTGGTTCACCGGCGCCAGGTTCTGGTCGGCGTCGAACTCGAAGGCGCCGATGTCCGCGGCGCCGGTGCGTGCGCCGCCGCGCTGGTCGGTGACCGGGGCGGTGGCCGGGTTGGCCGCGTTGATGGCCGGTGAGCTGGCCAGCAACGCCCGCGTCTGGGTGGCACCGCCGTTGTCCTGCAGCGGCCCGAGCAGCGGGTTGGTGTTGATCAGGTCGCCGGTCTGGGTCAGGCCCAGCGTGTTGCCACTGTCGATGTTGTGACCGGCGCTGTTGACCGCCACGTTGGCATTGCCGCCGGTGTTGTTGGCCACGATGCTGTTCTGCAGCGTCACGCTGGCCGGGTTGGCGATGTAGATGCCGCCTCCGGCGCTGGCGCTGTTGTCGGCCAGCGTGCTGTTGAGCAGCGTCACGTCCTGCTTGGCGTACAGTGCGCCACCCGTGCCTGCAGCCTGGTTGCCGCTGAGCGTGACGTTGCTCAGGCTCAGCGTGGCCCCCACCGTCGTGTTGTAGATGCCGGCACCGTCGTTGCTGACGGTGTTGCCGCTCACCGTCGTCCGATTCAAGGTGGCGAAGCCGCCGTCGTTGTACAGGCCGGCGCCAAAGCCGCCCGAATTGGCGTCCAGGGTCGAGTCGTTGACCTGCAGCGTCGACTTGTAGACATAAACGCCCGCGCCATAGTTGCCGGCGTTGCCGGTGACGCGCACGCGGTTCAGGGTCAGGCTGCTGCCCGCCGTTTCAGCGTTGATCCCGCCGCCCCATTTGATGCCGGCGTCGCCACCGGTGACGGTCAGGTCCGACATCGTGACCACCGCGCCCGCTCTCACATCGAAGACCCGGTCCAGCCCGTTGCCGTTGACGATGCTCAGGCCCGCGCCGGCGCCCTGCAGTGACACGGTGCCCGTCAGGTTGAGGTCGCCCGTCAGGGCCGCGTTTTCATTGATGCCGGCCCGGGTCAGGTTGTAGGTGCCTGCCGGCAGGGTGATGGTGTCGGCGCCGGCCCGGTTGTTCGCGGCCAGCACGGCCTCGCGCAGCGAAATCAGCCCGTCCGATCCCGGGTTGGCATTCAGGGCCTCGGGCGAACTGGTGTTGCCATCCACGGTGTCCGCGGTGGTGCTGACGACCAGCGCGCTGCTGACGTCGGTCACGGTCACGGCCCAGTTCTGGCTGGCGGTGAGCAAGCCGTCGCTCACGCGCACCGTGACGTTGTAGACGTTGTCGGCACCCAGGTCCAGCGGTGTCTCGAAGTCCGGGGCGGTGATGAACGACAGCACCCCGGTGGTGGCGTGGATGCTGAACCGTGCTGCGTCGGCACCCGGAACGATGCTGAAGCTCAGCGGGTTGCCGTCGGCGTCCGTCGCCGTCACCGTGGCCACCGCGGTGGTGTTTTCGGGCACGCTGGCCACGGCGTTGGCCGCGCTGCCCTGGCTCGTGATCACCGGCGCGTCGTTGACGTTGAGCACGGTCAGCGTGAAGTTGCTGAATGTCATGGCGTCGAAGGGGTCCACGGCCGACACGCGCAGCGTGACGCTGCCGACGTCAGCCTGAACCGGCGTGCCGCTGAAGGTGCCGGTGCCGGGGTCGAAGCTCAGCCAGCCGGGCAGCGGCAGGTTGGGTGAGCGGCTGGCGCTGTAGAGCAGCGCATCGCCGTCGATGTCCACAAAGGTGCCCGCGCTGACGCTGAAGCTGAACGGCACGTTTTCCGTGGCGGTCTGGTTGGGAATGGGCGATGACACGGTGGGCGCATCGTTGACATTGATCACCGTCAGAACAAAGTCGGCGGTCACGCTGGCGCTGCCGCTGTCGGTGGCGGTGACCCGCAGCGTCAGGTTGCCGACATCGGCATTCAACGGCGTGCCGCTGAAGCTGCGGGTGGCGGCGTTGAAGCCCAGCCAGCCCGGCAAGGCCGCGCCCGAGGCCTGTTTGGCGCTGTAGGTCAGCGTGTCGCCGGCATCGGCGTCGTTGAAGCTGCCGGCGGCCACGGTGTAGCTGAACGCGCTGTCTTCGGGCGCGGACTGGTCGGGCAAGGGCAGCGCCACCGTAGGCGCCTGGTTGACCGATGCGGGCAGGACTTTGACCTGTTGCTGAGGCACAAAGGTCATCAGGGCCGGCGTCTTCAGTCCGCCACTGCCGGCCGCGACATAAGCGCCCATCACGGCGCCCGTCGTGCCGTTGTAACGCAGGATGCTGTTGGTCTTCGCGCTGGCGACATACAGCATGCCATCGGGGCCGAAGCTGATTCCGTTGGGCTCGTTGAGACCGCCTGCCCTGGCCGCCACGAATACGTCCAGGAAGGCCCCCGAAGTTCCGTTGTAGCGCAACACCTGATGGGTCGCCGAGCTGGCGACGTACAGGTTGCCGTCGGGTCCGAAGGTGATCTGCTCGGGCGTCTGCAGACCGCCACTGCCGCCGCTCACGAAAGCGCCGATCAGTGCACCGGTGTTGGCGTCGTAGCGGTTGACCGCATCGCTGTCGTACAGACCCACGAACAGACGGCCGTCGGGCCCGAAAGTCAGCGCATACGGTGTGCTGACGCTGTTGACGAACGCATTGATGAACGCACCGCTGGACCCGTCGAAGCGCAAGACCTTGTTGCTGCCATAACTGGCGACGTACAGGTTGCCGTCGGGACCGAAGGTCATGCCGCCGGCCTGGTTCAAACCACCGCTGCCGGCAGCGACGAAAACATCCACGAAGGCACCGGTCGCCGGGTTGTACCGCAGCACGTTGTTCGAGGCCTCGCCGCTCACATAGAGCAGGCCATCGGGCCCGACCAAGGTCTGGATCGGATCGTCCAGCCCGTTGGCGACCGCGAACTCCTGAACGTAGGCCCCCGTCGTCGCGGCAAAGCGGAAGATGCTGTCGCCGCCGGTGTAAGACGGCACCAGCAACTGGTTCTGCAGCACCTTGACCTGGCTGTCGCTGGCGGACGCGAGGATGTTGTAAGTGAACCCGGCCTGCGTGTAGATGTGCGTGACCGACGACGGGTTGCCGGCAAAGCTCTCGATCGATCCATCGCCCCAGTTGATGGTCCAGCTGGTGGCGTCTTCGTCAGCGGCAAGGTTCAGCGTGTAGCTGGCCCCCTTGGCCACGGCAGCGCTGCCCGTCGTGGTGATCGAGCTGATGGTCTGGTTGGTCACCGTGACGCTGAAGGCCTGGCTGTCGCTGCGCAGCCCGTCCGAGGCCTGCACCACCACCTCGTAGACGTTGTTGAGGCCGGCATCGCCGGGCTGCTCGAAGTTGGGCGCGCTGCGAAAGGCCAGCGCGCCGGTGCTGGCGTTGATGCTGAACAGCGCCGCATCGGCGCCGCCGGCCAGGCTGTAGCTGAGGGTGTCGCCATCGGCGTCGGTGGCGGTGACGGTGGTCACCGCGGTGGTGTTTTCGGCGACGTTCACGCTGGCCGCGGCGCCGCCGCCGTTGCTGGTGATGACGGGTGCCACGCCCTCGAAGCTGCGTGCGGCCACGCCGTAGCTGTCTGCGGCCGTCTTGCCGCTCCAGGCGACCACGAAGTTGTTCACGGTCAGCAGCGCCACCGACGCATCGACCTGCGCGCCGTTGGAGAACTGGTTGACGGTGAAGGCCGCGCCATTGGCCGTGCCGTCGGCGTTGTATTTGCGGGCCAGGATGTCGGTGCCACTGGTGGCAGGCGTCTTGGTGTAGACCAGCACAAATCGGCCCGCGGCATCCATGGCGATGGACGGGCTGGTGGCGTCGCCCGCATCGGCGTAAAAGTAGGTGTAGCGTTGGCTGCCGTCGGCCATGAAGCCGCGGCCCCAGACGCCCGGCGCGAGCGCGCCGTTTTCGCGGTAGACCAATGTGAAGTTGCCGGCCGCATCCATGGCCACGGCGGCGCCGGTGCTGTTGGACAAGACGTTGTCCACCTGCGTGCGCCCGCCGGCTGCAACCCCTGCGGGGTCGAAGCGCTGCACGTACAGGTGGTTGCCCACGTCGAACGCCACCACCACCCGTCCGCTGCCGTCCATGGCCACCGCCGGGTTTTGCTCGGTGCCGGCATCGGTCAGGTTGACGCGGATCTCGGCAGCGTCCAGCGCCGTGCCGATGGCGTTGAAGCGGCGCATGAAGATGCCGGCGCTGTCGCCGCTGCCCGCACCCTGCCAGGCGATGACGAAGTCGCCATTGACGGCATTGCGCGCGATGACCGGGTTCTGCTGCTCGCCGGCGGTGGTGAGGTTGGCACGCACCTCGGCCGACAGCGCCGCGCCGTTGGCCGCAAAGCGGCGCCAGACCACGGCGGTGCCGCTGCCGTCCTGACCGCTGCTGGTCCAGGTGACGGTGAAATTGCCGGCTTCGTCGCTGACCACCCGGGCACCGATTTGTGGTTCCGGGGCGGTGGTGCTGACCGCGATTTCGCCACTCAGCGG
>JAHECB010000420.1 GCA_024641925.1 Betaproteobacteria bacterium
AGACGCATGCGGGTGGACACCTCGGGTTTGCCATAAAGCGCACCCAGTTCAAACACCACCACGTCGGGCTGCGGGTTGCGTTCGGTGAACAGGGCAATGCGGCGCACATGCGCCTGCGGTGTCATCGGGCTGTCCACCTGCACCGACACGGGCACGGTGTTGCCGTTTTCCACCAACGGCGCAATGGCCAGTTTCACCCGCCCGGTCGTGACCGGCTTGCCGCCGGTGAAACGCACCAGGGCCGCGTGCAGTCGGGCCGCTTCTTCGGGCGTGGCGATGCCCGCAGCCAGTTGCCCGCGAGCCCACGGCGCTGCGGTGGCCGTGGTCAGCAACAGCAGGCAGTGCCGGCGTGTGGTATGCAGGGCAGGGGTGGGCATGGTCATCACTTCAGGGTCAAGAGAAAGGCCACGACGTCTTCGACCTGCTGCGCACTCAACACCGGTTGGCCGCGCCAGGCGGCCCCGACACGTTGCCCAGGCGCCTCTTGCAGCCTTACGGGGTGAAAACGCGGCATCAGCGACTGCGGGTTCAGGTGGCGCGCATCGGCCACACGCAGGCGCAGTTGGGGCACGGTCCAGCGCGCGCCGGTTCCCTGCAGGTCGGTGGCCAGATTGCCCATGGAAGTTTCTGTGGGGAAGGGACCGCTGTGGCACAGCAGGCAAAGCCCTGTGTTGCGACTGAGGACCACCGCGCGGCCACGCTGGGCATCACCCGGTGTTTCCGTCAAGGCCGCTGGGATGCCATCGCCGTCAATGGTGTGGGCGGTCTGTGCATGCGCGACGGCGCACAGCCACGCAGCCAGCCAGGTACAGACCGCCTGCTTTGCCCAGGCGGATGCGATGGATGGCCTGCTGGCACCCAAGTCGACGTCAGGCCTTCAGGCTGTGGTGGCGCAGCGGCAGGTCGCGAATGCGCTTGCCGGTGGCTGCAAAGATGGCGTTCAGCACCGCTGGTGCGGCCACCGCGATGGTGGGTTCCCCAACGCCACCCCAGAAACCGCCGCTGGGCATGACGATGGTTTCTACCTTGGGCATCTGCGCCAGCCGCATCACCGGGTAGGTGTCGAAGTTCTTCTGCTCGATGGCGCCGTCTTTCACGGTGCATTCACCAAACAGCGCAGCGCTCAGGCCGTAGACAAACGAACCTTCCACCTGGGCCTCGATTTGCTGCGGGTTGACGGCGTGGCCCGGGTCGGTGGCAGCCACGATGCGGTGAATGGTCAGCTCGCCATCCGCGCTGACCGACACCTCGGCCACTGACGCCACATAACTGCCAAAGCCGTGGGTCTGGCACAGGCCGCGAAACACCTTCTGCCCATTGACGTCGGGCGCCGGTGTACCCCAGCCGGCGCGCTGGCAGGCGGCTTCCAGCACGGCCAGGTGTTTGGGGTGGTCCTTCATCAGCTCACGCCGCAAGGCCAGCGGGTCCTTGCCGGTGGCGTGCGCAATCTCGTCGATGAAACTTTCCAGGTAGATGGCGTTCTGGTTCAGGTTCACGCCGCGCCAGAACCCGGGGGTGACCGGCGGGTTGCGCATGGCATGGTCCACCAGCAGGTTGGGGATGCTGTAGCCGATCATGGCTTCGCCGCCGCCGTTGTTCAGACCCTGGAACACCACCGGATCCTTGCCGTCGCGCACAAACTGCGGCAGCAGGCCGGCCAGGATGCTTTGACCGGAGATGCGCATGTGCAGCGCCTGCACACGGCCATCGGCGTCCAGTCCGGCCGTCAATTTGCACTGGGTCAGCGGGTGGTACAGGCCGTGTGTCATGTCTTCTTCGCGTGTCCACAGCAGCTTCACCGGTGTGCCGGGCATCTGCTTGGCAATCAGCACCGCCTGCTTGACCCAGTCGTGCATGGCACCGCGGCGGCCAAATCCGCCGCCCAGGTGCAGTTTGTAGACCTCACATTGTGTGGCGGGCAGCCCGGATGCTTCGGCCGTGGCGGCCAGCGCGGCTTCACCGTTTTGCGTGGCGGTCCAGACGTCGCAATGCTGCGGGGTCCACACCGCCGTGGCGGTCATGGTTTCCATCGTGGAGTGGTTCTGGTGCGGGTAGCTGTATACCGCCTGCACCGTGCGGGCCGCACCGGCCAGCGCCGCCTTCACGTCGCCCTGCCGGTTGCCTTCTACGGCCTGCTCGGCATCCAGGCCGGCTTTCAGCACGGCATTGATGGCGGGCTGCTGGGCGCTGGCGTTGGCGCCCAGGTCCCAGTCGATGGTCAGCGCATCCAGCGCCTTCTTGGCACGCCACCAGGTGTCGGCGACCACGGCCACGGCGTTGTCGCCTACCTGTACCACCTTCTTCACGCCAGGCATGCCCGACACCTGGTCGGTCTTGAAGCCGCGTACCTTGCCACCCAGCACCGGGCAGGCGCGGATGCTGGCGTTCAGCATGCCAGGCATCTGCAGGTCACTGGCGTAGATCTGCTTGCCGGTGGTCTTGTCCACCGTGTCCAGGCGGGCCAGCCGCTTGCCGGCCAGCTTCCAGGTCTTGGGGTCCTTCAAGGGCACATCGGCAGGCGGCGACAGTTTGCCAGCGGCGGCGGCCACCTGGCCATAGGTGGTGCTGCGGCCGGAACCGCGATGGCTGATGACACCCTGCGCGACACTGCATTCGGCAGCGGGCACCTGCCAGCCGTCTGCGGCGGCCTGCACCAGCATCAAACGTGCCGCTGCGCCCCCCTTGCGCACATAGTCTTGCGACTCGCGGATGCCGCGGCTGCCGCCGGTGCTGAAGTTGCCCCAGACCCGCTTGCGCGCCAAGCTCTGGCCCGGCGTGGGGTACTCGGTGGTCACGTTCGCCCAATTGCATTCCAGCTCTTCGGCCACCAGTTGCGCCAGGCCCGTCAACGTGCCCTGGCCCATTTCGCTGCGGGCAATGCG
>JAHECB010000168.1 GCA_024641925.1 Betaproteobacteria bacterium
GCTATTGAGCCCAGCGCACCGTGCAGCACGGCGCCGTAGGCCTTGCCCTGGGCGAAGTTGGCGCGCGCGGTCTCGAACTCGGCAATGTCGTTGCCCGGCGCAAAGGCCTTGCCGCCGGCACCGCGCAGCACCACACAGCGCAGGCTGTCGTCGGCCGACAGTTCGCGCATCAGTTTGCCCAGGCGCTGCCACATGGGCTTGGTCAGTGCATTGAGTTTTTCGGGGCGGTTCAGCGTGACAGTGGCGATGGGGCCGTCACGCTCGCACAGGATCAGGTCTTGCATGGCTGGCGTTCCAAAAACATCGCACCGGTGCCGCTAGCGGTAGAAGTAGTCCACCAGGAACATCGGCACCGCCGGCACGTAGGTCACCAGCAGCAGCGTGGCCACCAGCACGCCGATGAAGGGCAGGTTCACGCGGGTGACCTTCCACATGTCGGCCTTGGCGATGGAGCAGCTGGCCATCAGCACACTGGCCACCGGTGGAGTCTGCTGGCCGATGCCCAGGTTCAACGTGACGATGAGGCCGAAGTGCACCGGGTCGATGCCCACGGCCTTGACCAGCGGCATGACGATGGGCACCACCAGGATGATGGCTGCGGCCGAATGCAGGAACAGGCCGATGAGCAGGAAAAACACATTCAGGATGGCCAGCACCGCGTACTTGTTCTGCGTGATCGACGACAGCCACACCGCCAGCTGCTGCGGCATCTGCTGCTCGGTCAGGTACACCCCCAGCAGCGCCGAAGAAGCCACCAGCAGCATCACGATGGCGGTCTGGATGCCGCCTTCGATCATGGCCGTGTACAGGTGTTTCCAGTTCAGCTCGCGGTAGATGACACCGCCGATGAACAGGGCCGCCAGCACCGCCAGCGCCGCGCCTTCGGTGGCGGTGACGATGCCGCCGAAGATGCCGCCGAGGATGATGACCGGCAGCAAAAAGGCCCAGGCCGCGTCCTTGAAGGTGGAGCGCACCTTGCTCCACTGGAACACCTCTTCGACGGGATAGTTGTAGCGGCGTGCATACCAGTAGCTCAAGGCCATCATGCCGCCGCCGGCCAGGATGCCGGGGATGATGCCGGCCACGAAGATCTGCACCACCGAGGCATCGGCCATCACCGCGTACAGGATCATCGGGATCGACGGCGGGATGATCACCGCCAAGGTGGCCGAAGACGACATGATGGCCGCCGCGAACTCTTTCGGGTAGCCCTTCTTTTTCATGGCCGGGATCAGGATGGAGCCCATGGCGGCCACGTCGGCCACAGCCGAGCCCGAGATCTCGGCAAAAAACATCGAAGTGCCGATGGTGATCATCGCCAGCCCGCCCTTGATGAAGCCCAGCAGCGCCGAGGCGAAGGCGATCAGCCGCCGCGACAGGCTGGAGGTGTTCATGATGGCGCCGGCCAGGATGAACAGCGGAATGGCCAGCAGCGGAAAGCTGGTGGCGCCTGTGAACATGACGATGGCCGAGTTCAGCAGTGCGTCCATGCCGCCCGAATACACCATGGCGCCCATGGCCACGATGCCCAGCGAAATGGCGATGGGCACGTTCAGCAGGATCAGCGCCACCAGACCCAGGAACATCAAGGCAACGGTCATGGCGTTTGTCTCATGGTGTTTCCCCCGCCTCGGTGGCCAGCACGGCCAGCTGCTCGTGGTCGACGATGCCACCGCCGCGCGCCTGCCTCAACACCTCGGGCAGGCTCAGCAACTGCGCCACAATGAACAGCGCACCCCCGATGGGGATGACCGACTGGGTCAGCCGTGTCGGCACCCATGACAGGCTGGTAAGCGTGTCGCCCTGCAGGATGACCAGCACCTGCAGCCCGAACCAGGTCAGCAGCGCAAAAAAGCCGATGACGCAGGCTTCGGCAAACAGCACCGCTGGTACGCGCCAGCGCGGCGGCCAGGTGTTCACCAGACCCGGGAAACCGATGTGCGCCCGTTTCAGCGCGGCCAGCGCCGCACCGTAATACGTCAGCCAGGCCAGCATGACCGAGGCGACTTCGTCGTACCAGACCAGTGACACGCCCAGTTTGCGGCAGGCCACGGCGTACAGGATGATCACCGCCAGGCCGGCCAGCAGCAGCATCACAAAGGCGGTCAGCGTGCGGTCGAAGGCACGGCGCAAGGCGTCGATCATGGTGGCGTCCTGGGCAGCTTCAGTGTGCGCGGCACAAGGCCTTTACATCCCCTTGCCCAGTTCAATGGCCGTTTGCACCAGCTTGCCGCCAACCGGCACTTCATTGCCGAACTCTTCGTACACCGCCTTGCTGGCGGCAATGAAGGCGTCCTTGTCGGGGTCGTTGACCTTCACGCCGGCGGCCTTGATCTTGTCCAGCAGTTCGCTGTCCAGCTTGGCGGCTTCGATCAGGCCGGCCTGCACGTCGGCCGGCAGCGACGCAAACTTGTTTTTGCCCGCGGCCAGGTAGGCTGGTGTGTAGACGTGTCCTGTCATCGACAGGTACTTCTGCACTTCCTGGAACTTGCTGGAATAGATCTGCGTCAGCGGGTTTTCCTGCCCGTCCATGACGCCGGTCTGCAGCGCCACAAACACTTCGGACAGCGCCATCGGGCTGGGGTTGGCGCCGTAGGCCTGGAACATCTTGACGCGCCACTTGCTCTTGGGCGTGCGCAGTTTCAGGCCCGCCAGGTCGGCCGGCTTGACGATGGGCTTGCTGTTGTTGGTGATGTTGCGAAAGCCGTTTTCCCACACGGCGAGCAGCTTGTAGCCCTTGGCTTCGGCCAGTGGCGCAAGCGACGGCCACACGATGCTGGCCTCGATCTTTTTCATGTGGTCGCGGTTTTTCACCAGATACGGCATCTCGAAGATGCCGAAGGCGTCTACCGTGGACGACATGACGCTGGACGGCAGCGCAAAGTCCACGGTGCCCAGGCGCAGTTTCTGCATCAGTTCGCTGTCGCTGCCCAATTGGCTGGAACCGAACACCACCACCTTGACCTTGCCGGCCAGTTTTTCGTTGGCCCGGCGCGCAAATTCATTGGCTGACAGTTCAAACAAGGAACCCGGGCCACCCACATGGCCCAGCTTGAGTTCCATCTGCGCGGCAGCCGGCAACGCAAAGGCGGCTGCCAGCACGGCGCCGAGGACGGTGGTGGTGAAGGTGCGGCGGGTGGTCATGGGGAGGTCTCCTGTTGGCGCGCCAGGGGGCGCGGTTTTTGGTGGCTTGTCGTCAAGCTGCGGGGTGCGCTGAAAAGTGTTCCATGGCGGCCATCACGCCGCTGCCGGCCAGCTTCACGCCGGCCAGCTTCAAGCCCATTTCGACGCCGGACAGCGTGGCCATCAGGGTCAGGTCGTTGCAGTCGCCCAGGTGGCCGATGCGGAACATGCGGCCCTTGATCTTGCCCAGGCCGGTGCCCAGCGACAGGTCAAAGCGCTGGTGGATGAGCTGGCGTATGGCGTCGGCGTCCACACCCAGCGGCGTCACCACGCCGGTCAGCACGGGCGAGTACACGGCAGGATCGGCGCACTGGATGGGCAGGCCCCAGGCCTGCACCGCGCCGCGCACGGCAGCGGCCCAGCGCTGGTGACGCGCCAGCACCGGCTCCAGGCCCTGCGCCAGCAGCATGTCCAGCGCCTCGTGCAGGCCGTACAGCAAGTTGGTGCTGGGCGTGTAGGGCCAGTAACCGGTGCGGTTCATCTCGACGATCTCGTCCCAGGCCCAGAAGGCGCGTGGCAGTTTCGCCGTTTTCGACACTTCAAGCGCCTTCGGTGACAAGGCATTGAAGCTGATGCCCGGCGGCAGCATCAGGCCCTTCTGGGAACCGCTGATGGTGACGTCCACGCCCCAGTCGTCGTGGCGATAGTCGGCACTGGCCAGGCCGCTGATGCTGTCCACCATCAGCAGCGCCGGGTGCTTGGCGTCGTCGATGGCGCGGCGCACGGCGGCGATGTCGCTGGTGGCGCCGGTGGAGGTTTCGTTGTGCACCACACACACGGCGCGAATCTGGTGGCCGGTGTCAGCGCGCAGGCGTTCGGCCACCTGTTCGGCATTGACACCGTGTCGCCAGGCCACCGGCAGGCCGGTTTCGGCGCAGGTGCCGGGCAGGCTGATGAATTCGGGCTTCAGGCCCAGGCGCAGCGCCATCTTTTGCCACAACGTGGCGAAGTGGCCGGTTTCCACCATCAGCACGGTGTCGCCGGGGCTGAGCACGTTGACCAGCGCAGCTTCCCACGCGCCGGTGCCCGACGCCGGGTAGATGGCCACGGGGTGTCTTGTACGAAACACCTGCTGCAGGCCGCTGATGACCTTCAGGCCCAACTGCCCGAATTCCGGGCCGCGGTGGTCGATGGTGGGCAGGCTGATGGCGCGCAGCACCCGGTCGGGCACGGGGCTGGGGCCGGGAATCTGCAGAAAGTGGCGCCCGCTGGGGTGCTGGTCGAGCTTGAGCATGTAAAACTCCTGTAGATTGAAGTTTTGCATACAAAAAATCAATGTCAATCAATTCGCACTAGGAATGACCCTAGTAGGGGCTGCAAAGTTTGCATACAAAATAGATTTGATGAACGCCAGCCTGTTGACTGAAGTGGCGGCCACGCCGCGCCGCGCGGCCGTTTTGGCGCCACCCAACCCGGCGCTGCACCACACCGTGGTTCAGCGCTTGCGCCAGCGCATCGTGGAGGGCCAGATCGCGCCGGGCACCAAGCTGAACGAGCGTGCGCTGAGTGAATCGCTGCAGGTCTCGCGCACACCCTTGCGCGAAGCCATCAAGACGCTGGCCGCCGAAGGCCTGGTGGAACTGCTGCCCAATCGCGGTGCGGTGGCCGCCGTGTTGTCAGCACAGGCCGTGGCCGACACCTTCGAGGTGATTGCCGGGCTGGAAGGCCAGTCGGGTGAACTGGCGGCGCAGCGCATCGACGCCGCGCAGCTGGCCGAGCTGCAGGCGCTGCACTTCGAGATGATGGCCGCGTTCACGCGGCGCGACCTGTCCACCTACTACCGGCTGAACGCGCAGATTCACGCCAGCATCAACGCCGCTGCACGCAACCCGGTGCTGGCGCAGACTTATGCCAACGTCAACGCGCGCCTGCAGGCGCTGCGCTTTCGTTCCAACTTCGACGAACGCAAGTGGCAGCAGGCGGTGAACGAGCATGAGCAGATGCTGCAACTGCTGGCGGCGCGTGACGCCGCCGGGCTGCGCGCGCTGATGGTGCGGCACCTGGAACACAAACGCGATGCCGTGCTGGACCTGATGCAGCGCGGCGCCTTGCAACCCGCACCGTCCGTTCCGCCGGCCACCCCATGAACGCACCCGCACCTGCAAGCTCCCTTCGCCCCGCCGATGTCGCTGACCGCACCGAGCTGGCGCGCCGTCTGGCCCGCGAAACCCGTGGCGAAGTGTTGTTTGATGCCGCGTCACGCGGGCGTTATGCCACCGATGCGTCCATCTACCAGATCGAGCCCATCGGCGTGCTGGTGCCTACCTGTGATGAAGACGTGGCCATCGCACTGGCCATCGCCCGCGAGATGGGTGCACCGGTGCTGCCGCGCGGCGGCGGTACCTCGCAGTGCGGCCAGACCACCGGCGCGGCGCTGGTGCTGGATGGCAGCAAGCACCTGCGAACCATCCAGCACATCGATGCCCAGGCGATGACCGCGCAGGTGCAGCCCGGACTGGTACTGGACCACCTGAACGCAGCCTTGAAGCCGCATGGCCTGTGGTACCCGGTGGACGTGTCCACCAGTGCACAGGCCACCTTGGGCGGCATGGCGGGCAACAATTCCTGCGGCTCGCGCAGCATCGCCTACGGCAACATGGTGCACAACGTGCTGGGCATCGACGCCTGGCTGGCCGATGGCAGCTCGGTGTCGTTCGGCCCCGTTGCCGATCTGTACAACGGTGACAAAAGCGGAAACAGCCGCGAACGCCAGATCACCGACTTCGTGCGCGGTCTGGTGCAACAACACCGGACCGAGATCGAAAAACACTGGCCCAAGGTGCTACGGCGTGTGGCCGGCTACAACCTGGATATCTTTCACCCGCAGAGTGAACGCCCCTATACGGCGGACGGCAGCGTCAACCTTGCGCACCTGCTGGTGGGCAGTGAAGGCACGCTGGCTGTCACGCGCAGTCTGAAACTGAAGCTGAGCCCGCTGCCGAAACACAAGGTGCTGGGGGTGGTGAACTTCGACCGTTTCCACACGGCCATGGACTCGGCGCAGCACATCGTCACGCTGGGCCCCAGCGCGGCGGAACTGGTGGACCGCACCATGATCGAGCTGGCGCGTGCCAACCCGGCCTTCAAGCCGGTGATTGAAACCGCACTCACCGGCCAGCCCGAAGCCATTCTGCTGGTGGAATTCAGCGGTGACGACCGCAACGCCTTGCTGCGCCAACTGGCCGCGCTGGTGGAACTGATGGCCGACCGCGGCCTGCCCGGCAGCGTGGTGCAGATGCCTGAAGAGGCGCCGCAAAAAGCGCTGTGGGAAGTGCGCAAGGCCGGCCTGAACATCATGATGAGCCTGAAGGGCGACGGCAAACCGGTCAGCTTCATCGAAGACTGTGCCGTGCCGCTGCAACACCTGGCCGAATACACCGACGCGCTGACGGAAGTGTTTGCCCGCCACGACTCTCGCGGCACCTGGTATGCGCATGCGTCGGTGGGCACGTTGCATGTGCGGCCCATCCTGGACATGCGCCAAAGCGGGCCGAAGGGCGGCGCCGCCAAGATGCGCGCCATCGCCGAAGAAGCTGCCGTGCTGGTTCGCCGCTTCAAGGGCGCCTACAGCGGTGAACACGGCGACGGCCTGTGCCGCGGTGAATGGATACGCTGGCAGTTTGGCCCGCAGCTGGACGACGCGCTGCGCGCCGTCAAACAGCATCTGGACCCGTTGAACCTGCTGAACCCCGGCAAGATCATCGACCCGCCCAAGATGGACGATGCGTCGCTGTTTCGCTATGCGCCGGGCTACCGCACCATCGAGCTGAAACCCGTGTTCGACTGGTCGGCCTGGAACGTGCAGAACGACCCCGTCACTGAACACACCACCGCGCCCGGCACCGGCGGCGACAGCACCGGCGGCCTGGCCAAGGCGGTGGAGATGTGCAACAACAACGGCCACTGCCGCAAGTTTGACGCTGGCACCATGTGCCCCAGCTATCGCGTCACGCGTGATGAACAGCACCTGACCCGCGGCCGCGCCAACACCTTGCGCCTGGCGTTGTCGGGGCAGCTCGAAGGCGGATTCACGTCCGACGCCGTGGGCGACGCGCTGGACCTGTGTGTGGGCTGCAAGGGCTGCAAGCGCGACTGCCCCACGGGTGTGGACATGGCCAAGATGAAGCTGGAGTTCACCGCCCAGCGCGCGGCGCAGCAGGGCGTGAGCCGGCTGAACCGGCTGGTGGCGTGGCTGCCCGACCTGGCACCCTGGGCCGCCCGTTTGCCGGGGCTGTTCAACCTGCGCGACCGCCTGCCGGGTGCGGCTGCACTCAGCCAGCGCTGGCTGGGCCTGGCGGCGCAGCGCAGCTTGCCGCGCTGGCGCAGTGACAGCTTTGCCCGGCTGGCGCCGGGCCTGGGCCTGTCTACGCGCGCGCAGGTGCTGGCCGCAGCGCCGCAGGGCCAGGGCGTGGTGCTGATGGTCGACACCTTCAACGGCGCCTTCGAAAGTGAAAACGCGGTGGACGCCGTGCGGGTGCTGCAAGCCGCGGGTTACGCCGTGCATGTGGCCACGCAGGATGACGGACGCGCGCCTTGCTGCGGCCGCACGCTACTGGCTGCGGGCCTGGCCGACGAGGCCAAGCTGCGGGCGCAGGCGCTCATCGACACCTACCGCCCGTTTGTGGAAGCCGGCATCAACATCGTGGGGCTGGAGCCCTCCTGCCTGCTCACGCTGCGCGACGAATTTCTGGTCATGGGCTTGGGCGAGCCTGCGCAGCGCCTGGCTGTATCCGCGCTGCTGTTTGAAGAATTCCTGGCGCGTGAACACCGCGCCGGCCGCCTGAACCTGCCGCTGCGCGCGGCCACACAGCCCATGCTGGTGCACGGCCATTGCCACCAGAAAGTCTTTGGCGCGCTGCCGCCGGTGCTGGACGTGTTGCGCCTGATTCCAGGCGCCGACGTGGCCACCATCGACAGTTCCTGCTGCGGCATGGCCGGCGCCTTTGGCTACGAGGCCCAGCACCACGCGGTGTCGATGCAGATGGCCGAACTGAGCCTGCTGCCGGCCGTGCGCGCCAGGCCCGACGCGCTGGTGGTGGCCGACGGCACCAGTTGCCGTCACCAGATTGCCGACGGCGCGCAGCGCCAGGCGGTGCACGTGGCGCGGGTGCTGGCGCAGCATCTGGCATAGCCCGGTCGGGCGGCCGCCGGCAGCGGCGCTCAAGCACAGCGCCTCGTGGTGTCTCCGACGGTGCCTGGGGGGCGTATGGGGTGAGGTCGTCCTTGCCGGCCCGTCAAGCGTCGTGGGTGTTGAGGTCGGCGACTGATGCGGGCTTTCAGATCTTTTCAGGGCGCTTTCAGGCCGGCTAAAGGACGGCGATGGGGTCGTGGCGTGACAGTACACCCATCGACAACGCACTGCGGTGCACACCCCCCAGGAGCCCACCATGAACACCAACTTCACCACCCGCACCCACCGTGTCACCGCCTTCGTTGCCGCCTTGCTGGTGAGCTTCGTGACCGTGCAGCAACTGGCCAGCTACGGCCTGCCGCAAGCCGCCGAGCCGGTGGTGACGGTGGTGACGGTGGCCAGCCGCTGAGGCTCGGACATGAACCGCAAGCCCGTCACCAGGTGGGTCGCCACCTGTCGGGCCGTGGCCTTGCTGATTTCGCTGGCTGTGACCGCCTGGATGATCAACAAGCCGGCCCGCTTGGCGCTGTCACAGGCGCCCATGGCGACTGCCGGCCAGCCGTCGGCGGCGGCCTGATGCCCGCCACGCTACGGCATCAGCCGCAGCACCTGCCCCTGGGGTGATTCCACCAGCAGGTACAGGTAACCATCGGGCCCCTGGCGCACATCGCGGATGCGGTGGCCTGCGCCTTGCAGCAGCTTCTGCTCGCCCACGATGCGCCGCCCGTCCAGACTGAACCGCCACAGCGTCTGGCCGCGCAGGGTGCCCATGAACAGGCTGTCCTTCCAATCCGGGTAAGCCGCGCTGTAACGCTCGCTGGTCAGGAACGCCAGGCCGCTGGGCGCGACCGAGGTGGGCACCCAGTGGCGCAAGGGCTGCTCGAACCCTGCCTTCGGCCCGTCTTCGCCGATGCGCGTACCGGTGCCGTAGTTGCGGCCATAGGTCACCCGCGGCCAACCGTAGTTGCGCCCGGCCAGCACCACATTGATTTCGTCGCCGCCTTGCGGCCCGTGTTCGATGGCCCACAGCTCGCCCGTGGCAGGGTGCATGGCCGCGCCCTGGATGTTGCGGTGGCCCAGGCTCCACACTTCGGGCGCCGCGCCGGCGCGCGACACAAAGGGGTTGTCCCCCGGAACGCTGCCGTCCACCGCCACCCGCACCACCTTGCCGATGTGGTTGGCGGGGTTCTGCGCTTCGTCCTTGCCGGAAAACCGATCGCCCAGGCCCACCCACACGTGGCCTTGGCGGTCAAACACGATGCGGGAACCGCAATGGTTGCGGCTCTTGATCTTGGGTTTCTGGCTGAACAGGGTTTTCACGTCCTGCAACTGGTCCGCCACCAGCCGTGCACTGCCCAGGGCCGTGCTGTTGCCATCTTCACCGGGTTCGGCAAAGGTGAAAAACAGACGCTGGTTGTCGGCAAATTTCGGGTCCAGCGCCACGTCCAGCAAACCGCACTGGCCCACGGCATCGATGGCCGGCAGACCTTTCAGCGGCGCCGACAGGCTGCCGTCGCGTGCCACGATGCGAAGCTGCCCAGCTTTTTCAGTCACCAGCATGCGGCCATCGGGCAGGAAGGCCAGGCCCCAGGGGCTGTCCAGGCCGCTGGCGACAATCTCGGTGCGCAAGTTGGCGCCTTGGGCCAGGGTGACAAGCGGGGTTGCCAGCAGCAGCGCTGCCAGCGGTAGCGCGAAGGCGGCAACGCGGGCGGCAAGCCGGGTGCGACGGGTGGGGTGATTTCTCATGGCCATCGGGGCGGGTGTCACTGAAGCCGCAGTGTCGCCGGGGTCTGTTAACCCCATCCTGACCGGGTCTGTATGGCGTCTGCAGCCCGGGCTCACTGCATCTTGGCCGCCTCGGCCTCCATCCAGCTGACCAGCCTGTTCATCTGGGCAATCACCGCCTGCACCGTGGCGCGCCGTGTCAGGTCAACAACGGCCTTCTTCGGCCAGCTTGTGCGCCTGCAATTCGAAGTCGGCAAACATCACCTGTGTGTAGAAGGTGCGGACAATGGCGTCGACGGCATGTTGCAGCAGCAGAAACCGCTCTTTGGAGTCGCTGGTTTTCTGCAACAGGTGTTCCAGCAAGAAGCGCTCGTTGGAGGTTGAAGCCACCTCGGCCACGAAGTTGGCGTAGCCGGACGTGACAAAGGGTTGGCTTTCATAAGACAACACCGTGTGCAACGCGTGGCCGCCTTCGTGGGCAAAGGTGAACACCAAGTCCAGCGTGTCAGCATCTGCGGTTGGCGTTGGGCCAGCAGCCGGTTGGCGTGCGGTCGGCAAGGCTGTGCCGACCTTGTTCGGTCAGGGGCTACCGAGAGGCAGCCAGATCCCGGGTGCTACCATGAGCTGACAGGTC
>JAHECB010000421.1 GCA_024641925.1 Betaproteobacteria bacterium
CACCAGCCAACTCAACACGGGCGCCAGGTCTTGCACGGGAATGGCCAGCTGGTAGCTCCACAGCGGGTGCGGGCCCACCGGCTTTTCGTGAAAGCGGCCCATCTGCATATGGGCTGCCAGTTCTTGCTGGATACATTCGCGCAGCGCCCAGGCCGCGTCACGGCTGCTGGCGTCAAAGTACACATGGGCGTGCCAGCTTTCGATGCGGGGCACCAGCGGTTTTGGGGCGGTTTGCCCTGGCATGGTGAATGACCTCCAGATGAGCGACGGGCGCTGTAGCCTGACTTTGCAATGGTTTTGGGTCCGGTGCAACCGGGCACAAACCGGCTGACAAGGGCGCCTGGGGGCGTTGCCTTGCGGCCGCGGTCCTACAGCGGCGCCGCTTGAGCGACCTGCCCACCCACCCTTGAAGGCAGCGCCAACCGTCCCGATCCGGTCAGGTACTTGCCGTAGATGTACTTGTCGTGTTCGTGCGCCTGGCCGTCCACACAAGTCAGCCGCTCCACCACAGCGGCATCGGTGAGCTCGGGGCAGACCCACCAGTCCTCGACCACGACATTGCCCCAGGCCACGTCATTGACGACCAGGCGGTAACCCAGTGACGACAGGTAGTCGCGGCTTTGCTGGCGCACGGCGGCGCCGCCTGACGAATAGTCGTGTTCAAAGGTGATGACCCTGAAGCGGACCTTGTCGTGCGGAATGGCCTTCAATGCAGCCAGCGTCACTTCGGGCGGATCGACGTCGATCGACAGGTAGTCCACCACGGGCCCCAGGCCGGCGTCGCGCAGCAAGGCTTCGTAGTCCACCTGCGTCGCATCGGCACACACGCAGGCATTGCGCCGCATGTTGTGGTGGCGCTGCACGTACTCGCTGCCCAGCTCGATGGACACGCCGGTCCAGTTGAATGTGCTTTCCAGCAGATAGGTGTTGTTGATGAAAACCGGCTCGTGTCCGCCGATCTCCAGATAGGTGCCGCCCGTCAGACCGTTGAGCACCGCGAGTACAAACATGTCCTGGTGCAGCTGGCTGTGGTTGATCTGCACCCGCTCGATGCCGTCAAATGCTTGCAGCAACCAGCGGCGCTTGATGATCGAATAGCTGATGGGGTTGTAACAATCCGGTGCAGCGGCCGCGTGGGCCTGGGCCGGGCCGGCACCTGAGGCCAACTGCACGAGCTGCGCTGACGGCCGTTCTGGTTGCAACCGTGCCGGCGCCTCGGGCTCAGCAGCCCACGTTGGCAAGGCAACGGCGGCAGCTTCATCGGTGCGAGGACCTGCCGCGACATGAACACCGGCAGACCCGACGCCAGCACGGATTGCCTGGGCCTGTTCAGCCGGGAACATGAAGTCCAGCGCCAACTGCGCGGCCCGGTGCCAGCTCATCTTCGATAGGGTGCTTTCCCAGGCAGCCCCCGAAAGCCGGCGCCCGCCCTGCAGCAGGCAAGCCGACATCGCTTCGATCAGCGCGTCACCGTCAATGTCCAGGTAGCGACCACCCCGCAACAGGTGGTCTTCGGTGTTGCGCAGCGCGCTGGGCACCCGAACGGCCAGAGGCTCGAAGCAGTAGTCGTCAGTGGCACCGCCCGCCGTCACGATCACCGGGGTGCCGCAGGCCATGGCCTCCAGCACGGGCAGGTTGAATCCTTCGGCCCGGTAGGGGGAGACATAACAGTCGGTGCACAGGTAGAGCTTGCGCAGCTGTTCCTGGTCCATGTTGTCGTCGATCAGCAGGATCGACGTCATCACCTCGGTGCTCAGCAGACCCGGGTGCAGTTCGTTGACGGCGTGGAAGTAGTCGCTGATGTTCGTGTTGTACAGCGCCCGGTGGTTTTTCAGAACCAGCCGCGCATGGGCGTGGCGACGTCGCACCCGCGCAAAGGCCACCAGCAGCTGGTCAATGCCCTTGTGCCACGACGCGATGCCCACGTTGGAAAACACGAAGTGCTCGTTGGCGAAGCCGGTGTCGCGCCGCAAGGCCCGCCGTTCGTCGGCGGCCATGGGAAAGAAGGTCTGGCGGCACACGCCGTGCGGCACCACCTGCAGGCGCGCGGCGTCAACACCAAAGTCGACCAGCCGGTCTCTGGACCAGCTTGACGGTGTGATGACGGCATTGCCGTCGCGTGTCAGCGCGCCCAGGTCGGTCAGGGTCTTGCACAGGTAGTTCGGCTTCAGTCCGTATTCGGTCACGATGAACGTGAACTGCGGCGTGCCTGGGCGCAGCGATGGCGACAATGCCGCCGGAAAGTTGATGCGGTAGACGGCATCCACTGCGCCGCCATCCGGCCCTGCCAGCGACGCCAGGCGGGCTGCCGTCTGGCTGTCAAAACCCGCACTCTGGTCGACGCTGTTCCAGTAGGGCTGGTACATCGGCAGGTCGCGGTGGGACAGCGACAGGCCCCGCATGTCCATCCAGGCCAGCAGTTGATGCTGGTTGACCATGGCAAATGAATGGCTGATGCCTCGCCAGCCTTCGACAAGCAGTCGCTTGTTGTTCACGCAGCGTTCCCTTCGGTGTGTTCAAACGCCCTGGAATTGGACACTGCGGGGCGGCACACGGTAGCCCGGAACAAGGTGGTCGTTGAGGGCCAAACGCTCGGTCAGCGCAGGCCGGAAACGGCCAGCACCCGTGCCTCAACCCGACGCCACAACCGGACGCAGCAGCGGCTCGTCGTGCGCCATCAGGTGCTTTTCACCGCGCTCGATGATGAAGTAGCGAAACGCCTCGGCAGCCGGCGACAGCAGGCGTGACTCCAGGTGCACCACGTTCCAGCTGCGCATCAGCGGGGTGCCGGCAATGTCCAGGATGTGCATCAGGCCGCTGCGGATTTCCAGCCCCATGGTGTGCAGCGACATGAAACCCAGCCCCATGC
>JAHECB010000169.1 GCA_024641925.1 Betaproteobacteria bacterium
CTGCATGGCTTCGGGCGGCAAGGGCACCAGGTCGCGCCCTTGCCACAACACCTCGCCGGCAACGATCTTGCCCGGCGGCATGTCGATGAGCTTGAGCACGGTCTTGGCGGTGACGCTTTTGCCGCAGCCGCTTTCCCCCACCACACACACGGTCTCACCCGACTCGATGCTGATGTCGACGCCGTCCACGGCGTGCAGCCAGCCGTCGTCGGTCTTGAAGTGGGTTTTCAGACCCTGGATGTCGAGCAATGGCATGTCAGTGACGGGGGCTGGTGCTGGTGCAGGTGCGGAGCGGCATCAGAGGACCCGGCGTGGGTCCAGCGCGTCGCGCAGGCCGTCACCGATGAAGTTGATGGTCAGCACGGTGAGAAAAATGGCGATACCCGGGAACATGGCCCAGTGCACGGCCAGGTCCATGTAATCGCGCCCGTCGTACAGGATGCGGCCCCAGGTGGGGATGTCGGGCGGAAAGCCCAGGCCCAGAAAACTCAGCGTGCTCTCGGCGATGATGGCGGCGGCCACGTCGATGGTGGCGGCCACGATCACCGGGCCCAGGCTGTTGGGCAGGATGTGGCGCCACACCTGGCGGCTGGTGGACGCGCCCAGGGCGCGGGCGGCCTCGACGAACTCTTTTTCGCGCAGGCTGAAAAACTGCGACCGCACCAGGCGCGCCACCGGCATCCACCTGAAGCCGCCGATCACTGCGACGATGAGGATGAACACGCCCACCTCCAGCCCGAAGGCCTGCTTGAGCGGCTCGCGGAACAGAAAGATCAGCAGCAGCAGCAGCGGCAGTTGCGGCAGGCTCAGGAACAGGTCGGTGACCCACATCAGTGCTGCGTCTACCCAGCCACGCGCCATGCCGGCCACCGCGCCCACGATCACGCCCACGGTGATGGCCATCAACATGGCCGCCAGGCCCACGGCCAGGCTGATGCGCCCGCCGTAGAGCATGCGCGCCAGCAGGTCGCGGCCCAGGTCGTCGGTGCCGAACAGGTGGGTGGCCGAAGGCCCGGCCAGGCGCGCCTTGAAGTCGATGTCGTTGACGCCCACCTTGTAGAACAGTGGGCCCAGCAGCACGGCCAGCACCATGGCGCCCAGCAGCCACAGGCTCCAGTAAGCCAGGCGGTGGCGCTTGAAGCGCCGCCAGGCCTCGGCCCAGGGCGACACACTGACCGTGGCCTTGCCCAAGGCGGGCGGCCTAGCGGAAGCTGATGCGGGGGTCGAGCCAGCCATAAAGCAGGTCTGCAATCAAGTTGAAAAAAATCACCAGGCAACTGAACACAAAGGTGACCGCCATGATCACCGGTGTGTCGTTGCGCAGGATGGCGTCGATCAGCAGGCTGCCGATGCCCGGAATGCGAAAGATCTGCTCGGTGACGATGGCGCCGCCAAACACCGCCGGCATCTGCAGCGCCACCAGCGTGACCACCGGTATCAAGGCGTTGCGCACCACATGCTTGATGACCACGGCCTTTTCGTTCAAGCCCTTGCTGCGCGCCGTGGTCACGTAGTCGAGCCGGATCACGTCCAGCACGGCCGATCGCACATAACGCATCATGCTGGCGCCCTGGAACAGCCCCAGCACCGTGATGGGCATGATCGACTGTTTGAAGTGGTCCCACCAGAACTGCCAGCCGGTGGACGAGATGTCAGCCCGGTAGACAAACGGCAGCCAGCCCAGGTAGATGCTGAAAAACAGGATGAACATCACGCCGGTGAAAAACGTCGGCAACGAAAACCCGATGAAGGCCAGGGTGCTGGCGATGCGGTCGAACCAGGAGTAGGGCTTGACCGCTGCGAGCACGCCCACCGGCAGTGCCACCAGGATGGCCAGAAGCTGCGACAGGCCGATCACGATCAGCGTGGTGGGCAAGCGCTGAACGATCAGCTGGTCGACATCGATGCGACTGACAAATGAAAAGCCCCAGTTGCCCTGCAGCATGCTGGTCAGCCAAGCCCAGTAACGCACGTGCACCGGGTCGTCCAGGCCGAACTGCACCCGCAGCGCCAAACGCACCTCGGGCGGCACACTGGGGTTGGTGGCCAGCTCTTCAAACGGGTCGCCGGGCGCCAGGGCCAGCACGGTGAACAGCACCACGCTGATGCCCAGCAGGCTGGGCAGCGCGATCATCAATCGGCGCAGGATGTAGTTGAACAAGCGCGGGGTCTCAGGTCAGGGGCCCGGTCCTGGACCGCGGGTGGCGGCAACCAGGGCGGGCGAGAAGACAAGGCCATCAGGACAGGCTCGGGCTGAGCCCGAGCCCGTGGATCAAGCCTCGCGGTACCAGTAGCCCAGCGCCCAGGTGGCGTTGTCCCAGGCCGACAGCGCCGGCACCAGCTTGTTGACCACGCCATAAGGCCGTGGGCGGGCGAACAGCGGGATCACATGGCCGCCGCCCACCACCAGGTCGTTGAGCTTGATGAACATGGCCGCGCGCTTGACCGGGTCCAACTCCGACTGCGCCGCGGTGAATGTGGCGTCGTACTCGGCATTGGTCCAACGCGACAGGTTGCGGCTGGCCCATTTGTTGGCCTTTTGCGCCAGCTGCGACGAGGTGTGCTGCTCCATGAAGTACTGCGGGTCAGGCGCAGTCATCGTGGTGGTGAACATTTCCATGTCGGCCCAGAACTTCTGGTAGGTGTCCGGATTGGCCGCGTCGCTGCCGAAATAGACCGACGCCACGATGCTCTTCAGCTCCAGGTCGATGCCGGCCTTGGTGCAGGCGTCTTTCATGATGGCCTGGCATTTCTGGCGCGGCTGGCTCACCGAGGTCTGGAACACGAACTTGAGCTTGACATTGCCCTTGGCACGGATGCCGTCGGCGCCCTTCTTGTAGCCTGCAGCTTCCAGGATCTGGATCGCCTTGTCGACGTTGAACTCGTACTTGGTGTTGGGGCTGCGGAACTTGGGCGGGTTGTTCAGGAAGTTGGCGGTGGAGATCGCGCCACGACCGTAAATCACCTGCTGCACGTTGTTGCGGTCGATCAGCAGGGCCATGGCGTCACGCACGGCCTTGTCGCTGAACGCCGGATGCTTGCTCTTGGCGCTGGCGCGCTCGCCATCCACTTCGTTCCAGGGGTCGGAGGCATTGAGCAGCACATGCTCGACATCGCTGCCGGCATAGAACGACACCTTGCCCTTGCCCGCGGCCTCCAGGCGCTTGAGCAGTTCGTCTTCAACCGCCAGGTTCCAGGCCAGATCGTATTCGGCGGTCTGCAGCACCGCGCGCGCCGCGCTCAGCGCGTCGCCGCCGCCCTTGATCTCCAGCGAGTCAAAGAAGGGCTGGTTGGGTACGTGGTAGTTGGTGTTGGCCTCGGCGCGCAGCGTGTCACCGGGTTTGAAGTCAACGATCTTGTAGGGGCCCGTGCCCACCGGCTTGGTATTGGCCGGGTTCTCGCGCGACTTGGCGCCCATGAAGGGCTCGAACACATGCTTGGGCAGGATGGGGCCCACGCTGCCCACCAGGGGCTCGGCCCAGAACGGCGTGGGTTTGGGAAACTCGACCCGCACCGTGTGCGAATCCACCTTGACGACCTTGATGTCCTTGTAGGTGCCCACGGTGATCATGGCCGCCGCCGGGTCGCCCGCATAGGCGGCGGTGAAGACCACGTCGTCGGCGGTGAACGGTTTGCCGTCGTGCCAGGTGACGCCGCGCTTCAATTTCCAGGTGACCGACTTGCCGTCGGCCGACAGCCCGCCGTTGGCGCGGGTCGGGATTTCGGCAGCCAGGCAGGGAACCAGGTTGCCCTCAACGTCCCAGCCGGCCAGCGGCTCGTAGAACACGCGGCTGGCGTCCTGGTCTTTGGTGCCACCGGCGTAGTGCGGGTTCAGGTGCACCGCAGCCTGCCAATACAGCACCTTGAGCGCGCCGCCACCACCGCGCTTGGTGGGCTTGTAAGGGATGGTGGCGGCGCCTTGCGCCAGACCCTCGTGCATCAACATCATCGACGCCATGGGCGCGGTCAGGCCCAGCCCGACCATGTGCTGGATGAAACTGCGCCGCGGCAGTTCGCCACGGCGGACGTCTTCGATCAGGTTGCGGATTTGACTTTCTTGCATGGTGGGCCTCTTCATGCCTGACGGCGCTGTTTCTGAAATGGTTCACCCTTGGGCCGCAAAGCCTGGGGCTGCAAACGGCGGGTGACGGCTTCGAGTGGAGATCCTATCCGCAAACATTGCGGCCGATATTCGGGTAGCCCCGATGGCCGACCCGGCATACTGCGGCCCATGAAAGCACCCGCCACGCACGAGGTTTTCCGGGTTCATGGCCCGCAGCAGACGCAGACCAGCCTGGTGCTGGATTCCCCGCACTCGGGCAATCGCTTGCCCCCCGACTTTGGGTCGGTGTGCAGCTGGGAGGCCTTGAGGAGTGGTGAGGACTGTTTCATCGATGAGCTCTACATGCCGTCAACAGCAATTGGCGTGCCACTGCTGACCGCGACATTTCCACGCACCTACCTGGACCCCAACCGCCACCCCGACGACCTGGACCTGTCGTTGATGGCCGAGCCGTGGCCCGGCCCGACCCTGTCCAGTGGCAAGGGTGCCCTGGGCAAGGCGCTGCTGTGGCGCACCTTGCCCGATGGCAGGCCCATCTACGACCGCAAGCTGAGCGTGGCCGAGGTGCAGCACCGCATCCTGCATTACCACCGGCCCTACCACCAGGCGCTGCAGAGCCTGCTGGACGCGGCGCACGCCCGCTTTGGGGTGGTGCACCACATCAACTGCCATTCCATGAACTCGGTCAGTGGCGCGATGGACGCCGGCGGCCCCGGCCAGCCGCGCGCTGACTTTGTGCTGGGCGACCGCGATGGCACCACCTGCGCGCCTGAATTCACCGCTTTTGTGCGCGAGCACCTGTTGGGCCTGGGCTACAGCGTGAAGGTCAACGACCCCTATAAGGGTGTGGAACTGGTGCGGGCCTATGCCAATCCCGCCCAAGGACGCCACAGCCTGCAGATTGAAATCGCCAAGCGCGTCTACATGCACAACGACCGCATCGAAAAAAACGAGGGCTTTGACCGGTTGCAGGCACAGATGCTGCAGATGATCCAGGCCCTGCAGCAGCAGTTCCAGCCCCGTTGACCCCCAGGAGCGCCCCCATGGCATCAGAAGAAATCACCGTTGAACTGCAGGCGCCCGACATCAGCGCCTGGTGCGCGGGCAATACCGCCGTGGACTGGGTGCACCGGGTGCACGGCGCAGCCCCTGGCCCGCAGGTGATGGTGCAGGCCCTGACCCACGGCAACGAGATCTGCGGCGCGATTGCGCTGCACTGGCTGCTGGGCGAAATTGCCGCGGGCCGCTTCACGCCGCTGAAGGGCACGCTGGTGCTGGCTTTTGGCAACGTGCAGGCCTACCAGCGCTTCGACCCGGCAGACCCCTTCAAGTCACGCTATGTCGACGAGGACTACAACCGGGTCTGGGGTGACGACACGCTGCTGGGTGCCGGCGATTCGACCGAACTGCGCCGTGCGCGCGACTTGCGCCCCTTCGTGGACGCCGCCGACTTCCTGCTGGACATCCACAGCATGAGCGAAGCCTGCGAGCCGCTGATGGTTTGCGGCACGGTGGATAAAAACGCCCACTTTGCCAAGGCCCTGGGCATGCCCGAGGTGTTGCTGGTCGACACCGGCCACCCGGCCGGCCTGCGCATGGTGGAGCGCGGCGGCTTTGGCGACCCAGCCAGCCCGAAACGGGCCTTGCTGGTGGAATGTGGCCAGCACTGGGAACGCGGGGCGGCCGACGTGGCCCTGGACTGTCTGGTGCGTTTTCTGGGGCTGGTGGGCATGGCCGACGCCGCCTGGGTGGCACAGCACCAGCGCCTGCCGCTGCCGGCGCAACAAAGGCTGCTGCGTGTCAGCGAAGCGGTGGTGGCGCGCAGTAGCGAGTTCAAGTTCCTGCTGCCCACCGAAGGCCTGGGCGTGGTTGAAAAAGCCGGTACTGCACTGGCGCAGGACGGTGAGCACATCTGGCGCACCCCCTACGACCACACGGTGCTGGTGATGCCGGCCAAGAACAACCTCAAGCCCGGGGGCACGGCGGTGCGGCTGGGCCGCTACGAAAGCATCTGAGGCAAGGGCGGCATCTGGGCGATCAGGCCCAGCGCCGCATCGGCGGTTTCCAGGGGTTTTTCCATAGGAAACAGGTGGGAGCCTTCAATCCAGGCCATGCGCGTGCGGCACAGCGTTCGGGTGCTGGCCAGGCCCACCTGGCGGTTTTCCACCGACTGCGTGCCCCCCAAAAACGCCACCGGTGCGTGTACCGGATAACGGGCCAGCAGGGGGCCGATGTGGTCCGGCAAGGTGTTGTAGATGCGGGTTTCCACCTCGCGCTTGAAGGCCAGCCGCACGGCGCCGGTGGGTTCGGCGCCGGATTCGCCCGCGGGGTCGGGCTCCAGACCGCACTGCAGGTAGTCGGCCAGCACCTCGGGGTGCCAGCGTGCAAAGACGCGTTTGGCGGCAAAGTGGGCCTGCGCAGCTTCAGCGCTGGGCCACTGCCAGCGTCGCCGCTGCGAGACCTGCCCCGGCGTGACCCGCTTGACCAGGCCCGTGGCCTTGAACACCCGGATGCCGTGTGCCCGCCAGCCCGCCACCACCGGTGCGTCCAGCAGCACCACCCCGGCCACCGCCTGCGGCCTGCGGCTGGCCGCCAGCAGACTCAGATAGCCGCCCATTGAATGGCCCACCAGCACCACACGCTGGTGCAGGGCCGTGCGGTCCACCAGCGCCAGCAATTCATCGCGCAAATGCGGCCAGTTGTTGCTGGCGGGGTAGCGCGGGTCGTGGCCAAACCGGGGCACGGCAGCGACCTGCCAGCCTTGTGCCCGCCAGGCTTCAAACAGCAGGCCGTAGGTGCCGGCCGGGAAACTGTTGGCGTGGCTGAAAACCAGGGTGCCCGGGCGTGCCGGCTTGCGCGCAACCGGCGGTGGGCCGCCGCGGCGACCTGCAGCGGGCATGGTCAGATCACGCGCTCGCCGGGGTGGGTGATCTTGCGCAGGCGTTCAGACCGCGTGGACTGCACCATCAGCGGGTGCTCGGCCACACCGTCGTTCCAGACCGGGTCTTCAATGGCCTCGAAGACCTCGCGCAGCCGCTGACCCCAGGTTTCATGGATCATGCGGAAGTAGGGGTTCTGCTCGTCGATGCACACATGCTGGTCCGATGTGAATGTGCCTTCGCGGTAAACCACCAGATCCAGCGGCATGCCCACGCTCAGGTTGCTGTTCAGGCTGCTGTCCATGGACACCAGGGCGCATTTGGCGGCCTGGTCCAGCTGCGTCTGCGGGGTCAGCACGCGGTCGAGGATGGGCTTGCCGTACTTGCTTTCGCCGACCTGGAAAAAGCAGGTCTCGCGCGTGGCCTCGATGAAGTTGCCGGCCGAATACACCATGAAGAGGCGCATGGCCTCGCCCTTGATCTGGCCGCCGAAGATCATGCTGGCGTTGAAGTCGACGCCCGAGGCCGACAAGGCCGGGCCGTCTTGTGCGTGCACCCGACGCACCGCGGACCCCAGCACACGGGCGGCGTCGAACATGCTGGTGGCGTTCCAGATGGTGATGGGGTCGTCGGCGCCGTTGTCGATCTTCTCGATCTGCAGCACCTCGCGTACGGCTTGGCTGATGGACAGGTTGCCCGCCGACAGCATGACCATGAAGCGGTCGTCGGGCTTCTCGTAGATCATCATCTTGCGGAAGGTGCTGACGTAGTCCAGCCCGGCGTTGGTACGCGAATCGGACAGGAAAACCAGGCCGGCGTTCAGCCGTATGCCGACACAGTAGGTCATGGTGGTGAATTCCGAGTTGACCCAATAGCCTATCAGGCCGAAGAGGCTGCTCACGCGCTGGGTGTTGCAAGTCTGTGTCCTGCCGCTGCGGTCGGGCCCCGGATTCGAGGCCCTTTTGCAAGTGTTTTGCGCCGTTGCTGAGCCCAGACTTCGGCATCAGGCTGCGTCCTTGGGCAACAAGGCCTTGATGCGGTACAGCGTGTCCAGCGCTTCGCGGGGTGTCAGCGCATCGGGGTCCACGGCCTGCAGTGCGCGCAGGGCGGCCGGCGTTTCAACCGTGGGCAGGGCCGGTGGCGGCGCAAACAGGTCCACCTGGGCCTGGCCTTGCTGGGCCTTGTGTTCCAGCGCCTCCAGCGTGGCACGGGCCTGTCGTACCAGCGCCGCCGGCATGCCGGCCAGGCGCGCCACCTGCACGCCGTAACTGCGGCTGGCCGGGCCACTTTCCATTTGATGCAAAAAAACGATGTCGTGTCCACTTTCCACCGCGCCCACGTGCAGGTTGATGGCCTGCGGGTGCTTGGCCGGGAACTCGGTCAGCTCAAAGTAGTGGGTGGCAAACAGCGTGAAGCTGCGGTTCTTGTCGTGCAACTGGCTGGCAATGGCACCGGCCAGCGCCAGGCCGTCAAAGGTGCTGGTACCGCGGCCCACCTCGTCCATCAGCACCAGGCTGTGTTCGGTGGCGCTGTGCACGATGGCGGCGGCCTCGGTCATCTCCACCATGAACGTACTCTGTGCATTGGCCAGGTCGTCGGCCGCGCCGATGCGGGTGTGGATGGCGTCGAGCGGCCCCAGCTGGCAGGCCGTGGCCGGCACGTAGGAACCCATGGCCGCCAGCAGGCAGATGAGGGCCACCTGGCGCATGAAGGTGCTCTTGCCGCCCATGTTGGGGCCGGTGATGATCAGCATGCGCGTCTTGGCGTCCAGCCGGCAATGGTTGGCGATGAAGCCGCCCACACCGGGCTGGCCGCCGCGTTCGGCCAGCCGCGCCTCCACCACCGGGTGGCGGCCGCCTTCGATGTTGATGCAGGGGTAGGGCACAAATTCCGGCCGACACCAGTTCAGCGTGGCGGCGCGTTCGGCCAGGGCCGACAAGGCGTCCAGGCTGGCCAGCGCGTGGGCCAGCGCCTGCAGCGGCGCCAGGTGCGCCTGCAAGTTGTCCAGCAACTGTTCGAACAACCATTTTTCGCGGGCCAGCGCACGTTCCTGCGCCGACAGCGCCTTGTCTTCAAAGGCCTTCAGGTCGGGCGTGATGTAGCGCTCGGCGTTTTTCAGCGTCTGCCGGCGCTGGTAGTCGGGCGGCACCTTGTCCAGGTGCGAACCGGTGACCTCAATGTAGAAGCCGTGCACCTTGTTGTATTGCACACGCAGGTTGGGAATGCCGGTGCGGCCGCGTTCGCGGGCCTCCATGTCCAGCAGGTAGGCGTCGCAGTTCTGGTTGATGCCGCGCAGCTCGTCCAGTTCGGCGTCGAAGCCTGTAGCGATGACACCGCCTTCACGCAGCAGCACGGCGGGTTCTTCGGCCACGGCCTGCAGGGTCTGCAGCACAGCGGGGTCGGGTGACAGCGCGGCCAGCAACAGCGGCAGCAGGCCGCCGCTGGCCTGCGGCACCTGCTGGCGCAGGGTAGGCAGCGAAAGCAGCGTGGCGCGCAGGCCGGCCAGTTCACGCGGGCGCACCTGGCGCAAGGCCACGCGGGCGGTGCTGCGTTCGACGTCGCTGACACTGCGCAGCGCGTCACGCAGCGGCTCGAAGCCTTGGGTGATGAAGGTGTTGACGGCGTCGTGGCGCAGGCGGGCTGCGGCGCGGTCGCGCGCCGGCTGGCACAACCAGTGCCGCAGCAGCCGGCTGCCCATGCCGGTGCGGCAGCTGTCCAGCAGGCTCAGCAGCGTGGGGCTGTTTTCACCGCGCAGCGTCTGCACCAGTTCCAGGTTGCGGTGGGTGGCCGGCGGCAGGTCCAGCAGGTCGCCGGCGCGTTCCACGTTCAGGTGGCGCACATGGGACAGCGCACGGCCTTGGGTGTGCTCGGCGTAACTCAGCAATGCCGCCGCGGCTGCATGCGCCACCGGCAGGTCCTGGGCGTTGAAGCCGGCCAGGCTGGCTACTTGCAGCTGTTCTCGCAGTTTGCGCTCGCCCAGGGCACTGTCGAACTGCCAGCTGGGCCGGCCCGTGCGGGCTGCACGCGACTGCAGGACGGAGCTGGGCAACTGGTGTGGTGCCAGGCCGTTGTCGACCAGCAGCTCGGCCGCGTCCAGCCGTGCCAGCCAGCCGGCCAGTTCGGCTTCGCTGCATTCGGTCAGGCCCATCTGCCCACTGGCCAGGCCCAGCCAGGCCAGGCCGTGGCGGCCGCGGTGGCTGTACACGGCCAGCAGTAAGGTGTCGGCGCGCTCGTCCATCAGTTCGCTGTCGGTGACGGTGCCGGGGGTCACCACCCGCACCACCTTGCGTTCTACCGGCCCCTTGCTGGTGGCCACGTCGCCCACCTGCTCGGCCACGGCCACCGCCTCGCCCAGCTTGATCAGGCGGGCCAGGTAGCCCTCGACGCTGTGCACCGGCACACCCGCCATCACCACCGGCTCGCCCGCACTCTGGCCGCGCTGGGTCAGCGTGATGTCCAGCAGCCGGTTGGCCTTGCGCGCGTCGTCAAAGAACAGCTCGTAGAAGTCCCCCATGCGGTAGAACACCAGCGTGTCGGGGTGCTCGGCCTTGATGGCGAGGTACTGCCGCATCATCGGGACGTGGGCGGACAAGTCACCGGCAGGCGGCGTCGGGGGCAGTGCGAGGTCGTTCATCGGGACAACGATGTTAGGCCAGGGGCCATGCGCCAAGGGCCGGCGCGGCGATGGTGGCCCTGCCGC
>JAHECB010000170.1 GCA_024641925.1 Betaproteobacteria bacterium
CCATGAGCTCCCGCAGGCCGACCGCTTCGACGCCATGGCGCGACCACAGCGCGTCGCTGATGTGCACGCTGGGGTCGTAGCCCAGCACCTTGGCGCCAAAGGCCGTCAGCAACGTGGCCAGCGGCTGCACGGCCGCCGTCATGCCCACCAGGCCCACCGTGCAGGACCCCAATTCGCGACCCACCAGCAGGCCTTCATCGTTGACGATGGGCACCCTGCGCAGCAGGGTCAACAACGCCCCGATCACGAATTCCGCTTCGGCAGCCGCACTGGCTGACGCCGGTCGCACGACCTCGATGCCAGTTCGGGCGCAGGTTTCGAGGTCAATGTTTTCAGTGCCCACCGACAACCGAGCCACCAGCCGCAAATGACGCGATCGCTTGATGAGCGCGGCGTCAAGCCCCGTGCTGGGGGGGATGATCACTGTGCGCGCCTGCGCCAACGCCATGGCAAAGGCCTGCGGATCGTCGGCCAGTTCGGTTGCGTAGCGCACCTCGTGGCGCGCCTCCAGCCACTGCTGCACATCGGCATTCAGGGACTCGACGATCAATACATCCATGGTCTGCGGCCTGATGCGATTAACGCATCAGGAAATCGGTGAAAGTGGCGCTACAGCAAGCGGTTCTCGGTATGGGGGGGCGTGCCACAATGCTTCATCGCCATCGGAAAAGAAAGCCGTTTTCATGCCTGTGCAGAAGGCCATTTTCCCCGTTGCCGGACTGGGCACAAGATTCTTGCCCGCCACCAAGGCGCAGCCCAAAGAGATGCTGCCGGTCGTGGACAAGCCGTTGATCCAGTATGCCGTCGAAGAGGCCTATGCCGCCGGTGTGCGCGAAATGATCTTCGTTACGGGTCGTCACAAACGCCCCATCGAAGACCACTTCGACATGACCTATGAACTGGAGGTGGCGCTCGAAAAAGCGGACAAGCATGAGCTGCTGTCGGTGGTGCGCAGCGTCAAGCCCGACGACATGGAGTGCATCTATGTGCGACAGGCTCAGGCACTGGGCCTGGGGCATGCCGTGCTGTGCGGCCAGCGCCTGGTGGGCAACCAACCGTTTGCCGTGCTCCTGGCCGACGACCTGATGGTGGGCGAAAAACCCGTGCTCAAGCAGATGGTGGAGCAATACAGTGAATGGCGCGCGTCCATCATCGCAGTGCAGGAAGTACCGGCTGAACACACCAGCCGCTATGGCATCGTGGCCGGCACCACTGTCAACGACCGCCTGATGGACATCTCACGCATCGTCGAGAAACCGGCGGCGGGCGAGGCACCTTCGCTGCTGGGGGTGGCGGGGCGCTACATCCTCACACCGGGCGTGTTCCATGAAATTGCCAGCCAGCCGCGTGGCGTGGGTGGCGAAATCCAGCTCACGGACGGGATTGCGTCGCTGCTTCGCCGTGAAAAAGTGTTTGCCTATCGCTATGAGGGCAAGCGTTACGACTGCGGCAGCAAAGAAGGTTTCTTGGAAGCCAACGTGGAACTGGCGTTGGGCCACCCGGAACTGGGCCCGGGGTTTCGAGAGTTTCTGAAGCGTTTGTCGCTGTAAGGCGGCCAGCCGAACCCGCACACGGTGCAACGGCTTCAGCGCCGGCGCATCACATGCAGATATTCGCCATTGGTGGTTTCTTGCGCAACCAGTTCATTGCCCGTCTGGCGGGCAAAAGCCTGAAAGTCGCGCAGCGAGCCGGCGTCGGTCGACACCACGCGCAACAAATCGCCACTGGCCATTTCGGCCAGCGCTTTCTTGGCCTTCAAGATGGGCAGTGGGCAGTTCAAGCCCCGGGTGTCGAGTTCTTTTTGGACTTCCATGGTGCGTTGATTCTAGGCCGCGCACACCACGGGTGTCAGGCGCCCGCCGAGGGTCGGCGCGGCAAGTCCAAAAACTGGGGCTCGTGCCCGCTGGCGCGCAACCAGTCAGCCAGCGCATAACCCGTTCCTGCAGGCCAGCAGCGCAGGTCGGGCAGTTCAAAAAGCTTGTATTCGGCCCGTTCCGGGGACAGCGAGACTTCACCGTAAGCCTGCACGTGGTAGGCCACGATGAGCTGGTTCATGCGCTGGAAGTCGTAAACGCCAATCAGCTTGACCTGCTGTACCTGCAGCGCGGTTTCTTCGGCCACCTCGCGGCTGATGCCTTCTTCGGGCGTTTCACCGGCTTCCATGAAACCGGTGATCAGCGCAAACATGCGCCCCGGCCACGCGGCGTTGCGGGCCAGCAGCACGCGCCCGCCCTGGTCGGTGCATTCAACGACGGCGGCCAACACCGGCGTGGGGTTGTTCCAATGTGTCCAGCCACAAGCCGGGCAGCGCAGGCGCGCCTTGGGGCCGCCGTCTTCCACTTCGGTCTTCAGCGCCAGCGGTGTGCCGCAATGCAGGCAGAAGTTGGGGCTGTGCTTGACGGCGGCGTTCATGCGGGAAACACCCCTGTGCTGAGGTAGCGGTCACCTCGGTCGCAGACGATGAACACGATGGTGGCGTTTTCAAGACGCTGCGCCAGCTGCAGTGCAACCCAGCAGGCCCCGGCTGCTGAGATGCCCGCAAACAGACCTTCTTCGCGGGCCAGGCGGCGCGCCATGTCTTCGGCGTCGGCCTGGGACACGAGCATCAGTTCGTCCACATGCTGCGGATCGTAGATCTTGGGCATATAGGCCTCGGGCCACTTGCGAATGCCGGGTATGCGAGAGCCTTCGCTGGGCTGCGCGCCCACGATGCGGATGGTGTCGCGCTTGCCCTTGAGAAACCGCGATACACCCGTGATGGTGCCCGTGGTACCCATGGCGCTGACAAAGTGGGTGACCTGCCCTTTGGTGTCGGCCCATATTTCAGGGCCTGTGGTGTCGACGTGGGCCTGCGGATTGTCTTGATTGGCAAACTGATCGAGCACGCGGCCCTGGCCTTCAGCCTGCATCTTCTCGGCCAGGTCGCGGGCGTACTCCATGCCGCCTCCACGCGGCGTCAGGATCAGCTCGGCGCCAAAGGCTTTCATGGTCTGCGCACGTTCGATGGACAGGTCCTCGGGCATGATCAAGACCATGCGGTAACCGCGGATGGCGGCGGCCATGGCCAGCGCAATGCCGGTGTTGCCCGAGGTCGCCTCGATCAGCGTGTCGCCAGGGCGGATCTCGCCCCGCGCCTCGGCGTTGCGGATCATGGCGATGGCCGGCCGGTCCTTGACAGATCCCGCCGGGTTGTTGCCTTCGAGCTTGCCCAGGATCACATTGCCTTTGGCGGCGCCGGCGCTGCCGGGCACACGTTGCATCTTGACCAGCGGCGTGCCGCCAATCGCATCTTCCAGGGTTTTGTAGGCGGGGGCCTGTGTCATCGGTCACTCCTTCGCGAGAGATTGTCGCAGCCCGTCCAAAGCCGCTGCGGGTGCGTGTGATAATCCGCGTTCGTCGGCGTGCCGAACCGGCACACCCGCCCGCGTGACGAAATCGGTAGACGTAGCGGATTCAAAATCCGCCGCCGCAAGGCGTGCCAGTTCGAGTCTGGCCGCGGGCACCATCCGGGTTGTTGCAATCTCCTGCTACAGGCCCCCGCACAGCCTGAAATCACATGCCGCCGCTTCCCCACCTGACCAAGTCCCTGATGATCGCCTGCACGGCCGTTTTTGGCCTGCAAGTGATCATGCCCCAGCTCAGTGCCTGGTTTGCCCTGTTCCCGCTGAACAGCGGCCTGTTCATGCCTTGGCAGGTCGTGACCTATGCCTTCCTGCACGGCGGCATGGGACACCTGTTTTTCAACATGTTGGGCCTGTGGATGTTTGGCGCTGAACTGGAGCGCCTGTGGGGATTCAAGCGCTACGCCCAGTTCCTGCTGGCCGGCGTGCTGGCCGCTGCGGCCGCGCAACTGCTGTTCACCTTGTTAACCGGCAGCAGCAGCCCGACGGTGGGTGCTTCGGGCGCGCTGTTTGCGTTGCTGCTGGCTTTCGGCATGCTGTTCCCCAACCGCATCATCATGCCGCTGTTTCCGCCCATCCCGATGAAAGCGCGCACCTTTGTCATGGTGTTCGGCGGCCTGGAGCTGTTGATGGGTTCGGGCCTGCTCGATTCCATGCTGGGCGCTGGTGGCGGCAACATCGCGCACTTTGCGCACCTGGGCGGCATGGTGGGCGGTTTCCTGATGATTCGCTACTGGCGCGGGCATCCGCCGTTTGGCCGTCGGCGCTGAGTCGACAGCAGATCAGGCCACGGGTTTGGCCGCCAGGCCTTGTTCAGCGGTCGGGTACAGCAGCCGCAAACACAGTTCTTCGCGCAGCCGTCGGTTGTGAATGCGACGAGACTCCGACAGAAAACTCAGCTGCATCGGGCTGAACTGCGACGCGGCCTGGTCGCGCGTCACGCGCGGGGGCGGTGGCAGGCCTTCCAGTCGGGCAGCCAGTTCAAAGTAGGCCCCCATCTTCAGCACGCTGCTGTCGCAGACGTTGTACACACGTTGGGGCGCGCCGGCATGCAGCGCCGCAACACAAGCGCGCGCCAGGTCGTCGGCATGGATGTGATTGGTGTAGACATCATCGTCCGGTGCCAGCACCGGTGTGCCCCGAAGCAGGCGATCACGGGGGTGACCCCCTTCCCGGTCGGCGGCGTAGATGCCCGGAATGCGAAGGATGCTGACCGTGGCGCCACTGACCCGTCCAAAATAGCGGACACGACGCTCTGCATCCACGCGCCGCTGGGCGCGAGCTGTTGAGGGTGCGGGTGCGCGCGTTTCGTCAATCCATTGACCCTGACAGTCGCCATAAACGCCGGTTGTGCTGGCATAGACCAAGCGTGAGACGCGACCGCCTCGCAGCAGCACACGCAGCAGGGCTTGTGTGCGTCTGTCGGAAGTGCCCTGAGCCGGCGGCGGGGCCAGGTGCAGCACGGCATCGGCAACGCCCGCCAGGCGCCCCAAGGTGGCCGGCTGATCCAGATTGCCCAACAAGGCCACCGCGCCAGCGTCGCGCAAGGCCGCCATGCGCTGCGGCGACGATGTCAGTGCCAGCACGCGCCAGCGGCTGCGTAAACGCTTCAGCACGCGCATGCCCACGTCGCCACAACCGACGATCAGCAAGGTGTTGACAAGCGATGTTGAAGTCATGGCGGGAGACAGGTTGAGCACCACAGCGTGCCGTGGCAGGCACAATCCGAACAAAGTGTACGTTTGTCTTACCGGGAATCCATGAGCTTCACCATCACCTTGTTACCAGCCCAGCGCAGCTTCACCGTTGACGCCGATGAATGCATCCTGCCGGCGGCCATTCGCCAGAACATCGGCCTGCCCTATGGCTGCCGCGATGGCGCTTGCGGCTCTTGCAAGAGCAAGCTGCTGCAAGGCCAGGTCACACACGGACCGCACCAGCTCAAGGCCTTGTCGGTGGCTGAAGAAGAAGCAGGCTTCATCCTGACCTGCTGCGCCACGCCGTCCAGCGACTGCACCGTGGAAGCGCGCAGCGTGCCCGGCGCGGGCGAACACCCGGTGCTGAAGTTGCCCAGCCGCGTGATCAGCATCGATCGCCCCGCACCCGACGTGGCCGTGCTGCGCCTGCAGTTGCCAGCCAACCAGAACCTGCAGTACCGCGCCGGGCAGTATGTGGAATTCATCCTGCGCGACGGCGCCCGCCGCAGCTACAGCATGGCCAACGCGCCGCACAACCTGGGCAGCCCGCCAGCCATTGAACTGCACCTGCGCCACATGCCCGGCGGCAAGTTCACCGACCATGTGTTCACGGCGATGAAAGAGCGCGACATCCTGCGCATGGAAGGTCCGTTTGGCAGTTTTTTCCTGCGTGAAGAGTCGGACAAGCCGTTGGTGCTGCTGGCCAGCGGCACGGGCTTTGCGCCCATCAAGGCGCTGGTTGAACAGCTGCAGCACAAGGCCAGCCAGCGTCCGGTCAGCCTGTACTGGGGTTGCAGACGCAAGGCCGATCTGTACCAGCACGAGTGGTGCAACCAGGCGCAGACCTTGCTGCCGCAGCTGCGTTATGTACCGGTGCTGTCAGAACCCGCGCCCGAAGACCACTGGACCGGCCGCACCGGCTTTGTCCATCAGGCCGTGATGCAGGACTTCCCGGACCTGCACGGCCATCAGGTCTACGCCTGCGGCGCGCCGGTGATGGTGGAAGCGGCGCAGCGCGACTTTGTGCAGCGCTGCGGCCTGCTCGAAGACGAGTTCTACGCCGACGCGTTCACGTCTGAAGCCGACAAACACGGCGCACAGGGCTGACACCAGCGCGGTTACGGGCGCCGCGCCTCGTTACTCGCCCAGGTAGGCGGCGCGAACCTTGGGGTCGCTGAGCAGTGATTTGGCCTCGCCGGACATGGTGATCTCGCCCGACTCCATCACGTAGCCGCGATCGGCCAGCCCCAGCGCGCGGCTGGCGTTCTGCTCCACCAGCAGCACTGTGGTGCCGCGGCTGTGGATGTCGGCCACGACTTCAAAGATGGTGTCCACCAGGATCGGGCTCAGGCCCATGCTGGGCTCGTCCAGCAGCAGCACCTTGGGCCGTGCCATCAACGCCCGGCCCATGGCCAGCATCTGCTGTTCGCCGCCGCTCATGGTGCCGGCCAGCTGGTTGGCGCGCTCCTTCAGCCGCGGAAAGATGCCAAACACCTTTTCGATGTCGGCGTTGATCTCGGGTTGGTCGTTGCGCACAAACGCACCCATCTGCAGGTTCTCGACGATGGTCATGCGGGTGAAGGTGCCGCGCCCTTCGGGCACCATCACCAGGCCCTGCTTGACCAGGTCCCAGGCGCCCTGGCCCTTGATGTCGCGGCCCAGGTATTCGATGCGTCCGCTGGCCGCTGCCTGCGTGCCGGTGATGGCCTTCAGCGTGGTGGTCTTGCCGGCACCGTTAGCACCGATCAGGCTGACCAGTTCACCCTGGTTGACTTCGAAGCTGACACCCTTGACAGCCTGGATGCCCCCATAGGCCACCTTCAGGTCGGTGACCTTCAGCAGTTGTTCGCTCATTCTGTGGACCCTTGCGCTGTCAATGTTGTCCGGCGCCGAGGTAAGCCTCGATCACCTTTTCGTTGCGCTGTACCTCGGCCGGATTGCCTTCGGCAATCTGCTTGCCGTAGTCCAGCACCGTGACGCGGTCGCACAGCCCCATCACCAGCTTCACATCGTGTTCTATCAACAGGATGGTGCGCCCGTCCTTGCGGATGCGGTCGATCAACTCGCGCAGCACCACCTTTTCAGTGGCGTTCATGCCGGCGGCGGGTTCGTCCAGCGCAATCAGTTGCGGATCAGTCGCCAAGGCGCGGGCGATCTCCAGCCGCCGCTGGTCACCATAGCTGAGTGTCTTGGCCCGGAAGTCGGCATAACGCTCAATGCCCACGTAAGTCAGGAGTTCCATCGCCCGTTCCGCGATGGCCTTTTCTTCGGCCTTGAACCCTGGCGTGCGGAACACGGCACCGATCAGGCCCGAGTGCGTGCGCACATGGCGTCCGACCATGACGTTTTCCAGCGCTGTCATCTCCGAAAACAGGCGGATGTTCTGGAAAGTGCGCGCAATGCCCTGTTTGGCAACTTCGTGCACGGCGCTGGGTTTGTAGGGCTTGCCGGCGAGTTCGAAGGTGCCTGAATCGGGTGTGTACAGGCCCGTGAGTACATTGAAAAACGTCGTCTTGCCTGCGCCGTTGGGCCCGATCAGACCGTAGACCTGACCGCGCATGATCTTGACGCCGACATCAGACAGCGCCTGCAGGCCGCCAAAGCGCTTGCTGACGTCGTGAACATTGAGAACCACATCACTCATGCTGTTCTCCTTCAGTTGCGGCCGGCGTCAGGCAACGCCGCCTTGCCATGTTCGGGCGCAGGCCACAGGCCACGCGGGCGCGCCATCATGATGCCGATCATGGCCATGGCAATGAGCAACTGGCGCAAGATGGAGGCATCCAGCCGTCCGCCCGTCAACTGCTGCAGGGGTCCGGCGACATATCGCAGCACTTCGGGCAGCGCCGCCAGCATCACAGCACCCAGGATGACACCCGGCAGGTGGCCCATGCCGCCCAGCACCACCATGGCCACGATCATGATGCTTTCCATCAGGCTGAACGACTCCGGCGACACAAAACCCTGGAAGGCGGCAAACATCGACCCGCTGACACCGCCGAAGGTGGCGCCCATGCCGAAGGCCAGCAGCTTCATGTTGCGGGTGTTGATGCCCATGGCCTTGGCGGCGATCTCGTCTTCACGAATCGCCATCCAGGCGCGCCCGATGCGGCTGTTTTCGAGCCGATAGCAGATGACCACGCTGACCACCACCAGGCTCAGGAACAGGTAGTAGTACAGCGTCACCGACGGTATGGAAATACCCGCCACCACGTACTCACTGCTGAAATCGAGCCAGGGGTCAGCATGGGGCCCGATGATCATCGGGTCGATGCGGTCCAGCCCGCGCGGCCCGTTGGTGATGTTGATGGGGTGTTCCAGGTTGTTCATGAACACGCGGATGATTTCGCCAAAACCCAGCGTGACGATGGCCAGGTAGTCGCCCCGCAGTTTCAGCACGGGTGTGCCCAGCAGCACGCCCGCCAAACCCGCCAGCCCGGCGGCCAAGGGTATGACGATCCAGATGGGCGTGTGCATGCCCGCCGGAAAGGCGCGTGCAATCCAGGGAAAGTTTTCAATCAGGTGCGGGCTGGCCAGCAGCGCGTACATGTAGGCACCCACGGCATAAAACGCCACAAAGCCCAGGTCCAGCAGCCCGGCATAACCGACCACGATGTTCAGGCCCAAGGCCAGCAGCACATACAGCAAGGCCAGCGCCATGATGCGCACCCAGCCCTGGCCAAACTGCTGCGCAAACAGCGGCAAGGCAATCAGGGCCACGGCGCAGATCAGGAAAACGAGGATCTTGTTTTTCATGTCGATTCCCCTCAGGCGCGGTCGGCGACACGCTCGCCCAACAAGCCCTGCGGTCGCAAGGTCAACACCAGGATCAGCGCCACGAAGGCAAAGATGTCGGCGTAGTGGCTGCCCAGCACGCCACCCGTCAGGTCACCCAGGTAACCCGCACCCAGTGCTTCCACCAGACCCAGCAACAACGCGCCCACCACCGCACCAGCCAGGTTGCCGATACCGCCCAGCACCGCGGCCGTGAAGGCCTTCAGCCCTGGCATGAAACCCATGGCGTGCTGCACGGTGCCGTAGTTGGCGGCCCACATCACCCCGGCCACCGCGGCCAGGCTGGCGCCGATGACAAAGGTGGCGGAGATGACCATGTCGGGCTTGACACCCATGAGTGCGGCCACGCGGGGGTTTTCAGCGGTGGCGCGCATGGCGCGACCCAGCTTGGTCTTGTTGACCAGGAACATCAGCCCGGCCAGGATCACGGCTGTCAAGCCCAGGATCAGGCACTGGGTGACGGTGATGACCGGCCCACCCAGGTTGATGGGCTCGCTGGGCAGCAGAATGGGATAAGGCTTGGGATTCGGCTTCCAGATGATCATGGCCAGCGTCTGCAGCAGCAGGCTCATGCCCATGGCAGTGATCAGCGGCGCCAGGCGCGGCGCATTGCGCAACGGGCGGTAAGCCAGCTTTTCGATGCTGAAGTTCAGCACCGAGCACACCACGATGGCGCACAGCAACGAGATCAACATCATCGACCAGCCTGGCATGGCGGTTTCAGCCAGCGCGCTGACGACGGTCCAGCTGACCAATGCGCCCACCATCAGCACTTCGCCATGGGCGAAGTTGATGAGGTTGATGATGCCGTACACCATGGTGTAGCCCAACGCAACCAGGGCATACATGCTGCCCAGTACCAGACCGTTGATGATCTGCTGGAAAAAGGTTTCCATTCGAGACACGCTCCCTTCATCGTTGCAAGCTGGCCGCCGCGCTGCACCTTTGCAGGCAGCAGACTGGAGGTCGTTTGACTTGATACCCGCCTCAAACCCGTGGAAGTGTCTCCAACCCGAGCTGCTGACGGGGCATTCTAGGTTCCCTGTTGGGCTACATCAGCGCGTGCTTACCCCTTTGACGGTTTCGCAAAATGCTGTGATGCGGATGCACTTTCCTCGTTGTCGGCAGGCGCCGCATCCACAACATTGAAGGCGGTTTTTTCTGGCGTCAGTGGCGAATCGCTCCTCAGCGGTGTTGACGTTTGGCCGGCATGGGCCGCCTGGTCCAGGCGCCTCAGCTGAGCCAGCCGCTCGCCGATGCGAATTTCCAGCCCACGGCCTGCCGGCTGGTAGAACACTTGCTCTTTCAGGCCTTCGGGCAGGTAGTGTTCGCCAGCGGCGTAGCCATCGGCCTCGTCATGCGCATAGCGGTAGCCCGCACCGTGGCCCAGATCTTTCATCAGCCGCGTGGGCGCATTGCGCAAATGCGAGGGCACCGGGCGCGAGCCATCCGCCTGCACCGCGGCGCGCACAGCACCCCAGGCCTTGTAGACCGCATTGCTCTTGGGTGCCACGGCCAGATAGGTCACGGCTTGCGCCAGGGCCAACTCACCTTCCGGCGAACCCAGGCGTTCAAACACCTCGGCCGCGTCCAGTGCCAAACGCAACGCGCGGGGGTCGGCCAGGCCGATGTCCTCACTGGCCATGCGCACGATGCGGCGCGCCGCATAACGCGGGTCGACGCCCGCGTCCAGCATGCGAGCAAACCAGTACAGGGCGGCGTCTGGGTTGGAGCCTCGCACCGA
>JAHECB010000422.1 GCA_024641925.1 Betaproteobacteria bacterium
CGTCTACGTCAGCAAGGTCGTGGCAAACAGCGGGCTGGCGATCAGCGCGGGCGAACCCGCCATTCAGCCCCGCGCGCCAAACACGGCCGTACCGACCCGAACCATCGTGCTGCCTTCGGCAACAGCCGCCTCCAGGTCACCACTCATGCCCATGGACAAGGTGTCCAGCGGCAGCCCGGCGCCGTGCAGGTATTGCAGCAGTTCGCGCAGTTCGCGATGGGGTGCGCGGCGCGCGGCCTCGTTGTCAGCCGCTTCGGGAATGCTCATCAACCCCCGCAGACGCACACGATCAGGGGGCAGGGCCATCACGCCCCGGGCCAGTTGCAGCACATCGGCCGGCGCCACACCGTGTTTGCTGGCCTCGCCGCTGACGTTGACCTGCAAGCACAGCTGCAGCGGCGCCATGCCGTCAGGGCGCTGGTCGGCCAGGCGCTGCGCAATCTTCAGCCGGTCGACGGTGTGAACCCAGTCGAAGGCTTCGGCCACGGGGCGTGTCTTGTTGCTCTGCAGCGGGCCGATCAGGTGCCATGTCAGCTGCAACCGCAGGTCAGACAGTTCGGCCATCTTGTCCAGCGCCTCTTGAACATAGTTTTCGCCAAAATCACGCTGGCCGGCCTCGAACGCCTGCTGCACGGCGCCGGCCGGCTGCAGCTTGCTGACAGCCAGCAACTGCACCGAACCGGGCGCACGGCCAGCGCTGTCAACAGCACCGTCAATGCGCCGCTTCACTTGTTGCAGGGCTTTCGCTATGGTCTCCATAATGGTCAGAGCTTAAGCCTGTTGCCAGCCCTTCATCTTGGCTGAGCCGGGCTCGCACAGGGGAAACAAGAAAGACGCCATGGACATCACGCAGCTGTTGGCCTTTTCGGTCAAGAACAAGGCCTCGGACCTGCACCTGTCTGCCGGCCTGCCCCCCATGATCCGCGTGCACGGTGACGTGCGCCGGATCAACGTCGAACCGCTGGACCACAAACAGGTCCACGCCATGGTCTACGACATCATGAACGACGCCCAGCGTCGCCACTACGAAGACACGCTGGAGTGCGACTTCAGCTTCGAGATCCAGGGTCTGGCCCGTTTTCGGGTCAACGCCTTCAACCAGAACCGCGGCGCGGGTGCGGTGTTCCGCACCATCCCCAGCAAGATCCTGACGCTGGAGCAGCTGGGCACGCCCAAGGTGTTTGCCGAACTGGCCTTGCGCCCGCGCGGCCTGGTGCTGGTCACCGGCCCCACCGGCAGCGGCAAGAGCACCACGCTGGCCGCCATGGTCAACCACCTGAACGAAAACGAATACGGCCACGTGCTGACGGTGGAAGACCCGATCGAATTTGTGCACGAGAGCAAGAAGTGCCTGATCAACCAGCGTGAAGTCGGCCCGCACACGCTGAGCTTCAACAACGCGCTGCGCAGCGCGCTGCGCGAAGACCCCGACGCCATTCTGGTGGGCGAGTTGCGTGACCTGGAAACCATCCGCCTGGCGCTGACCGCCGCCGAAACCGGCCACCTGGTGTTTGGCACCTTGCACACCAGCAGCGCCGCCAAGACCGTGGACCGGGTGGTCGACGTGTTCCCGGCGGCTGAAAAGGAGATGGTGCGCGCCATGTTGTCTGAATCGCTGGTGGCCGTGATCTCGCAAACCTTGTGCAAGCTGAAGGACGGCAGCGGCCGTGCTGCCGCGCACGAGATCATGCTGGGCACCAGCGCCATCAAGAACCTGATCCGCGAAAACAAGATTGCGCAGATGTACAGCGCCATCCAGACCGGTCAGAACATCGGCATGCAGACGCTGGACCAGAACCTGGTCGAGCTGGTGCGGCGCAACATCATCTCGCCGGCTGAAGCACGCGCCAAGGCCAAGATTCCTGAAAACTTCCCCGGCTAGACCGGACCCAGGCCCGGCAGAAAGAGCACGACATGGAACGCGACCAGGCTAGCAAATTCATCAACGACCTGCTGCGGCTGATGATCAGCCGAAGTGGCAGCGACCTGTTCCTGACCTGCGATTTTCCGCCCGCCATCAAGGTGGACGGCAAGATCACCAAGGTCAGCCCGCAGCCGCTGACCGGCGGCCACACGTTGACGCTGGCACGCGCGGTCATGAACGACAAGCAGGCCGCCGAGTTTGAACGCACCAAGGAATGCAACTTCGCCATCAGCCCCAACGGCGTGGGGCGGTTCCGGGTCAACGCCTTTGTGCAGCAAGGCCAGGTGGGTCTGGTGTTCCGCACCATACCGGCCACGCTGCCCACGGTGGACGGCCTGGGCTTGCCCAAGGTCCTGAAAGAAGTGTCCATGACCAAGCGGGGTCTGGTCATCTTTGTCGGCGCCACGGGTTCGGGCAAAAGCACGTCGCTGGCGGCCATCGTCGACCACCGCAACGAAAACTCGTTTGGCCACATCATCACGGTGGAAGACCCGGTGGAATTCATCCACCCGCACAAGAACTGCATCGTCACCCAGCGTGAACTGGGCATCGACACCGACAGCTGGGAAGCGGCGCTGAAAAACACGCTGCGTCAGGCGCCCGACGTGATCCTGATGGGTGAGATACGCGACCGCGAAACCATGGAACACGCGGTGGCCTTTGCTGAAACCGGCCACCTGTGTCTGGCCACGCTGCACGCCAACAGCGCCAACCAGGCGCTGGACCGCATCATCAACTTCTTCCCCGAAGAGCGCCGTGCGCAGCTGCTGATGGACCTGTCGCTGAACCTGAAGGCGCTGGTCAGCCAGCGACTGCTGCCGCGTGAACATGGGCGCGGGCGCATCGCCGCGGTCGAGGTGCTGCTGAACACACCGCTGGTCAGCGACATGATCTTCAAGGGCGAAGTGGCCGAGATCA
>JAHECB010000171.1 GCA_024641925.1 Betaproteobacteria bacterium
GACAGGGCGGCCAGTTGCCCGGTGCTGAAGCTGGCGATCTGGCTGGTGCCCAGGCTGGCGAGCTGGCTGGTTTCCAGCGCATCCATCTGGCCGCTGCTCAGCGCGCGCAGCTGTGACGATTCCAGCGCCGCCAACTGGCTGGTGGTCAACGCCGAGATGTCGGCGGTTTCGATGGCGCGCACCTGGCCGGTGGACAGCACCGAGACCTGCGAGGTGGTCAGCGCGGCCAGCTGGCTGGTTTCCAGCGAAGCGATGGCCGACGAGCCGAAGGCACGGATCTGTGCCGAGTCCAGCGCCGTGAGGTCGCTGGTCTCCAGGTTGCTGACCTGTTCAGTGCCCAGTTTGGCGATCTGACCCGTGGTCAGCGCGGCGAACTGGCTGGTGGTCAGTGCATTCAGGTCGCTGGTGGACAGCGCGGCCAGCTGGCCGGTGCTGAAGCTGCTGACCTGGCTGGTGCTCAGGCTGACGAGCTGGCTGGTTTCCAAGGCGTCCATCTGGCCGCTGCTCAGGGCGCGCAGCTGTGACGATTCCAGGGCTGCCAACTGGCTGGTGGTCAACGCCGAGATGTCGCCGGTTTCGATGGCGCGCACCTGGCCGGTGGACAACACCGAGACCTGCGAGGTGGTCAGTGCCGCCAGCTGGCTGGTTTCCAGCGAAGCGATGGCGGACGAACCCAAGGCGCGAATCTGCGCCGAGTCCATCGCCGCCAGGTCACTGGTTTCCAGGTTGCTGACCTGGGTGGTCGTGAGCTTGTTGATCTGTCCGGTGGTCAGCGCTGCAATCTGGCTGCTGGTCAGCACGTTCAGGTTGCCGGTGGACAACGAGGCCAATTGGCCGGTGCTGAAGCTGCTGACCTGGCTGGTGCCCAGGCTGGTCAACTGGCTGGTTTCCAGGGCATCCAGCTGGGTAGTGCCCAGGGCCCGCAGCTGCCGTGAGTCCAGCGCTGCCAGATCGGCCGTTTCCAGTGCCGCCACGCTGGCGGTACTCAGCTTCGCCACCTGCCCGGTGGTCAGCGCAGCCACCTGGCTGGTGGTGATGGCCTGCACCTGTGCCGTGGCCAAGGATTGCAGTTGCCCGGTGGTCAGTGCACCGATCTGCGATGTGGTCAGGTTGGCGATCTGGCTGGTCGCCATCGCCTCGATCTGGCCGCTGCCGAAGGCGCGCGTCTGCGCCGTGCTCATGGCGGCCAGGTCGGTGGTGCCCAGGGCCACCACGTCGGCCGTTTCCAGGGCCCGGATCTGCCCGGTGTACAGGGCGGAGACCTGGGCCGACGTGAAGGCCTCGATCTGCGAGGTTTCCAGTGCCACGATGGCCGCGCTGCCAAAGCCCCGAACCTGCGCGGTGCTGAGCACGGCGATATCGGCGGTCTCCAGACCCAGCAGCGCCGAGGTGGTGATGGCGGAAATGCCGTTGACCGAGATCGCCCCCATCTGCGACGTTGTCAGGGCCGCCAGCTGCGACGAACTGAACGCCGCCCAATCGCCTGTGGTCAGACCGGCGATGGAACTGGTGCTGAGAGCGGCGATTTGTGTCGTGCTCAACAGGGTGATGATGGAGGCCATTGATCAATCCTTCGCGAAGCGGTACGGCGGGGGCTGCAACCAGACGCAGTGCAGCGGCGAAACCGCCGTTCCCGGTTCCTATCGTTCGGATATCGGTGGCCGGACCGTCGACTTGAATTGATGGCGCTTCAGCGGCCAGTTCTTTGGGCTGACGCTCGGCACCCGCTGGCGCCGGCTGCCTCTGCCGCTCAGGATCGGCGCTGACCTGCGGTTGGGCAGCACGTGAACAAGCGCCGCCGGTGCCTGAGGGGCAAGGGCGGGCGCAGGGTGGATGTCAGGGCAGCCTGGTTTTGGCGCAGAAAGCCCGGCACCGGCTGCCCGGCGGCGTCATTCACCGTACCGGGAGCACACCATGTCTTCGGCATCGACGCCGGCAACTTGAGAGTTGAAACCGCGCGCTGCCCACTTCGCCATCGAGCCGGCATCTTTTGGCAGGTCGCGGCGGTTCGTTGCCCAAGCGAGGCGGGCGGTCTTGGCGGGCCCCATTCGGCAGGCGAAAAAAAGCCGCCGGTCCAAAACCGGCGGCGGTTTGTTCAGCCTTGCCTGAAGGCCTGACCGGCGACGGCAGTACACCGCCAGCCGACCCGCGATGCGGGCCTTATTTGCCCGACGGCACCTTGCCGTCCACGCCCTTGACGTAGAAGTTGATGCCGCTCATGAACTTGTCGTCGGCCACCGCGTCCTTGGCCAGCACCTCTTTGCCGTCGCTGCCCATGATGGGGCCCTTCCAGATGGCAAAACTGCCGTCCTTCAGGCCGGCCTTGATCTTCTCGATCTCCGCCTTGGTTTCGGCCGGCACCTTGTCGCTGATGCTGACGATGTCGATGGCGCCTTCTTTCACGCCCCACCAGGTGTTGCTGCCACCGGTCCAGGTGCCTTCCAGCGCGTCCTTGGTGGCCTTGATGTAGTACGGCGCCCAGTTGATCACGGCGCTGGCCAGGTGGGCCTCCGGCGCGTAGGCCGTCATGTCGCTGTCCCAGCCAAAGGCAAACTTGTTGTTCTTGGCGGCGGTCTGCAGCACGGCCGAGCTGTCGGTGTTCTGGAACAGCACGTCGGCACCCTGGTTGATCAGGCTTTGTGCGGCTTCGGTTTCCTTGGGGGGGTCAAACCACTGGTTGACCCAGACCACCTTGGTCTTGATCTTGGGGTTGCTGCTCTGCGCGCCCATGGTGAAGCTGTTGATGTTGCGGATGACCTCGGGGATGGGGATGGAGCCCACCACGCCCAGCGTGCCGGTCTTGCTCATCTTGCCGGCAATGACACCCGCCAGGTACGCACCTTCGTAGGTGCGGCTGTCGTAGGTGCGCATGTTGTCAGTCTGCTTGTAGCCGGTGGCCTGCTCGAACTTGACGTCCTTGCTGTCGGCTGCGACTTTCAGCATCGGCTCCATGTAGCCGAAGGTGGTGCCGAAGATCAGCTTGTTGCCCTGGCCCACGAGGTCGCGGAACACACGTTCGGCGTCAGCCGCTTCGGGCACTTTCTCAACAAAGCTGGTGACCACCTTGTCGCCGAATTCCTGCTCGATGGCCTTGCGGGCGTTGTCGTGTGCAAAGGTCCAGCCGCCGTCGCCCACCGGGCCCACGTAGGCAAAAGCGATCTTCAGCGGTTCGGGCTTGGGTGCCGGCGCGGCCGCTGGCGCGGGTGCGGCTTCCACGGGCTTGGCTTCTTCTTTTTTGCCGCAGCCCACCAAAGCCGCAGCGGCAGCCACGGCCGTCCAGCTGGCGAGCTTCAAAAAGTTGCGCTTGCGTGTCGGGGTCATCAGAACTTCTCCTGGTTGGTGTGTCGTGGCCTTGTGGGCCTTGATTCAAACGATGCCGTGCCAATTATCTCGTCCGGCAGCTGGGGTTGGGCTGGCTTGTGCTGGGGTTGCCGATCAAGAGCCGGGGAAAAACGGTTGCCCCAGCGACGCCGGCATGTTGGCCTTGATCCACGCGGCGTTGCGCGAAATGAGCACCAGCACCACGATGGTGGCCACATAGGGCAGCATACTCAGGAACTGGCTGGGGATGTCCACGCCCTGGCCCTGCAGGTGGAACTGCAGCATGGTGACACCGCCAAACAGGTAGGCGCCCAACAGGATGCGCGCCGGTCGCCAGGTGGCAAAGGTGGTCAGCGCCAGCGCGATCCAGCCCTTGCCGGCCACCATGCCTTCCACCCACAGCGGCGTGTAGACGACGGACAGATAGGCCCCCGCCACGCCGCACAGCGCACCGCCGGTCATCACCGCGGCCATGCGGATGCGGCGCACGGGGTAACCCAGCGCATGCGCCGATTCCGGCGATTCGCCCACCGCACGCAGCACCAGGCCGGCGCGGCTGCGGTACAGGAACCAGGCCACCCCGGCCACCAGCGCCATCGCCATGTAGACCACTGGATGCTGGCGGAACAGGGCAGGGCCGAACCAGGGGATGTCGGCCAGCAAGGGAATATTGAACTGCGGCCGGTCGCCGAGTTTGCCCTGCACGTAGTTGATGCCGACAAAGGCCGAAAAGCCGCCGCCAAACAGGCTGAGCGCCAGGCCCGTGGCCACCTGGTTGGTGTTGAGCCAGATCACCAGCGCGCCAAAGGCGGCGGCCATCAGCGCGCCGGCCACGGCGCCGGCGCCCAGTGCCAGCCAGTCGTTGCCGGTGTGCACGGCGGTGGCAAACCCGGCGATGGCGGCCACCAGCATCATGCCTTCGGCACCCAGGTTCAGGATGCCCGAACGTTCGTTGATCAAGAGGCCGATGCCGGCCAGCGCCAGCACCGTGCCGGCGTTCAGTGTGGCAGCGATCAGCAACGCAAAGCTGTCCATCTCAGGCACCTGCTTTCGGCGGCACACGGCCTGGCCGGCTTTGCCAGCGCAGGCGGTAGTGGATCAAGGTGTCACCCGCCAGCAGCGTGAACAGCAGCAGGCCCTGGAACACACCGGTCAGCGACTTGGGCAGGCCCATGCGTGTTTGCGCCAGTTCACCGCCGATGTAGAACATGCTCATCAGGATGCCCGAGAAGATGATGCCCACCGGGTGCAGGCGGCCCACATAGGCCACGATGATGGCGGCAAAGCCGTAGCCGGCCGGCACGTGCGGCGACAACTGCCCCAGCGGCCCCGCCGCTTCCAGCCCGCCCGCCAGCCCCGCCATGCCGCCGCTGATGAGCAGCGCCATCCACAGCGAGCGGCTGGACGAAAAGCCGGCGTATCGCGCCGCCGCCGGCGCCAGGCCACCCACCTGCAGCGCAAAGCCCTTGTAGGTGCGGAACAGGAACAGCCAGAAGCCGCCCACCGCCACGGCCGCAATCACCACGCCGATGTGCGCGCGCAGGTTGGACACGAGGCGCGGCACCCGCGTTTCCGGCAGGAAGGTGATGGTCTGCGGGAAGTTGTAGCCCTTGGGGTCTTTCCAGGGGCCGTAGACCAGGTAACTCAGCAGCATCTCGGCCACATACACCAGCATCAGGCTGACCAGGATTTCGTTGGCGTTGAAGCGGTCGCGCAGCAGCGCCACGATGGCCGCCCACAGCATGCCGCCCAGCACACCCGCCAGCAGCACCAGCACCACGATGCCCTTGCCCAGCGCCGCGGTGGCCGGCCCGGCCTGCATGGCCACCCAGCCGGCGCACAAAGCGCCGACCACAAACTGGCCTTCGGCGCCGATGTTCCAGACGTTGGCACGAAAACACACGGCCAGCCCCAGCGCGATGAGGATCAGCGGCGTGGCCTTGATCGCGAGTTCTGACCATTGATAGGCGTTTTTCAGGGGCTCGACAAAAAACACCTGCAGCCCCTGCAACGGGTTTTTGCCGAGCATCACAAACAGCCCCAGGCCGATGACCACGGTCACGGCCAGTGCCAGCAGTGGTGACGCCAGCGACATCAGCTGCGACGGTTGTGGCCGGGCTTCGAGTTTCAGCATGCTGGTGCCGCCTGTTCCTGGGCAGTCCACAGGCCTGACATCCACTCGCCAATCTGCTCCACCGTGGCCTGCGCTACGGGCACGCTGGGCGACACACGGCCCTTGGCGATGACCAGCAGCCGGTCGCTGATCTCGAACAACTCGTCCAGTTCTTCGCTGACCACCAGCACGGCGCAGCCTTCGTCACGCAGCTTCAGCAGTTCGCCTCGTATCTGCGCTGCTGCACCCACGTCCACGCCCCAGGTGGGCTGGCTGACGATCAGCAAACGCGGCTGCGCGGCAATCTCGCGCCCGACGATGAACTTCTGCAGGTTGCCGCCGCTCAGGCTCTTGGCGGCGGCGCCGGGGCCGCCGGCCTTGACGTTGAAGCGCTCGATGATGGATGCCGCCAGCTGCTGTACGGCCTTGGGGTTGATGAAGCCGCTGCGGCTGACGGTTTCCGTGCGTGTCAGCAAGGTGTTCTGCGCCAGGCTCAGCGACGGCACGGCGCCGCGGCCGAGCCGCTCTTCGGGCACAAAGTGCAGGCCCAGGGTCCGGCGCCGTGCCGGCGCGGCTTGTGCGATGTCGTGCTGGGCGCCGTCGGCGGCCACCATGTTGACGCTGCCCGCCGGTGCACGGCGGTCTTCACCCGACAGTGCGGCCATCAGCTCTTGCTGGCCGTTGCCCGACACCCCGGCCACGCCCACGATTTCGCCCGCGCAGACTTCAAACGACACGTCGGCCAAGGCGGTGCCGAAGGGGTCGTCTTGCTGCAACTGCAAACCGCGCACCGTCAACACGGCAGCACCGGCGCGTGAGTCGCGGTGTTTCAGCTGCGGCGGTTCGGCACCGATCATCAGCCGCGACAGGCTGGCATTGCTTTCCTGCGTGGGGTCGACCTCACCCGTGACCTTGCCGCCGCGCAGCACCGTGCAGTGGTGACACAGGGCCCGGATTTCATCCAGCTTGTGGCTGATGTACAGGATGCTGCAGCCGCCGTCCGACAAACGTCGCAAGGTGACAAACAGCTTGTCCACGGCCTGCGGGGTCAGCACCGAGGTGGGCTCGTCCAGGATCAGCAGCTGCGGTTCGGTCAGCAGCGCACGCACGATTTCCACCCGCTGGCGTTCACCCACGCTCAGCGTGTGCACGGGGCGCTGGGGGTCCACGTCCAGGCCGTAGGTGTGCGCCACTTCGCTGATGCGTGCGGCCACCTGCGGCAAACTCAGTTCCTTGTCCAGGCCCAGCCAGACGTTCTGTGCCGCAGTCAGCGTGTCGAACAGGCTGAAGTGCTGGTAGACCATGCTGATGCCCAGCTTGCGGGCGTGGGCCGGGCTGGCGACGGTCACGGCTTGCCCGTTCCAGGTGATGGTGCCAGCGTCGGGCTGCACGGCGCCGTAGATGATTTTCATCATCGTGCTTTTGCCGGCGCCGTTTTCACCCAGCACGGCGTGGATCTCGCCGGGCTTGACCTTCAACGACACCCGGTCGTTGGCCAGCACCGCGGGGTACTGCTTGCTCACGCCCTGCAGGTGCAAACGCAACTGGGGCAGCGTGGGCGTGGCGGCGGTATCAGCGGTCATGCAAATGCGGTGGTGTGGTGTCCGACGCTACGCCGATGCTGCTCGGTGCCGGCCACCCAGGTGCTTGCCAGGTGGCGTTCGTCGGACAACAGCATCCACGCAAAAACCCGTTCATGCAAGCCTTGTGCCTGTGAAGTTTCGACCATCGATTGTCGGTGACCGTCCACCACCCCATGGGACCAGTCCCAAATGCACACATCGGCCCAGCAGCCCGGTTCCAGCGAACCCATCTCGTGCCCCAGGTGCAGCGCTTGTGCTGCGCCCCTTGTGGCGGCGTGCAACGCCACCCAGGCCGTCAGGCGCTGGCCGCGCAGCGCCTGCACCTGGTAGGCGCAAGCCAGGTTGCGCTGCATGTTCAGGCTGGTGCCGCCGCCGACGTCGGTGGCCACGCTGACGGCCACGCCGGCGTCCAGCGCCTGCGGCCAATCGAACAGGCCACTGCCCAGGAACAGGTTGCTGCTGGGGCAGAAGGCGATCTGTGCACCCACGGCGGCCAGCGCAGCGCGGTCGTCATCATCCAGCCAGATGCCATGCGCCAGCACGCTGCGTGCGTGCACCAGGCCGTCGCGCGCGTACACGTCCAGGTAACTGCGGGCATCGGCAAACAGCTCGGCCACCCAGCGCATCTCGGCCTGGTTTTCGGCCACATGCGTCTGCATGTACAGGCTGGCATCAGCGCGGCACAGCGCGCCGGCCATGGCCAGTTGCTCGGGTGTGCTGGTGGGGGCAAAACGCACTGTCACGGCATAACTGTTGCGGCCCTGGCCGTGCCAACGCTGGATCAGGTCGATGCTGTCGCGCTCGGCCTGGGCCACGGTGTCGCGCAGGCCGTCGGGTGCATGGCGGTCCATCAACACCTTGCCGCTGATGATGCGCATGTGGTGCCGACTCGCGGTTTCGAACAGGGCGTCCACGGAGCTGCGGTGCACGGTGGGGAAGACCACCGCAGCCGTGGTGCCGTGAGCCAGCAGCGCGCTGATGAACCGTTCGCTGCCGGCCGCGGCCACGCCCGGGTCTGCCCACGCGGTTTCGGCCGGGAAGGTGTAAGTGTTCAGCCAGTCCAGCAATTCGGTGCCGTAGCTGGCCATGACACCCAGCTGCGGGCTGTGAACATGGGTGTCGATGAAGCCGGGCATCAGCAGTTGGCCGCGGTGGTCATGCCGCTGCCATTCAGGGCCAGGGGCCTGCGCCTGCACGCCGGCGATGCGGCCGTCGCTGTCGATCAGCAGCCAGTGGTCGGGCCGCCAACGCACCGATGGGTCGTCAATGGCGCCCCAGGCTGGTGCAGTATTGAAGTCGAGCAAATCGGCGCGTATGGCTTTCATCGTGTGGCTATTATTTGCTGGGCCGCACCGGCGCCAACCTCAGACCCTCAGAATAGTCTCATGCAGGCCCTCACCACCCGACCCGTTCGTTTTTTCCACCGCGGGGGCGTTGTTGAAGTCGACCCTGCCAGCCCGGTTCGCACGGTGCTGGAGTGGTTGCGCGAAGACGCCCGTTGCACCGGCACCAAAGAAGGCTGTGCCGAAGGTGACTGCGGGGCGTGCACGGTGGTGCTGGGTGAACTGGACGGCCAGGGTGAGCTGGCCCTGAAGCCCGTCAACGCCTGCATCCAGTTCTTGCCCACGCTGGACGGCAAGGCGCTGTTCACGGTGGAAGACCTGCAGCTGCCCGGCGGCGAAGCGCACCCGGTGCAGCAGAGCATGCTGGCCTGCCACGGCTCGCAATGCGGCTTTTGCACACCCGGCTTCGTGATGAGCCTGTGGGCCTGTTACCAACGCCACCAGGCGGCCGGCACCGTGCCCAGCCGGCAGCAGCTGGCCGACGACTTGTCGGGCAACCTGTGCCGTTGCACGGGCTACCGGCCCATCCTGGACGCCGGGCAGCAGATGTTTGATCTGCCTGCAGCACCCCTGTCGGAGGCCAATGTGGTGCAGGCGCTGCAAGACCTGGCCCACAGCCCGTCGCTGCACACCCGCAGCGGTTTCCACGCGCCGCGCACGGTGGCCGAACTGGCTGATCTGCGCGTCAGCAAACCGCAGGCCACGCTGCTGGCCGGCAGCACCGACGTGGGTTTGTGGGTGACCAAGCAGTTCCGCGACCTGGGCGAGATCATCAGCATCAACCGGGTGACCGAGTTGCAAGCCGTGCAGGTGCAGGACCAGCACATCCACATTGGCGCGGCGGCAACGCTGGAAGCGGCCTGGCGGGCATTGGCGGTGGAGTGGCCCACGCTGCGCGACGTCTGGCTGCGCTTTGCATCCTTGCCCATCCGCAGTGTCGGCACCATGGGGGGCAACGTGGCAAACGGGTCACCCATCGGCGATTCGGCGCCGGTGCTGATGGCGCTGGACGCGGTCGTTGTTCTGCAGCATGGCGACCGGCAGCGCACGCTGCCGCTGCCGGATTTTTACCTGGGCTACATGCAAAACGCCCTGCAACCGGGCGAGTTTGTGCACTCAGTGCTGGTGCCGAGGCGCCAGGGCGCAAACGTGGTGCGGGCCTACAAGATCAGCAAGCGCTTTGACTGCGACATCTCGGCGGTTTGTGCAGGTCTCATGGTGCAGCTTGACGGGCAACAGCGCATCCAGCAGGTGCGGCTGGCCTGGGGTGGCCTGGCCGCCACCGTGAAGCGTGCAGCCGCCACCGAAGCCGCGATGCAGGGTCAGCCCTGGGCCGAGGCCACGCTGCAGAGCGCACAATTTGCGCTGGCGCAGGACTTTCAACCGCTCAGCGACATGCGGGCCAGTGCAGGGTATCGCCTGCAGGTGGCGCAAAACCTGCTTAAACGTTTCTGGCTAGAAACCAGAGCCGAGGCGCCGCTGCCCGAAAGTGCGGTCAGTGTCTGGGCCCGGCAATCCATGGGCGCGGCGGCACCGAGCACAACATGAACAAACCGCAGGACAGCCCGATCACGGCGAATCAGCTGCCCCAGGCTGCCGCCCTGGCCGGCGCCAGCCTGCCGCACGAGTCAGCACACTTGCACGTGCAGGGCCGTGCGCCCTACACCGACGACCTGCCCGAGCTGGCCGGCACCCTGCACGCTGCGCTGGGCCTGTCACCGCTGGCACATGGTGTCATCGAATCCATCGAGCTGGCGCGAGTGCGCGCCATGCCTGGCGTAGTGGATGTGTTCACCGCACAAGACCTGCCCGGCGACAACAACTGTGGCCCGCTGCTGCACGACGAGCCCATCCTGGCTGGCGACGTGGGCGCCGTGCTGCGTTACCGCGGCCAGCCGGTGTTTGCCGTGGTGGCCACCACGCGTGACGCTGCAAGGCGTGCCGCGGCGTTGGCGTCCCAGGTGATCAAGGCCCACGAGCTGCCCGCCGTCCTGACGGCGCAGCAAGCGTACGCGGCCCAGCAGTATGTGCTGCCCCCCATGCACCTGAAGCGCGGCGATGCCGCCGCGGCCATCAAGGCCGCGCCTCACCGCTTGCAGCTGCAGTGGGACGTGGGCGGCCAGGAGCAGTTTTACCTGGAAGGCCAGATTTCCTACGCCCAGCCCACCG
>JAHECB010000172.1 GCA_024641925.1 Betaproteobacteria bacterium
TAGGTACGGCGCAGGCGCCGCTGGCAGATTGCCAACTTCGGCCGTCAGGAGATGGGCACGTCGCGGTGTCCGCACGATGACAGCTCTCCGCACATGCATTCCGACGCCGTGCGGACCCGCTTGTTCAGTGCACCCGGCCGGACGCAGGAACGAAGAACCGCTCCGGATCGCGGAGCGGTCGGGTTCGCTGCCAGGTGGCTTCTAGAGGCCAAAGGCAAACAACTTCTTGGGCCCGGCGCCGTTGAAGGTACCGCTGCCCCAATAGACCATGCCGTCGGCGATCGACGCGCCAGCATTGCAGGGGCCGCCGCTGGGGAACGACCACAGCACGGCGCCCGTACTGGCGTTCAACGCATACATCGTGCCGGCGCCTGCGGCCAGGTTGCAGCCGAACACGACACCGTTGGCACCACTCACGGCCGCTTCGGAGCGGCTGCCCTGCGGATCCTTGGTCGTCCACAGCACATCGCCCTTCTTCGCGTCCAGCGCGGCCCAGCCACCCGAGGTGGTCGTCGTGCCGTCCTTCAGCGTCCACGGCATGGCGCCGACACCACCACCGGCGGTCGACGGGCCACTGTTGGCGGCGGCCACGAAGATGCTCTTGCCATCAGTGGCCGAGCCCCATTGCAGGCCACCGGTCACGCCGCCGGGTGTTACCTGGCGCGACCAGGCGGGCTTGCCGGTCTTGGCATTGAAAGCCCAGAACATGCCGCTCTTCTGACCTGCGCCGACGAGGTTGCCACCTTGGTTGGCGCCGCCGTTGCCGCCAAACAGCATCGGGCCCTGCGGAAAGTCCCAATCCGGTCCGGCGGCGGCCGGGTCGCCATTCGGGCAGTTGCCGTAGACGCCCGGGAACCATGGGCCCACCACGAAGCCCGGCACATTCAGTCCGCAGGCCACGTTCCAGACGTCGGAAGGCATGCCACGTGCGCTCCAGGCGATGGCGCCTGTGCTGACGTCCAGGGCAATGATTGAGTCGAAGTGGTTGTCCGGGCTCATGCACGAGGCCGGACTGCCACCGCTGCCCATGCAGTTGAGCACGGCCTGCGGCACCATGAAGTTGTTGCCGGTGGCCATGTAGACAAGCTTGTGGGCCTTGTCATAAGCACCGCCACCGCCCCAGACCGAACCGCCGTAATAGCCTTGCGGCACGGTATAGGTTTTCCACTTGATGGCGCCGGTAGCAGGGTCTAGCGCCACCACGCTGCCGCGGAACTGCCACTGCCAATAGGACGGCGGAACGAAAGCCGCGACCAGCTCTTCGTTGGAGGCCACGCCCACGATCACCGAGCCGTCGGCCAGGATGGGCGAATGGGTTGCTATGGACAATGGCGTCGAGTCGACCTGCGTCGACCATATCGGGGCGCCGGTGTTCTTGTTGACCGCGAACACCCGTGCCGCCTGCGGATTCGGCTGGCCGAACGTGGCGCCGAGGAACTTGCCGCTCTGGTTGCCCAGGATCAGCGCATCGCCTGAGACCGCCGGTGCCGAACGGGCAAAGTCGCCCGCGATGCCGGTGTAATTCGAGACCGGCTTCTTCCAGACAATGGCGCCGGTCGCCTTGTTCACCTTGTAGAGAAAGCCCGCCGAGTCGGGGAAGTAGAGGAAGTCGCCGTCGATGGTCGGACTGGCGGTGACGTCGCCACTGGTGCTGGTGCTCCAGCGCAATGTCAGGTTGCCGACAGTCGCGGGGCTGATGCGCTTCTCTTCCGACTGGTAGCGCGAGTTCTTGTCGTCGTGGCCACCGACAAGCCAGTCGGCGGCGAACACACCGCTGGTGGCAACCAATGACACCGCCACAAGGGCGCCAGCGCGAGCGATCTCTGCTTTCATCATGGGGAACCTCTTGAAGTGCATCGGGGAGTTGGTACCCGCGAAGCACACCTGAGCCAGATGCCTGCCTCGCGCAAACGGTAGCCGAAGGGAGGCCGGCTACCGACGAGCCAGACAATAGGCTGGGCGCGTGTGTCGCGCAAATAGGAAAACCCGCTCCCCCCCCAAAAAAATGGACAAGGGGGTCAGGTCCAAACGCTGACAGCTCCGGATCCCACAGGCAGAGGAACACTGCCACGAGCCTCTTTTTGACGACGGCACGCTGTGCCTGACCGAATCAGTTTGCGTTCAAGACGTTTTCAGTTGTCAACTTCACAAGCCAATGGCCGCTGTCGCCTTTCAAGGGCGGCGCATCACAACGGCAGTTGGCCGCTGCCGACAGGGGCGCCGTCACCTCTGAGCGGACGATGGTTGCGCATCGTTTGTTGCTGCTGTCGTCTCGAGGTCTGAATCACGCCACGATCCGAAGCACGCGCCTGCAGCGCTGTGTTGATATGACTTGCGGCCTACCAGCCCGAAAACCGCGTCCATTCCTGAACGCCTTCAGCCGCGCCCAGAACCTGATAAACCGGGAACTGCGCTGCAGTGGCGCAGGCATGGTTGGGCAGGATACGCAGTCGCTTGCCGATGGGAAAACGCTGGCTCATCGGCGCACCGTCGCCGAGCCCATCACGCCATGACAGGATGCCGTGTTCCTGGTTGGCGCCGCTCATCACCAGGCCGTTGATCAGCTGGCCTTGTTCGTCGCAGACGGCGCCGTAACCGAAGTCCACCGCTTGCGCCTGCGTGCCGCGATCGCGGCTCATGGCCATCCAGCCGGCGTCGACCAGCACCCAGCCCTTCTCGGCCTGGTGTCCGATGACGGTGCACAGGACCGACAGCGCAATGTCGTCGATGCGGCACACGCCCACGCCGTGCATCACCAGGTCGTGGAACACGTAGACACCGGCGCGCACCTCGGTCACGCCTTCCAGGTGCACAGCCGACAGGGCCGTGGGCGTGCTGCCCACACTGACTTCGGGGCAGGCCATGCCGGCCTGGCGCAGCGCCGTGGCGGCCTGCACGCAGCGGCTGCGTTCCTGCTCGGCCATGGCCTGCAGCGCGTGCGGCGTGCGGCATTCGTAGCTGGCGCCGGCATGGGTCATCACGCCTTTCAGGTGGGCACCACCCTGCACCAGCGCACGGCCCACGTCCAGCAACACCGGGTTGTCGGGCGTGATGCCGGCGCGGTGGCCGTCGGTATCGATTTCGATCATCGCGTCAAAGACATGGCCGTCGTGCTGCGCCGCTGCCAGTGAGGTGGCGGCGGCCACCGAGTCCACCAGCACCGTCAGCCGGCAACCGCGTTCACGCAATGCGCGCACCGCTGGCAGTTTGTCGGGGGTGATGCACACGGCATACAGCACGTCGTCAAAGCCGGCGTCAAAAAACACCTGCGCTTCTTTCAGCGTGGACACCGTGATGCCCTGGCTGCCGGCCTGCTGCTGCAGGCGCGCAACCGGCACGCTCTTGGCGGTCTTGACATGCGGGCGCAGGCGCACGCCCAGGCCGGACAGGCGCGTTTGCATGTGCTGGATGTTGTTTTGCATGCGCTGCAGGTCCAGCAGCGCGCAGGGTGTAGGCAGGTTCATGGGTGTCATGGTAATGACAGTCGGTTGGTGTCGTGGCCACTCAGCCGCGTGGCGACTGTGCCGAGCTGACCGCGGCGGCCGTTGCCGCGCCGGTTGCAGGAACCAGCGCCGCGGATCGGCCAGCCCGTGCCCGGAAGGCGTCCGCACTGACGATGGCCAGCGCCGTCCAGATCAGGGCAAAACCCAGCAGCCGCTGCGGCGAAAAGGGCTCGTGAAAGACCCACAAGGCCAGCACCAGCTGCAGCGTGGGCGACACGTACTGCACCATGCCCAGGGTGCTCAGCGGCAGGCGCCGCGCACCGGCTGAAAACAGCAGCAAGGGCAGGGCGGTCAGCGGCCCGGCCAGCAGCAGCCAGGCCACCAGCGAAGGCGGGCCACTGGCCAGCGCGCCGTTGTGTTGCGTGGTGATCCACCACAGCGCCGGCAGCATCAGTGGTGCCCAGATCAGGGTTTCCAGGGCCAGGCCTTCCAGTGCGCCCAGGCTGGCGGTCTTGCGCAGCAGGCCGTACAGGCCAAAGCTGACGGCCAGCACCAAAGCAATCCAGGGCAGCCGCCCGCTCATCAGCGTCAGCCACAGCACGCCTGCTGCCGCCACGGCCACGGCCAGCTTCTGCAGCGGGCGCAGTTTTTCTTTCAACACCACCACGCCCAGCAACACACTCACCAGCGGGTTGATGAAATAGCCCAGACTGGCTTCGGCCACACGCTGGCTTTGCATGGCGTAGACGTAAACCAGCCAGTTGCCGATGATGAGTGCGCCGGTCAAGGCAAACAGCCGCAGACGCCGGGGTTGCCGCAGCGATTCACCCAGCCAGGCCCATTGGCCTCGCAGGGCCAGCACCGCCAGCAGGAACACCAGCGACCAGGCTGCGCGTTGCAGCACCAGTTCCAGAGGCGGCACGGCGCGCACCAGGTGAAAGTACAACGGGAACAGGCCCCACAGCACAAAGGCGCCGATGGCGTAGGCGGCGCCGCGTGGGTCGGTGGGGGTGTGCGAAGTGGGCATCTCTTGATTGTCGGGCCTGGCGATGACCGATTCAGTGGCGCAACCTGCAACCCTTTGGTGGGCTGCGCACCGGTTGTGACGCTCTGCGGCCCCCCAAAATGACACGCATGAATCGAACCGGCGTACACCGCGTGGTTGCCGCCGAAGGCGTTTCAAACTTCGGCAGCATGCTCAGCCGACTGGCCATACCCTGGCTGGCCGCCATTGCGTTGCAGGCCAGCGCCGCGCAGATGGCCTTGCTGCTGGTGGCCGATGTACTGGCCGGTACGCTGGGTGCGTTGCTGCTGGGCGCCTGGGTGGACCGCCGGGGCAAACGTGCGGTGATGTTGCTGGCCGACACCGCGCGGGCGGCGTTGCTGCTGCTGTTGGCCTGGGCCGCCTGGAAGGGCTGGGTCAGTTTTGCCTTGTTGGTGCTGGCGGCGGCGGCAACGGGTGTGTTGACCATGGCCTTCGAGATGGCGCGCTCGGCATGGATCGCCCAGGCGGTGCAGACCGCTGACCTGGCGCGCACCAATGCCCGTTTGTCGATGGTGGGCAGCCTGTCAGAAACCGCGGCCTTTGCCTCGGGCGGTTGGCTGTACCAGGGCCTGGGTGCAACCTGGTCGCTGGCATTGGACGGCTGCAGCTATCTGGTGTCCGCACTGTGTCTGCGGGGGGTACCAGAAATTGCACCGGCGCGTCAGGCCGGCAGCACGCCAGGGCATGACCCGGCGGCGCCCGCCAACTGGCGCGCAGCGCTGCGCCAGATGCTGATCGAATCACGACAGGGCCTGCGGGTGGTGGCCCAGCATCCGGGCCTGCGTGCGCTGGCCATGATCGAAGCCTTGGGTGCACTGGCCTTTGCACTGACCGGTACCGTCTACACCCTGTTTGCAACACGCGACCTCGGTTTGCCCACCAGCCAACTGGGCATGGTGGCCGCCATGGGCGGACTGGGTGCGGTCCTGGGTGCTGCCGTGGCCCCCGCCTTGGGCAGGGCCTGGGGCCCCGGCCGCACCATGGCCCTGGGTCTGCTGGCCTTTGCGGTGGGCTTGGCCTGCATACCCATGGCGCAAGGTGCGGGCTGGGTGGCGTTGGCCTGGTTGGCGGCGCACCAGGTGGTGGGTGATGCAGGACACACGCTGCATGACGTGCACGACCGCACCTTGCGCCAGACCGCCGTTGAACCCGCCTTGCTGGCACGTGCCGACGCCGGTGTGCGCACTGCCGGGCAACTGGCGCTGCTGGCGGGCGCGGGGCTGGGGGCCGTGCTGGGCACGGCCTGGGGCTTTCGACCGGTGTTGTGGCTGGCTGCAGCCTGCGGCCTGGCGGCGTCAGCCGTGGCCGCCTTGCGGCTGGCCGAGCGCCGCGACATGGTGCCGCGCGTGGCCGATTGAACGGCCCGGATTGACCGACGCCCAGGCCACTGCGCCTAGACTACGGGGCTGTGAACAGGATACTTTCATGACCAACAAGATCGCCATCATCGGCCTCGGCATCATGGGCCGGCGCATGCTGGAAAACGCTTTGCTGCACCCGAAGTTTCAGGTCACGGGGGCCTGGGACCCTGCGGCTGCATCGGTAGCCAAGGCACTCGCCATGGCGCCGCAGGTGCCGATGGCCCACAGCGCTGCCGCAGCCACGGTGGGCGCCGATGTGGTCTACCTGGCGTGCCCGCCGGGCCCGCGAAAGGCCTATGCCCTGGCGGCTGCCGCAGCGGGTCAGGGTGTTTTCATGGAAAAGCCCCTGGGTACCGACAACGCAGAAAGCCATGACCTGGTCGCTCGCTTGAAAACGGCCCGGCTGCCCGGTGTGGTGAACTTCACCCAGGCTGCTTCACGCGGGTTTGAAGAACTGCGGCGCGCCATCGACGCGGGCGAAACCGGCGACTTGCTGGGCATAGACATTGTGGTCACCTACCCGTCGTGGCCGCGCGCCTGGCAGATCGAAGCCGACTGGCTGCGGCAACGCGCCGAAGGTGGCTACACGCGCGAGGTGATTTCGCACTTCCTGTTTCTGGCGGGTCGTTTTCTGGGCCCCTTGACCTTGCGCCATGCCGCGCCGCGCTTCCCCAGCGACACCAGCCTGTGTGAACTGGACATCCTGGCACGCCTGGAAACCGCCGACGGCAGGCCGGTGTCGGTGCTGGGCACCACCGGCGGGCGGCAGCCCGACCGGCAAGAGGTGACCGTGCGGGGCAGCAAGCGCAGCCACCAGTTCCGCGAGTTCTACCAGCTGTGGCGGTCAGACGGCGGGCCCTGGTTGCCGGCCTTTGACTGGACCACCGGTGAAGACCCGCGCCTCAGCGCTTTGCAGCGTCAATTGACCGAGGTCGACCGATGGCTGTCCGGCCAGTCGCACAAGTTGGCGACGGCCGACGAAGCGCTGGCGGTGCAGGTGCTGGTCGAAGGCATGCTGGCGGGCACCACTTGACGAGCCAGGCCTGCAGCGCGGCCACGCCGGGCGCTTGCCACGCGACGAACATCGTCTGCGGCATGATGGCTGTCTTGCGCTTCAAGAAGAAAAGTTCGGCTTGATCCAGTCAAGCGCCAGCCCCCCCATCATGAGCCTGGTCCATCTCTTGATCCGTCAAGCGCGGCTGCAGCCCGACGCGCCCGCCGTGCTGCGCGGTACAGCCGTGTGGGCCAGCCACCGCCAATGGGCAGACCGCAGCGCTGCGCTGGCGAGCCACTTGCGCGCTGGCGGGCTGGTGCCCGGCGACCGGGTGCTGATCTTCATGCACAACCACCCGCGTTACCTGGAACTGCTGTGGGGTGTGTGGTGGGCTGGTGCCACCGTGTTGCCGGTGAATGCCAAGCTGCACCCGCGCGAGGTGGCGTGGATTGCCGGCAACGCCAGTGCGCGCTGGGCCTTTGTATCGGCTGACATGGCGCCGGCGGCCTTGCCAGGGGTGTTGCATCAGGTCGACATCGATTCGGCCGCCGCCGACAGCTTGTTGCAGCCGCGGCTGCCCTGGCAACAGGTGCCCGTGGCCGAACGTGCGCCCGAAGACCTGGCCTGGCTGTTCTACACCAGCGGCACCACGGGCCGACCCAAGGGCGTGATGATCACGCAGCGCAACCTGATGACCATGGGCCTGACTTATGCGGTCGACGTCGACACCGTGCAGGCGGTTGACAACATGGTGTATGCCGCGCCCATGTCGCACGGTTGTGGGCTGTACGCCATCCCGCACCTGATGGCGGGTGCGCGCCATGTCGTGCCGGCCAGCGGTGGCGTCGACCCGGCCGAACTGTTTGCGCTGGGTCGCGCCTTGGGGCCGCTGACCACCTTTGCGGCGCCCACCATCGTCAAGCGACTGATCGACCATGCCGAATCGATGGGCCTGAGCCCTGACGACGCTGCGGCGTCGTTCAAGACCATCGTCTACGGCGGCGCGCCCATGTATGCCGCCGACATCCAGCGGGCCTTGCGCGTGATGGGGCCGCGCTTTGTGCAGATCTACGGCCAGGGCGAAACGCCCATGGTGGCCACAGCGCTGCAGCGTCACCACCTGCAGGACCACGCCCACCCGCAGCATGCCCAGCGCCTGGCCAGTGTGGGTGTGGCGCAGACACCCGTGCAGGTGCGGGTGGCCGACTCACAGGGCCAGCCACTGCCCAGCGGCACGGTGGGCGAGGTGCTGGTCAAGGGCGACACGGTGATGGCCGGCTACTGGGCCGATCCGGTCGCCACCGCAGCGGCCATCAAGGACGGTTGGCTGTTCACCGGCGACATGGGGGTGCTGGACAACAGCGGCTTCCTGACGCTGAAGGACCGCAGCAAGGATCTCTTGATCAGCGGCGGCAGCAACATCTACCCGCGCGAAGTGGAGGAGGTGCTGCTGACGGCACCCGGTGTGGCCGAGGTGGCCGTGGTGGGCGCCGCCGATGCCGAATGGGGTGAAGTGGTGGTGGCCTTTGTGGTGCTGCAAGCCGATGCGGCCTGGGACACCACCGCGCTGGACCGGCACTGTCTGGAACATCTGGCGCGCTTCAAGCGGCCCAAGCGCTATCTGCAGGTGCCGGCGCTGCCCAAGAACAACTACGGCAAGGTGTTGAAGACCGAACTGCGGCAGCGGCTGACTTTGGCCGGGGATGAGGTGCTGACCTCTCGGGGTCGCGGCTTCAACGCGGTCGGCGAGCGGGCAGGGTAAGCGCCACCCCGGCGTCGCAACAGGCCGGTGATGGCTCACCGGTCAACTTCTTGAAAACAGGCACGGCGCTTGAAACGGCCCTGGCTGGAGCCATCACGCACAGGCGCGCCAACGACCGCCTTGCCGCCACACCCCTGGACAAGGCGCTGCCGCTTCGAGCGCCCTTGTTTCTTCGTGAACTGCCTCAAGTTCAACGCCGCGGTGCCGATACCCAAGATGTCGTCGTCCTCGTTCGCCACATGTCCACCCCAACCCATCGCCCAGGCTCCAGCCTCTTCAGTTCGCCGTCGGGCGCTGGCCGACAGTCCGGCATGACCCTGATCGAGCTGATGGTGACCCTGACCGTGATGGTCATTGCGATGGCGATCATGGCGCCGCAGTTTGGCCAATGGGGTCGCAGCACCCGCGTCACCACCCAGGGGGCCGAACTTCAGAACGCGCTGGCCTACGCGCGCAGCGAATCCTTGCGCCGAGGGGTGCGCGTGGCCCTTTGCCCTTCCACCGCGCCCAAGGTGGTCAACCCATCTTGCAGCGCCAATGGCAGCTGGGCGGATGGCTGGCTGGTTTTTATCGACAACGTCCATGTTGGCGGCAACGCGGCCGGGGTGGTGGATGGCACCGATACCGTGCTGCGCATCGGGGACACGACGCAGGGATCGACCGTTGAAGTCGCGGGCAACCTGGGTAACTGGGTGGCCTATTCACCTCAAGGATTGGTGCGCACCGCCGCGGGCCCCGCCAGCGGCAGCTTCAGGGTCTGCCAGTCGCCCCACGCCCGACGCATCACGCTCAATGGCGCCGGCATGGCCACCGCAGCGGTCGAGAAGTGCTGAAGCGAAAGCCCTTCTGGCGCCGTCACCCATCGCAGCGCGGCACCACGCTGATCGAGGTGCTGATCTCGATGCTGCTGCTGTCGGTGGGTCTGCTGGGCATGGTCGGCCTGAAAGCGGCGGCGCTGAAGTACACCGGGCAGTCGAACGCACGGGCGACGGCGTCCATGCACGCCGCCGACATGATGGATCGCTTGCGCGCCAACCCGGTGCGCGCCGCCGCGGGCCAATACAACCTGGCCATCGACGCGGCCGCCCCTGCCACACCCGCGACGGTGGCCGAGGTGGATCTGGCGCAATGGCGCCAGCGCATCACCGAGAGCCTGCCAGGTGGCAGCGGCAGTGTGATCGTGGCAGCGGACAGCACGGTGCGTCTGGTGCTGCGATGGACCGAACGCGCCGACCAGATCACAGCGCCGCTGAGCTTCACCTTCGAGGCGCGGCTGTGACCTGCCGCCGGCAACGCGGCATCTCGCTGGTCGAGATCCTCGTCGGGCTGGCGCTGGGCCTGATGCTGATCGCCAGTGTGAGTAATCTGGTGGTGGGTTCTCGACAGACCAGCCGCGCCGAGCGCCAGTTGCTGGAAATGCAGGCCACCGGCCGCTTCGCCACCGAACTGCTGGCGCGCGAGATCCGAAAGGCAGGCTACCGGGGCAACCGGGAGCGGTCGTTGCAGGCCATTTTTCCTGCCGGCGCTTCGCCGTTTCTGACTGCGGGCAGCGTTGTCGCTGGCAACGCGGCGGGCACCGAGGTGACGGTGCGGTTCCAGGGCCTGAACAACAGCGACACGGGCCTGCTGGATTGCCTGGGCAACACCATCAATCCCGACAACGATCTTTGGCAGACGCTGTCCCTGGTGTCGGGTGAATTGCGCTGCCGCACGCGCAACCTGACCACGTCCAGCGACCAGACCGTGGCCCTGTTGTCGCAGATCGAAGCGATCTTGTTCACGTTTGGCGTCGACACGGATGGCGATGGTTACGCCGACGTGTATCGGGCGGCTGCTGCGGTTACCGACTGGTCGCGCGTGGCCAGTGTCAACGTGGCGCTGCGGATGGTTTCTGGTGAAGATGGTGTGGCCGACGCGGACCAG
>JAHECB010000173.1 GCA_024641925.1 Betaproteobacteria bacterium
TGTCGGCTTCGTAGCCGAGGTCAAAACGGTCGCGCTGGATCACGCTGATCGCAAGGTCGGCGTCCCAGGTCAGTGCATCGTTCTTGACCGTCGACGTGACACCGACAACGTCGATCTGGACACGGTCGAAGAGTCGGGATAGCGGCGATGTGCCAAAGGTCTCGATCTTGTTCGCCACCTGGATGCCGAGATCGACGGCGTCGATAGCGGCGTCGGTCCCTGGCTGGTCGACGACGATCGTGAGTGGATCTGCCAGGTAATTCTGCAGTCGCCCGACGATGAGCACCTTGAAGGCTTCGTCGACTGCCACCTGCCCGTCGAGGTCGATGTCCATCGCTCGCAGCGCGGCTTCATCGCCGGCAGTATCGCCATAGAAGTTATAGGCGATGTCCAAGGGTCCCGAGGATAAATAGTTGAAGCGGTCAGCCAGCGACTTGCCGGTCGGATCGAACTGGAGCGCAGCCGGCGCATCCGCGATCGCAACATCCACGCTGATGCTCATCGCCTCGCCAAACGTCGGGCTGACCTCCCGCGTATCGTCACCCATGGTGCGCAGTTCGACCACCCCCGGTACATAGCCATTGAACAGCGGGTCCGTGGCAAGCACCTCGTTGATTTCGGTGCCGACCGCCGTCAAGCCCTCGGTCAGGTTGGCGGTGATGCCGGTCATGAAGGCGTCTGCCGACAGCAGCACACGAGACTCCATCGGCTCGAGGACAAAGCGCGAGCGCTTGGACCTCGCCTTGCCTGCGCCTGAACGGCTGACCCCCGCGGATGGCACGTGGGCCAAGTTGGCGGCGCGCCGCGATCCCTTGAGGGGGAAAAAATCACCGAGTGAGAAGCTCATGGCAGGCTCCTGCAAATGTCCGCAGGGCCGCCCGGCGCTGCGTGTCTGCGCTGTTGGCGCAAGGATGGAAACCTACTCCTTTGTCGAGGTTGTTCACCCCCTAAAACCAGGGTTTCGGGGGCTTTCAGGACTTTTGACCCCCCATTTAAATGACGGGTAAACCCTTAAAAAGAGCAAACCCGTAACAACGCAATGGATCGGCACTCGGCACTCGGCAGTCGCCCCGCCATAGGGCGCCTGTGAGGGCAAGCTCGTCCGATTCCTGGCGCGATTGCGGAGCAAGTCCGCCTGTCAGGCTCCGAGGTCGTCGCCGCCGCGCAGGCCGTAACGGTCGGACGAAGCGTCTGGGTCGGCGCGTTGGTGCTGGCTGGTCGGCTGACGATGAGGCCGGCTAAGGCGCGCTGCCTCAGGGCAGCGCCTGGTATTGCTCGGCCAATGTCTTGAACTGGGCAGTCTCGACCGGCCTGCCCAGTTCCTGCACCATCACCGCGGCCACCGCGTCGGCCTGCCGTGCCGCCTCGGCCGCGTCCAGGAACAGCAGCCGGCAGCGGCGCGCCAGCACGTCTTCCACCGTGCGGGCCATCTCATACCGCACCGCAAAACGCACCATGGCTTCGCTCAGGCCGCCCTGGCCGCTTTCGGCGTCGCGCCACAGCCAGTGCTGGGCGCCGGGCAGGCTGCGCAGCAGTTCGGCCTCGCTGCCGTACAGGTGTTCTCCCGGCGCTTCGCCGATCGGCCGGCCCGGCGCGGCACCCAGCAGCGGCAGCTGGGTGGTGACATCGCCAGGCCGTCGCGGCAGCAGGCCGCTGTCCATGCAGCGGTCCAGCACGTCTTCGGCCATGGCGCGGTACGTGGTCCACTTGCCGCCCGTCACCGTGACCAGGCCCGACGCCGCCACCAGCACCGTGTGTTCGCGCGACAGCGCCTGGGTATTGCCGGCGTCTTCGCCCGTGGGCTTGACCAGCGGCCGCATGCCCACCCAGACTGAGCGCACGTCGCTGCGCTGCGGCGCACGCGCCAGATAACGTGCAGCTTCGCCCAGGATGAACTGCACTTCGCTGGCAAAGGGCTTAGGGTCGCGTGGCAGGTCGGCGCGCGGTGTGTCGGTGGTGCCCAGGATGGTCTTGCCCAGCCAGGGCACGGCAAACAGCACGCGACCGTCGGCCGTCTTGGGTACCAGCATGGCGTGCAGGCCGGGCATGAAGGCGCGGTCGACCACCAGGTGCACACCCTGGCTGGGGGCTACCAGGGGGCGCAGGGCTTCGCCGCTGGCGCTCTGGTCACGGTCCATTTCGCGCACGGCGTCCACCCACACGCCGGTGGCGTTGACCACGCAACGCGCCGGCAGGCTGATGGCCTCGCCACTTTCACGGCAACGCACCTGCACGCCGCTGACCTTGTCGCCGTTGCGCAGCAACGATTCGGCCGCGATGTGGTTCAGCAGCACCGCGCCACGCGCCGCGGCGGTGCGGGCCAGCACGACGGCCAGCCGCGCATCGTCGAACTGGCCGTCCCAGTAGCGCACACCGCCCCACAGACCCTGGGGCTGTACGCCCGGCATCAGACTCCGGGTGCGGGCCGTGCTCAGCCATTCGGTGCTACCCAGACCCTGGCGCCCGGCCAAGGCGTCATAGGCTTTCAGGCCGGCGCCGTAGAAGCCCCGTTCCCAGAAGTGATAGCCCGGCATCACAAAGGGCAGGCGCTGCGCCACATGGGGCGCGTTGGCCAGCAGCCGCGTGCGTTCGTGCAGCGCCTCGCGCACCAGGCTGATGTTGCCCTGCGCCAGGTAGCGCACACCGCCGTGCACCAGCTTGGTGGCGCGTGAACTGGTGCCCGATGCAAAGTCGTGCGACTCCACCAGCGCCACGGTCAGCCCGCGCACGGCAGCGTCCAGCGCCACACCCAGGCCGGTCGCGCCGCCGCCAATGACCACCAGGTCCCAGGTGCCGCCGGGCGGGCCCTGTCGCAGTCGGGCCAGGATGTCCTGGCGCGCCAGCAATGCACTCATCTTGAGAAGTTGACTGGCAGGCCCGCCACGTCCACCCGCGCGCTCAGCACGCAGCCGGCCAGCGGTTGCTGCGTCAGCTCTTCAGCAGGCCTGCCCTGGCGGGCCGTGGTCAGGTACAGCGTTTTCAGGTCGGGGCCTCCAAAGCAGGGCATGGTGGGGCAGCGCACGGGCAGCGGGTTGTCTTGCACGACGGCGCCGCTGGGCGACAGGCGCAGCAGCCGCTGGCCTTCAAACATCGCCACCCAGTAGTGGCCTTCGCTGTCCACGGCCGCGCCGTCGGGTCGGCCGCCGTAGCTGTCCAGCGCCTGGTCCGGCTGACGTTTGTCGAATTCGGCAAAAACCCGGGCCGGGCCCAATTTTGTTTCAGTGGCATGCAAAGCGTGCGCAAAGATGCGGTGGCTGGTGGTGTCGCTGCGGTACAGCGTCTGGCCGTCGGGGCTGGTGGCCAGGCCGTTGCTCACGGTGATGTCAGTCAGCAGCCGCTTCAGCTCACGACCGGCCCAGCAGTAGAGCCCCGCCAGCGGCGGCTTGCGGGGTTCGTAGATGGTGCCCACCCAGAAACGGCCCTGGGCGTCGGCCTTGCCGTCGTTGAAGCGTTCCTGTGCCGGGTCGTAAGGTGGCTCGCACAGCAGCTCCAGGCTGCCCTTTGAAGTGTCAAAGTGGAACAGCCCGTCGCGCCGGGCCAGCAGCAGGCCGCCACCCGGGCGTGGCGCGATGCTGGCGGGCTCGCTGTCTTGTGGCCACTGGTCGTGCCGCGCCTGGGCCGGGTGCCAGCGGTGCAGCACCTTGCCCGGGATGTCGCACCAGTACAGCGCTGCTTCGTCCGGGTGCCACACAGGGGATTCGCCCAGCAGGGAAGGCGGCACGGGCAGCGCCTGCCACTGCAGCGCGGGCTGCCGTGTCGCCGCAGCAAGGGTCATGTCGCGCTGACTTCCAGCTTCATCCACGCGTCTACCGTCGCCTGTGGCGCCACCGTGCGCAAGCCATGCGCGGCGGGGTTGGTCATGTGGATGGCGTTGCTGACGTGGCTGACCGGCTCGACGCAGTAATAGGGCTTGGTGTCGGGGGTGAACACCACCAGGTAAGGCAGCGAAGACGTCAGGCGCATCGAGAGCTTTTCGTCGCGGATGCGTGCCGCACCGCTCCAGCCTTCAAAGCAATTGTCAAAGGCCAGGTGCGTGACGTCGCCGTCGATGCCCGGCTGCGGTACCTTGCGTGTGGGCAGGCCGCTGTCGTCGCTTTCCCAGCGGTCGGTCAGTTCGATGTGCAACCGACTGCGGCTGCGTTTGGGGAAGTAAGGGTGCCAGCCCAGCCCCACGGGCTGGGGCTGGTTGTCCAGGTTGGTGAAGGCCAGGTGCACTTCCAGCGCTTCGGCACTGAGCACAAAACGCTGGCGCACGGCAAAGGCAAAGGGCCAGTCGGCGTCGGCAACGTGGGTGTACGACAGCTCGGCCTCGGTGGCACTGCTGCTGTCCACCTGCCAGGGGCGCTGCCAGCCCACACCGTGTACCGAGTGCGGGTTGTCGTCAAAGTTGGCCTGCGTGGTGTAGTCGTGCCCCTGCCAGCGAAAGCGCCGATAACCCAGCCGATTGGAATAGGGCACCAGGGGGTAGCCCGCCGACAGGCGCGACGTGGCGAGGGCTGCCGCGTCGGTGCTGCGCAGAACCGGCAGGTCGCCCAGCCACAGGCCGGCCATGCAGCCCCCCAGGTCGGGGCGCAGGACCAGGCGCAGTGCGCCGTTGCGCAGTTCAAGCGGTGTGTTCTTGTTTTGTGTCATGTCAGGGTGCTGCAGTGAACCCGTTTACAGGCTGGACGGGCTTTACCAATGGGCCCCAGGCGCGTCGAGCATCACCTTCAGGTAATGCGCGCCGGCGATGGGGTTGAAGTAATAGGGTTCGATCTCGAAGAAGCCCAGCGAAGCGTACAGGCCGCGCGCGGCTTCCATGTCGTCCAGGGTGTCCAGCAGCATGCAGGAATGCCCGGCCTGGTGGGCCACGTCCATCAGTTTTTGTGTCAGCAGCCGGCCCAGGCCAAAGCGGCGGAAGGGCTTGCGCACAAACAGGCGTTTCATTTCGCAGGCATTGGTGTGGTCGCTGTCGGGCAGCATGCGCATGGCCACGCAGCCGGCGGGCTGGTCGTCAACGAGGGCCAGCAGCAGCGCACCCAGGGGCGGCGCGTAGTCGCCGGGCAACGCGGCCAGCTCCTGTTCGAAGTTCTGGAAACACAGGTCCACTGCCAGGGACTCGGCGTAGTCCACAAACAAAGCGCGCACGGCCTGCAGCTGCTGCGCGGTTTCAGCGGGCACCAAGTCGATGCGCGCGGGTTCGGGTTCTTCGGCTTGCGCGGGCACGTCGCTGGGGATGCTGCAAAGAGCGGGGCGGCTACCCACCCAGGTTCACCACCCACCACACGGTGGCGGCACTCAGCGCCATCAGCACGGCGGCCAGAAGGCGCTGCGGCGGGCCGTCAGCACTGGCCGGGGTGCCGGCCGGCAAGGCCCGGTCGCCCAGCACCATGGGGCGTACCAGATCTTTCTTGCGCCGTTGGTAGACGATGATGGCCAGCACATGCAGGCCCACCAGGCCCAGGATCAGCCACTGCCCCCAGCTTTTGTGCCAGCTGGTGGCCAGGAGCCCGGTTTCAGTGGACACCAGCTTGTTCAAGGGGCCCACGGTGGCCACCTCGTCGTCGGCCACCAGGCCAGTGGCCACTTGCGCCGACAGCAGGGCCAGCATGGCCAGGACGGAAAAGCTGCCCAGGGGGTTGTGGCCCACATCCAGGTGTTCGTCGTCACGGGTCTGGCCGCGCAGGTAACGCCACACCGTGCTGGGGCTGTAGATGAATTGTGCAAACCGCGACCAGTGGCCGCCCACCAGGCCCCAGACGATGCGAAACAGCAGCAGACCCATCACGGTGTACGCCAGCCTGAAGTGCCAGACCATGGCGTCGCCGCCGATCTTGGCGGTGGCCACCAGCAGTACCACGGCCACGGCCAGTAAGCCGTGGAACAGCCGGGTGGGCAGGTCCCATACCCGGGTGGCTGTCACGCTGTGCGAATGCATCGTGCACAACCATACCGCAAATCAAGGGCCGCTCCGGGGCGCTCTTTCCCCAGGTCGGTGCCGGGTAGCCACGGCAAGCCCGGGGCAAAACACAGATACTGGAATGTCTGGCAGGCTTTGTGCGTACATGCCAGCAGCGACGCCGCAATCCCGCGTGTTCGCCACCGTCCTTTTTCACCTGGAGACCTTGATGAGTTCATGGAAAGCCACCGCAGCCACCGTGGCGGGCGCTTGCGCCCTGATGGCGTCGCTGCCTGCTGCTGCACAGTTTCAGAAGCCCGAAGACGCCGTGAAGTACCGCAAGTCGGCCTTCACGGTGATGGGCACGCACTTCGGCCGGCTGGGCGCCATGGCCACCGGCAAGGTGCCTTTTGACGGTGCAGCCGCCGCCGCCAATGCCGACATTGTGGCCACCATGTCCATGCTGCCCTTTGCCGGCTTTGTGCCCGGCACCGAAGGCACCACCAAGGGCACACCCACCACCAAGGTCTGGAGCGACCGCGCCGACTTTGATGCCGCCGCCAAGAAGATGCAGGAGGCCGTGGCCAAGCTGCAGGCGGCCGCCAAGACCAACAGCCTGGATCAATTGAAAACGGCGTTTGGCGAGGCCGGCGGGGCCTGCAAGGACTGCCATGACAACTTCCGCAACAAGTAAGCCGTAGCGTCGGCCCGGCGGGTCAGCCCCCGGGCGGTGCAAAACCCAGCACCACCCGCCGTGTCATGGCAGACTTCTTTTCGAGCTTGGTCACCACCACAGCGCCCACATCGGCGCTGTTGTCCACATGGGTGCCGCCGCAAGGTTGTTGGTCAACACCCTCGATCTCCACCACGCGGATGCGACCCCGCCCGTCGGCTGAACGGGGGGGCTGCACCCGCATGCTGCGTACCAGTCCCGGGTTGTCGTCCAGCTCGGCCTCGCTGATCCAGCGGTGCCGCACCGGGTGCGCACCGGCCACCAGACGGGCCAGGCCCTCGGTCAGCGCCGTTTTGTCCAGCGGCTCGTTCATGTGGAAATCCAGCCGCGCGTAGGCCGCCGTGATGCTGCAGCCGTCCACCGGGTGCGGCACCAGTGCGCACAGCAGATGCGTGGCAGTGTGGAACCGGCGGTGCGCCCGGCGGCGCGGGCCGTCAACCTGCGCCTGCACCAACGTGCCGGGCAGAAAGGCGGGCAGGTCGGCGGCCGGGTCGGGCACGTGAACGATTTCACCCGGATTTTTCGGGTGCTTTTGTGTGTCGATGATGGTCAGCATTGCACCGCTGGCGCTGCGCAGCGTGCCGGCGTCGCCAGCCTGCCCACCACCTTGCGGGTAGAACACGGTGCGGTCCAGCACCAGGCCGTGTTCGTCCACGTGCAGCACACGGGCTTCGCAGTGCAGCAGCGAGGCGTTGTCGCGAAACAGTTCTTCGGTCATGCGGTCGGTCATACGGCGGTGCAGAGCTGGCGCGGGCCCAGCGGCGTCTGCAGTGTGGCGGTCAGTGCCAGTGCCGAGGGGCTGGACCCGCTGCCGCTTTCAACAGTTTCCACGCCCGGCGCCTGGAGCATTCGCCGGGCCGCTGGCGACAGCCTGCCGGCCACTTGCAGACCGGACAGCGTCACACCGCTGGCCGGCATGGACTGCACCGGATGCGGCCCTTGCCATTCAATCAAGGTGGGCACGGCGCCCTGCGCCATCAGCATGCCGTCGGGGCGCAGCAAGATTTTCCACTGCAACAAACCCTGCGGTGTGGGCCGGCTGGCGGCCACGGGTTGTCCGGGTCGGTAACCCAGTTCAATCAGGCGCCAGCGGTGAAAGGCCATTGACCCGGTGCGGGCTACCCAGTGCACCAGCTGCGGGCCCTGTTCGGCCAGCCGTTGCTGCAGTTGGGGGTCGTCCAGGCCAAACCAGCGTTTGCGGTTGTCGCGTGGCCCCGGTGCCGCCGGGTTGATGGCGATGATCTCAAAGTAGGCCAGCGCAAACGTGTCCGTGGCCACGCTGAGCAGCCGGTTGTGGGTGCCCATCAGCGGATGCTCGCCGCCCGGGCCGGGTGTAACGCCCAGGGTCGTTTTGCACCATTGCACACCTTGGGCCAGGGTGTGCGCGGCCACCACCAGGTGGTCGACCGCCAGGCCTGGCGCTGCGCTCATGGCAGCGTCACCTGGCCGTCGATGCACACCGCCACGTCGCCACCGACCCAGACCGTGTCACCGTGCTGGTCAATGTGCACCACACCAGACCGTTGCAGGCAATGGCCCTGCGTGGCGCGGTAGGGCGGCGCTGCAAAACCGGTGCCGATGAGCCATTGCGCCAGGCTGGCGTTCAGACTGCCGGTGACCGGGTCTTCGTAGCCGCTGTTGCCCGTGCCCACCACGGCGCGCACTTCATAAAAGGCGCCATGCCCCGCAGGCCAGGCGCCCACCAGGCCCAGCTTCAGGTCGCCCAGGGCAGGCCAGTCGAACGTGACGGCGCGAACAGCTTGCGCCGACGCCAGCATCACCGCCGCCCAGCCCGGGCCGTTGTCCACCCACTGGTGTTGCACGATGTCGTTGGGCTGCAGGCCCAGACCGGCCGCAATGCGGTGTACCAGGGCGTCATCCAATGGCCCGCTGCGGCGCAGGGGGGGCGCGGCAAACGCCAGGCGCTGGCCGTCTTGCCGCACCGTCACCAGACCCACGCCACATTCCTGCACCACCACCCCGCGGTTGTGCGGCCGCCCGCCGGCCGCCAGCCAGGCAAAGCAGCTGCCCAGCGTAGGGTGGCCGGCAAAAGGCAGCTCGCCGCCGGGGGTGAAGATGCGCACTCTGTAGTCGGCCCCGACGGCCGTGGGGGGCAGCAAAAAAGTCGTTTCGGACAGGTTGGTCCAGCGTGCAAACGCGGCCATGGTGTCCTCACTCAGCCCGGAGGCGTCGTGCACAACAGCCAGCGGATTGCCCTGCAGCGGCGTGGCGCTGAAAACGTCGAGTTGGTGAAAACGTCGCTGCACAGGCCGTCCCGACTCACCTGTTCGAGTACTTGACGCTGCAGCCATAAGGCCGGGTCGAGGCCATCTGCACGGGCTTGCCGCTCAGCGTGTCCGCCAGTGCCACCTTGACATGGTTGGTGGCGGTCGCCACATCAGCCGGGTTGGCGCTGGGTTTGTCGTCGATGCCGCCGGCGTACACCAGCATGCCCTGCGGATCGACGATGTACATGTGCGGCGTGGTGCGCGCGCTGTAGGCGCGGCCCACCTGGCCATTGCTGTCCATCAGCGTGGCGCTGGCGGCCGCCTTCTGGCTTTGCATCCACTGCGCCATGTCGGCAGGTGCCTTGTAGTCGCTGTGATCAGCGGCGGTGGAATTGACGGCCAGCCAGACCACGCCCTGGGCGGTGGCCCCTTGCTGCGTGCCTTGCATGTTGGCGCTGTCGTAGTGCTTGCGCACATAAGGACAACCCGGGTTCACCCATTCCAGCACCACGTGTTTGCCCTTGAAGTCGGACAGCGACACGGTCTTGCCGCTGGTGTCCGTGAGCTTGAATGCCGGTGCGGGCTGGCCGACGCTGGCAGCATGAGCGGCAGCGCTGAGCAGCAGGGCGGCACTCAGGAGAGACAGGGCGCGGGTGGCGTTTGCGGCACGGGCAAAGGAGCTTGTGGTCTGCATGGAAGTCTTGCCAAGGTTGGTGGGAAGAACTTGCGCTCAAGGCGCCCGAGGCAATCCTGCCACGGCAGCCAACACCTCATCAACCTGCAGGATTTCCGCCATCAGCAGCGGCGTGTTGGAGTCGGGCCGGTACAGCGCGTACACCGGCACGCCGCTGCGCTGCAGGCGGGCCAGTTCGGCGGTGATGGCGGCGTCGCGGCGGGTCCAGTCGGCGCGCATCAGCAGCACCTGCTTGTCGGCAAAAGCGGCCTTCACGCGCGCGTCGGCCAGCGTCGTGCGTTTGTTGTACTGGCAGGTCACGCACCAGGCGGCGGTGAAGTCCACAAACACGCTGCGCCCCTGGCTTTGTGCCTCGGCCACGGCCTGGGCGGACCAGGGCGCCCAGCCGTCGACCATGCGGCTGGCCGATGTGCCCGAAGACGGGGCGGACGCCGGCAGTTCGTGCAACGATGGCCAGGCCCAGACCGCCACCGCCACCAGGCAGGCCGCGGCCAGCGACCCCAGGCCCCAGCGCGCACGCGCGCCCAGCGCCGGTGAACCCCAGGCCCAGGTCGCAAAGGCCAGCGCCACCAGCAGCGCCAGCACGGCGGCGGTGCCGTCCAGCCCCACCTGCTGACCCAGCACCCACAGCAGCCACACCACGGTGGCGAACATCGGAAACGCCATCAACACCTTGAAGTGCGCCATCCACGCCCCCGGGCGGGGCAAGGCGCGCGCCAGCGGCGGCCAGGCGCTGGCCAGCAGATACGGCAAGGCCATGCCCAGGCCCAGCGCGCCAAAGATCAGCAGTGCCTGCGCCATGGGCAGCCCCAGCGCCAGCCCCAGTGCCGCGCCCATGAACGGCGCGGTGCAGGGTGATGCCACAGCCACGGCCAGCACGCCGGTCAGCGCCGAATCCACCATGGGGTGCCGGGCGCGGGCGCTGGCCCATGACGACGGCAGCACCGAACCCAGTTCAAACACGCCCGCCAGGTTCAGCCCGATC
>JAHECB010000007.1 GCA_024641925.1 Betaproteobacteria bacterium
AAGCCCACCCGCATCCGGCCGGTGGCGGTGTCCGGTTTCAAGGCATCGTCAGCCACCGCTTTTTCCAGTCTGGGCACCAAGGCCGACAACATGGCCTGCCACTGGCGGGCAATGGCAGGTCTGAAAGCCTCGATCGACGCTGCGCTCAGCCCGTCGGCAAACACCGCCTGTTCAAAGTGGCGCGAGCCGTTGCCCAGCACATTGCTCACGGCGGCTTGCAAGTGGTCGCCGACGTTGTCGCCCAGAAAAGCCAGCAGCTTGGCCTGGTCGCCATGCGGCACGAAGGGTTCGCGCGCGATCTGCACGGTGTCGGCGTCGCCGTCCCAGGTGGCCAGGCCCAGCCGGCAGAGTTCATCGAGCAGGCTGCGCGGGTGCACGTCGCGGGTGACACTCTGGGCCAGCGACTGGAAGCTGGGTTCCGGCCCCAGCCGGGGCAGGACCCGGGCTTCGCCCTGTGCCGTCTGGTACAGCGCCTGCGTGCGCCAGCGGGTGAACAGTTCGTTGGCGGCAGAACGACCGCCGCGGCTGGGCGCGCCGTCACGGTGCCTGGACGCCAGCTCCTGCATCACCCGTGCCACGTCGCGGCGGTTGATGCCGGTGCTGGTGCTGATGCGGCTGACCTTGCGGTGTTCCGGCAAGCCGGGATGCGCCGAAGAAGCAGCATCAACAAAAGACTGTTTCAACAGCGACTGCACCGCGTCAAAGGGCAAGCCCTTGGCCACCGCCAACTGCGCGACCGAAGCCATCAAACCCGCCAGCGCAGCGCGCAGCGCGTCATCGGGGGTGGGTTCGGTCGGTTGGGGTTCGGGGGACGGGCTCATGGCATAGGCGGCGACTTGACTTTAGCCGCCGCCGGCAGATCATGCAGTCAGGTGCTGCCCGCGGCCTTGAATTCGATGCGGTTGGCCGTCAACTGGGTGCGGTCGGCGCTCACGGCCCCGTGCACCTCCAGTACGGAGCCCACGGCCAGCGCGGCCTCGGTGCCGTCCTTGAAACTCACACCGTTGCCATAAGCCACCGTCAGGCCCCGAAGGACGAAGGTCTTGGCCACCGTATCGATACTGGTGATGCTGCCATGCAACTCCACGTCGCGACGGCCGCGGTCGCGCCGGTCTTCGACTTCCACCTTGGAGGCCACCAGCACACCGTTGCTGACCGCACCCTCGACCTCAACCCGCGCACCCAGCACGATGGCATCGGCGCCGTCCGGAAAGCTCGCGCCACCGGCGTCAACCTGCAAGCCATTGACCGTGAAAGCCTGCGCCGAGGTGTAGGCCGTGATCACACCTTCGATGTGCGCTTCGCGCACCGAGCCGTCAGGTGAACGGCGGCCGTTGGACAAACGCAGGGCCGTCCAGACACCGGCTGCCGGTGTGGTCTGCAGTTGCACGCGCACGGTCTGACCAACGGCCAGGTCCGCGGGCACCGTGGCCAAGGTGGCATACGACACCATCAGGCCATTGACGACCAGCGTCTTTGCCGCGGCGTCCAGTTCTGAAACAACGCCGCGCACCGCATAACGGGTGGCGTTGGCGCGCGGCTCGATACGGGTGGCCACGATGTGGCCTGTGGTGGCGTCGGGCAAGCCGTGTACTTCCACAACGGTGCCCGCAGTCACGGCGGCAAGGCCGCCCACCCAGCTGCTGTCGATGACGGTGCTGACCGTCACGTCCACCGTCTGGCCCAGCACCTGCAGCGTCAGCAAGTTGCTGTCGATGACCTGCACCGGCCCCACGATCTCGCTGCCAAAACGGATGCGCTGGGCATGGGCCGCGCCGATGCTGCTGACGCTCTGGCGGGTGATCTGTCCCCCCTCGACCTGCACCGTCATGCCCAGCTTCAGCGCACTGCGGTCGTGGCTGACACCGTCTTCGTCGCTGACGCTGGCGCTGCTGTCGTCGTATCGCACGCCGCCCACGATGATGCTGCCAAAGCCGCTGATGGGGCCCAGGCTGTAGCTGGCGGTACCGGCGAGACCAGAAGAAACTGCAGCGGTCGGTGATTCGCTGCCGCCACCGCCGCAGGCGGCCAACACACCCAGGCTGGCCAGCGTGGCAGCAAGGGCAGTTCGCCATTGAGTGAAGTTCGATCGGGTCATGGCTCAAGGCTCCAAGGCTTGCCGCACCGGGTTGGCATCAGCACGACCGTAGTATAAATGGGCTACCTGCACATTTGCAACAGGCTTTTGTCAGAGCAAGGCTTTTTTGGTGGCTGCAGCAAAAACACACCGGCGCCTGTGCGAAGGTGCACGCCGTGATGCGCCGCCGCTGGATTGCCCACCTGGACATGGACGCCTTCTACGCGTCGGTGGAGCTGCTGCGTTACCCTGAACTCGTCGGCCAGCCGGTGGTCATCGGCGGTGGGCGACGCCACCAGCCCGTACCGCAGGCCGACGGCACGCGCCGCTTTTCGACGCTCGCGGGCTACACCGGCCGCGGTGTCATCACCACCGCCACCTACCCGGCGCGTGACCTGGGCGTGCATTCGGGCATGGGCCTGATGAAAGCCGCCGCGCTGGCGCCACAGGCCGTGTTGCTGCCAGTGGACTTTGAGCAATACCGCCTGTATTCGCGCCGCTTCAAGGCTGCCGTGGCCGAGGTGGCACCGGTGATCGAAAACCGTGGCATCGACGAGATCTACATCGACCTGACCGACGTCCCCGGCGCGCAGGACGCGGTGGGTCACGACGGCACTGGCGGCGTGCGCGCCGTGGCACAGGAAATCCGCAACACCGTAAAGGCCGCCACCGGGCTGACCTGCTCCATCGGCGTCACCCCCAACAAGCTGCTGGCCAAGGTGGCCAGCGAACTGGACAAACCCGACGGCCTGACCGTGCTGACCGCGCAGGACATCCCCAGCCGCATCTGGCCGCTGCAGGTGCGGCGCATCAACGGCATCGGTCCCAAGGCGGGCGACAGGCTGCACAAGCTGGGCATCCGCACGGTGGGTCAACTGGCCGCCCACCCACTGGCCTGGCTGCAGGAACACTTTGGCAAAAGTTATGGCCGCTGGCTGCACAACGCATCACACGGCCAGGACGACAGCCCCTTGGTCACCCACAGCGAGCCGGTGTCGATGAGCCGCGAAACCACCTTCGAACGCGACCTGCATGCCGTGCGCGACCGCGCTGCACTCACCGGCATCCTGGACGAACTGGTGGCGGAACTGGCCACCGACCTGCAGCGCAAGGGCTACGCCGGTCGCACCATCGGCATCAAGCTGCGCTTTGACGACTTCAAGACCGTCACGCGTGACCTGACGCTGCCCGAGCCCGTGTCCGACGCCGCCGCCATCCGCCGCGCCGCCGGCCGCTGCCTGACCCGCGTGGACCTGGCACGCCGGCTGCGGCTGCTGGGCGTTCGGGCGGCCGGATTGGTTCGGCTGTAGCGCCCTGAGCGACGCTGTGGCTGACGCCGCGGCCTGCCGGCCGCCCACGCACTGCCTATCATCCTCATCATGAGTACAGGCCTGCCGTTGTCGCCGCCGGCTGCCCCAGTTGCGGGCGATGTGCGATATCCGTCCATCGAAGGTCTGCGCGCCTTTGACGCGGCCGCACGCTTGGGCAGCTTCGAACGAGCAGGCGAAGAACTGGCAGTGACGGCCAGCGCCGTCAGCAAACGCGTCGCCGCGCTGGAGACGCTGCTGGGTGCACCCGTCTTTCGCCGCACGGCCAAGGCTCTGCTGCTGACCGCCGGCGGCCGTGACGGCAACGAGCCCAAACGTCCGCTGACGCGGCACGGAGGCCGGACGCAACTTCATGCGATCGCGGCGGCGCGACGCGACGGCGCGACGCGTTGCTTGCACTAGGATCGGTCCTGCAGGAGACAACACCACCATGACCGTCATCACCACCATTGAAGATCTGCGCCAGCTGGCGCAAGCCCGCGTGCCGCGCATGTTCTACGACTACGCCGACAGCGGCTCGTGGACCGAAAGCACCTACCGCGCCAACGAAAGCGACTTCCAGAAGATCAAGCTGCGCCAGCGCGTGGCGGTGAACATGGAAGGCCGCAGCACGGCCACGAAGATGGTGGGCATCGACGTCAAGATGCCGGTGGCCATCGCGCCCACCGGCCTGACCGGCATGCAGCATGCCGACGGCGAGATCCTGGCGGCGCAGGCGGCCGAGGCCTTCGGCATCCGCTTCACGCTGTCGACCATGAGCATTTGCTCCATCGAGGACATCGCCGCCCACACGAAAAAACCGTTCTGGTTCCAGCTGTACGTGATGCGCGACGTGGACTTTGTCGGCCGCCTGATCGACCGCGCCAAGGCCGCCGGCTGCGATGCGCTGGTGCTGACGCTGGACCTGCAGATCATCGGCCAGCGCCACAAGGATCTTAAAAACGGCCTGTCCGCGCCCCCCAAGCTGACACTGGCCAACATCCTCAACATGGCCACCAAACCGCGCTGGTGCCTGGGCATGGCCGGCACCAGACGGCGCCAGTTCGGCAACATCGTGGGCCACGTCAAGGGGGTTACCGACATGGCCAACCTGAGCGCCTGGACGGCCCAGCAGTTTGACCCGCGCCTGAACTGGGGCGATGTCGAATGGATCAAGAAGCGCTGGGGAGGCAAGCTCATCCTGAAGGGTATCCAGGACGTCGAAGACGCACGCCTGGCCGTCGAATCCGGTGCCGACGCGCTGATCGTCAGCAACCACGGCGGCCGGCAACTGGACGGCGCGCAGAGCAGCATCGAAGCCCTGCCCGCCATCGTGGACGCCGTGGGCCAACAGATTGAAGTGCACATGGACAGCGGCATCCGCAGCGGCCAGGACGTGCTGAAGGCGATGGCCTTGGGCGCCAAGGGCACCTACATCGGCCGTGCCATGCTGTACGGCCTGGGCGCCATGGGCCGGGAAGGTGTGGACAAGGCGCTGCAGATCATCCACAAGGAACTGGACCTGACCATGGCCTTCTGCGGCCGCACGCAGATGGCCCAGGTCGACAGCAGCATCCTGCTGCCGGGCACGTTTCCCAGGGCCGGCTGAAGTGCCCCCAGGCCGGCCGTTCAGCGGCTGGCCGCAGCCGCAGGGGGCTGCGCGGTTGACGGACGGGCGGCCTGCGGCAACGCCTGCACAGGCACGATGACCGCCGCGCGGCCTCCCACACAGTCTTCCTGCTGACCCGCTGTACAGCGCGCCGCATCTGCCGGCACCGGCCGGGTGCGCTTGACGCCGCCGGGCGGGTAGATGATGGTCAGAATGACCGCGATGGCGGTGGTCACGGCCAGTACGGTCACCACCAGGCGGCGGTGCCAGGTTGCAGCGGGGTAGTCAGCGTAGCGGTCTTCCATCGGGCCGCACTATCGCATGCGGCGCGGCGGCGGCCCGACCCGCAATTCCGGTTTTGTGCGTCAAGCAGCCGCGTCAGGCGGCGTCGCCGCCGGCCGCACGCCCAGCTTGAAGGCGATCATGGCCCGCAATTTGTTGGGCAGTACCGGCTTGACCAGCAGGTGGAACTGGTGCTCTTCGGCCTCGGCCTCGTGGCCGCCCATGGTGCTGCCGGTGACGATGATGGCTGGCAGCGCAGGCGCAGGCCAGCGCTGCCGCAGCAAGGCCAGCGCCTCCAGGCCGGTACGGCCCTGGGGCAGCCGGTAGTCCACCAGCAGCAGGTCGGGGCGCGGCGTGTCCGGCGCTGCCCAGTTTCCGGCCAGCACCCGCTCGACGTCGCCGACGCTTTCAAACGCCACCACGGTGGCACCCCAGGCCTGCAACAGCACCACCAGGCCGTCGCGCACGGCCGCTTCGTCTTCCACGACCACCATCAGGCGACCCTGCAAAGTCAGCCCCAATGCGGACGGTCGATGGCTGGGCAGCTGGTCCACCTGGCGCGGCGCGCGGCCGGCAGGTACCCGCAAAGAAAACACGGTGCCGTGCCCCATCCGGGAACGCACGTCGATGGGGGCTTCCATCAGATCCGACAGACGCTTGACGATGGCCAGGCCCAAGCCCAGCCCTTTGCGATGGTGCGCCTGCAAGGGCCGGTTGCTCTGCGCCTGGTAAAACTCGTCGAAGATGCGCGGCAGGCTGCCTTCGCTGATACCGATGCCGCTGTCCCACACCTGCAGCAGCAGCATGTCAGGGCCGCCACCGGCAGGCGCGCGGCGCAGCCGGCAACTGACCAACACGCCCCCGTCATCGGTGTAGCGAATGGCATTGCTGACGAGGTTGCGCAGCACCCGTTCCAGCAGCACCGGGTCGGACATGGCCACGTGCTGCTCGCCGTGAAAGCTGAGCATCAACCCTTTTTCAAAAGCCGTGGGTTCGAAGTGCAGGCGCAACCTGGAAAACAGTTCCCGCAGCCGAGTGGGTGCAGGGTTGACTTCAACACCGCCCGTGTCGATCCGTGTGATGTCCAGCAGTTCACCAAACAGCCCTTCCAGTGCATCGACACTTTCGTTGATGCTGTTGACCAGCGACGACACCTCGGGGTCTCGGCTGCGTTCACGCAGGGCTTCGGCGAACAACCCCATGGCATGCAGCGGCTGGCGCAGGTCGTGGCTGGCAGCCGCAAAAAATTGCGTCTTGGCGCGGTTGGCGGCCTCGGCACGCCGGCGCGCGGCTTCGCTGATGGTGGCCTCGGCGCGCAACTGCTCGGCCAGCTCTTCGGTGCGGCGCTTCAGACGCAGTGCGTGGCCCAATGCGGTGCCGTAGGTGCGGCCCATCAGCACCGTGATGGCAAACAGCAGCGCCATGATCAGCGCCAGCTGGAACCGCCAGGATTCACTCCCGTCGGTGATGATGCGCAACAACGTGGGCAACAGCACGACGCTGATGAAGGCCAGGAACACCCGCCACTGCGTGGCCAGCAGTTGCACAGACCCCAGGCAGTAGGTGTAGGCGATCAGCAGCAGCGCCAACTTGTGATACGGCGAGCCCTGCTGCCAGAACAGCCACACCGCCAACGCCCACATGCCGCCCTGCCCCAGGACCAACCACATCCAGCTGGGACGCATCGCCTGCAACGAGGCCGCCGGCGCATGTCGATGGCGCAGAAACCGCAGGTAATGCGCCAGCCGCAGCAACCACAATACGACACCCATGGACAGCCAGGCCAGCAGCGTCCCACGCGGCGCCAGGGGCCAGAAGATGCCGGCCACCAGCGCCATGCCGATGAAATTGCCGGTCAGTGTGGCCGGCGTTTGCAGCAACAGCGAACGCAGGGGGTCCACCGGCGCCGGCGCAGTGGCCGGCACCGCCGGGCCCCTGTGGTCCCCCGTCAGCCCTGCCATGTCTGGCGCCAGCTTGTCAGCCTCCCCCTCGGCCATCTCAGGATCGGGCCGCCGGCTTGCGTGCAAAGTAGCCGCCCTGACCCTGTGTCATTTGACTCACAGCCAGCACCGCCTGTGTTCTGGAGCTCACACCCAAGGCGCGCAACACCGCCGCGACATGGTCTTTCACGGTTTCCACCGACAGATTCAATTGCCGCGCGATCAATTTGTTGGGCAAGCCCTGCAGCAACAGGGACAGCACCTCGGCCTGTCTGGGTGTCAGCCCCGCATCTTCCAGCGACCTGCTGCGCTGGTGGCTCTCGGGTTGTGCGCCCGGGCCCAGCGGCTGCGCTTCTGCGGCGCCTGAATGGGCACCGATCTCGGGTTGGGGCGTGCCCAGGCCCTTGCCAAACTCCAGGCCCAGCATGGACGGCGGCACATACATGGCCCCGTCCATCACCATGCGCAAGGCCTCGTGCAGTTCGGCATACGACGACTTCTTGGGCACAAAACCCATGGCGCCGCTGTCGATGGCCCGGATGACATCGCTGGCGCGGTCCGAGGCCGAGACCACCACCACCGGCACGGCCGGGTAGGTGGCGCGGAATTCCAGCAACACGTCGAAGCCGTCGTCGTCGCCCAGGGCCAGGTCCAGCAGCACCAGGTCGAAATCGCCGTCCTGCGCCAAGGCCTGCCGCGCCGCATCGGCGGTGCCCACACCCACCACGTCGGTGTTGCGCCCGATGTTCTTGATGACGCTCTGCAAGGCAGAAAGCACCAGGGGGTGGTCGTCAACCAACAGGACTTTCATGGTCTGCCTCCTCTGTTCAAGCTTTTGATCCGGTTTGCAATCGCAGCAGGCGTCCGGGGCGGCGCACGCGCCTACGTGTAACGCCGCGTCACGGTTTCGGCCACGCAAGCCGGTTTTTCAGCACCTTCCAGCTCGATGGTGGCCTCCACCGTCATTTGTGCACCGCCGGGCAGTGGTTCGTAGCTGAGCAGATTGAAGCGCGCACGCACGCGGCTGCCCACACGCACCGGCGACATGAAACGCACCCGGTTCAGGCCGTAGTTGATGCCCATGCGCACATCGTCAATCTCGAACGCCCCCTGGAACATGACCGGCAGCAGGCTCAGCGTCAAAAAGCCATGCGCCACCGTGACGCCGAAGGGGCCGGTGGCGGCGCGCTCGGGGTCGACGTGGATCCACTGGTGGTCGCCCGTGGCCTGGGCAAACTGGTCGATACGGTCCTGCTCGATCAGCAACCAGTCACTGGTGCCAACCGTTTGTCCGACCAGCGCCTGCAGGTCTTGCAAGCGCGCGTAATGCACGGGTTCTGTCATGGGTTATTCCGAAACTGAAGGGGTTGGAAGGACGGGGGATTTCAGGCAGCGCGCACCCAGGCTTGCAGCAAGGCCCATTGCGTCAGATCACGCTCGACGCGGCTGGGTGCCACGTCCCACAGCGTCAGGCCACGGGCCGCCAGTTGCACGTAGTTCTGGGTTTCCCGCAGCATGGCCAGCAAGGGCACCTGCAGCGTGGCCAGGTAGTCCGAGAGGTGGTCGTGCGACTTGGTGTTTTCGCGCACACGCATGCCCACCAGGCCCAGACGCAATTTGCCGCCGCCGGGTCGTTCACGCAATTCGTTCAGGAAGGCATGGGTGGCCTGGATGTCGAACAGGCTGGCCTGCAGCGGCACCAGCATGCGGTCGGCGATCTTCAACACGGAATCCAGTTTTTTGCCGTGCAGGCCCGCGGGGGTGTCCAGCACCACATGGGTGGTGCCCTGTGGCGGGCGCACGAGGCTGCCACCGGCAACGTCCCAGCCCTGGATGGGCGCCAGACCGCCCGGGCGCAGGGCCAGCCACTGGGCGGTGGACTGCTGGCGGTCCACATCGCCCAGCATCACGCTGTGGCCTGCTGCGGCCAGGCAGCCCGCCAGGTTGGTGGCCAAGGTGCTTTTGCCAACCCCGCCTTTGGGGTTTGCCACGACGATCACGGGCATACGCTGCTCCTGTTGCGGGCCACCCCAGTGGCCGTTCGGTGGGGCTATGGTAGCCGCCGAAACGGACCGTACCATCCAGCATCCGGCTGAAAGCAGACACTGAACGCGATCTGAAGCCGGGGCCGAAACGAACCAAGCCGATCATCACCCGCCCCATGGCCGACATTCTCATCCTCGTTGCGCACCCGCAGATGGAGCATTCGCGCACCACGCGCAGGCTGATGCGTGCCGCCGCCGCGCTGGACCCGGCGCGAGTGCATGTGCGTGATCTGTACGCCCTGTACCCTGATTACCTGATTGACGTGGCTGCCGAGCAGGCCTTGTTGCTGCAGGCACGCGCCGTGGTCTGGCTGCATCCGGTGCACTGGTACGGCATGCCGCCGCTGTTGAAGCTGTGGCTGGATGAGGTGTTCGCCTTTGGCTGGGCCTATGGCCCCGGCGGCCGGGCGCTGGCCGGCAAAGACCTGTGGCTGGTGGCCAGCACCGGGGGCCCCGAAAGCAGCTACCGGCCCGACGGCTACAACCGCTACTTCTTCGACGCCTTCTTGCCACCGGTAGAGCAGACGGCCGCCTTGGTGGGCATGCGCTGGCTGCCCCCCCTGGTGCTGCACGGCGCGCACCAGGCCAGCGAAGCGGCGTTGCAGGCGCATGCCGACCTGCTGGTGCAGCGGCTGCAGACCTGGCCGCACTGGCCGGAAATCGAAGACATGACGGCCGACGCCGACTGTGCGGTGCCTGTCGACGCACGGCCTGCCCGTTAGACAGCACCGAGAACCGCTCGAAAACACCAGCCCCAAGGGCACCCAGCAACACCCAGCGACACCCAGCGGCACCAAAAGGCAGCACTCCCCATGGAACACGGCTCATCCTGGCTGCACGGCAGCCTGATCTACCTGGGCGCCGCCGTGCTGGCCGTGCCGCTGGCGCGGCTGCTGGGCCTGGGTTCCATCATCGGTTACCTGGCCGCCGGTATTGCCATCGGCCCCTGGGGCCTGCGCCTGGTAACCGACGCGCAGGCCATGCTGCACTTTGCCGAGTTCGGCGTGGTGCTGATGCTGTTCCTGGTCGGGCTGGAATTGGAGCCTCGCCGCCTGTGGCAACTGCGGCGGCCCATCTTCGGCTGGGGCAGCGTGCAGCTGCTGGGCTCGGCGGCGCTGCTGATGGCCGTGGCCGTGGCGGCCAGTGTGGACTGGCGCCTGGCCCTGGTGGCCGCGCTGGCCCTGGCCCTGAGCAGCACGGCCATCGGCCTGGGTGTGCTGAACGAGCGCAACCTGATGGCCACCCCGGCAGGCCAGAGCGTGCTGAGCGTGGCGCTGCTGCAGGACATGGCGGCCATTCCCATCCTGGCGCTGGTGCCGCTGCTGGCCATCAGCGGTGCCGACCAGGGCGGCGGCAACTGGCTGCACGCCGCCAAGGCCGTGGGTGTGATTGCCGCCATCGTGCTGGGCGGGCGGCTGCTGTTGCGACCGGCTCTGCGCTGGATCGCCCGCAGCGACACGCCCGAGATCTTCACTGCCGCGTCACTGCTGCTGGTGGTGGCCACGGCAGCCTTGATGCAGAGCGTGGGCCTGAGCATGGCGCTGGGTGCTTTTCTGGCTGGTGTGCTGCTGGCCGAAAGTGAATACCGGCGCGAACTGGAAACCGACCTGGAACCCTTCAAGGGCTTGCTGCTGGGGCTGTTTTTCATCGCCGTGGGCATGAGCATCGACTTTGCCGTGGTGCTGGCCAACCCCGGCCTGGTGGCCGCTGTGGTGCTGGGCTTTCTGATCGTGAAAACCACGGTGCTGGTGCTGATGGCGCGCCAGATGGGCATACCGCTGGCCGAACAGCCTGTCTTTGTAGTGCTGCTGGCGCAAGGGGGTGAATTCGGCTTTGTGGTGTTGCAGACGGCACAAGGCGCCACGGCCATCAGTGCGCAGACCTCGTCGCTGCTGGTGGCCGCCATTGCGCTGTCGATGCTGCTGACGCCCGTGCTGCTGGTGCTGTGCGACCGCTGGGTGACACCCCGCCTGGCCGCGCGTGCGCAGGCCGCCCTGGGCGCGCCGATGGAGGAGATCCACGATGAACAGCAAGCACCCATCATCATCTGCGGCTTCGGGCGCTACGGCCAGATCGTGGGCCGCTTGATCAACGCCTGCGGGCTGAGCGCCACGGTGCTGGACCACAATGCCGAACACGTGGGCACGGTGCGCCAGTTCGGCTGGCCGGCGTTTTACGGCGATGCCACACGGCTGGACCTGCTGCGGGTGGCCGGCGCCGCCAAGGCCCGTGTCATCGTCGTGGCCATCGACGATGTCGACCAGAACCTGCAGGTGGTGGACCTGGTGCGTGAACACTTCAAGCAGGCCACGCTGGTGGTGCGGGCCCGAGATGCCACGCATTGGTATGCCCTGCACCAGCGCGGCGTGACGTGCGTGGAACGCGAAACGCTGGACTCGGCCCTGATGAGCGGCCGCGCCGTGCTGGAGACCATGGGCTGGGAACGCCACGCGGCACGCACCCAGGCCCTGCGTTTTCGCCAGCACACCATCGACCTGATGACCGCATTGGCGCCCCACCGCGAAGACCGCAGCAAGCTGGTGGCGATGTCCAAGCAGGGCCGGCAGGAACTGGAAGAACAATGGCACCGCGAACGCGCTGAACGCCAGGCGGGCAAGGGCCGGCGCGGCGAGGGTTTCACCAGAACGTCAGACGACGGCGACGACCTGCAGACCTGAAGCAACGCAAGAGCACACGGGAATCTGCGTGTGAGGATCGGCGGTCGCTTGAGGTCGCTGGTGGTCTTTTGTTCGTGGCCGTGCCAGTCGCCTTCCGGCACCTGGGCATCGAGGCGCAGCATGACAAAACCTACCGGCAGCTCGCCGGCACCAGCGTCGGCCATGCCCACCGCAGCGGCCATTGCAACGGCCGGATGTTCAGCCATGGCGTTTTCGATGCACCACCGAGTCGATGTTGTGGCCGCTGCGGATGATCAGGTCCTTGCTGCGCCCGGCCCCATGTACAGCCGACCTTGATCGTCCTGGTAGCCCAGGCTGCCCGGCAGCGCAGAATCACTTTGAAGCCTGGCGCAGCGGCCGTACGATGCCGTATGAGTCCATCCAGCACCGCCGACGAGCCCGCGGCCGACCGATTGCTGCTGGGCCGCTGCACGCTGGCGCTGTCGTCCGGCGAGCTGCTTGGCGCGGACGGCGCGCTGGCCGGGCTGCGCAAACAGGCACTGGACGTCCTGCTCGTGCTCGGCCGCCGACCGGGGGAAGTCATCAGCAAGGACGAGCTGATGCGCCAGGTGTGGCCCAACGTGGTGGTGGGTGAAGGATCGCTCACGCAAGCGATTGCCGAAATCAGGCGCGCGCTGGGTGACGACGGGCATCGCCTGGTTCGAAACGTGGCCCGGCGGGGCTACATGCTGGTGCCCGACAAGTCAACGACAGCGCGTCTTGAGGCGCCACCGGTGCCCGGCGTCCAGGCGCCTGAACCGGCAACAGTACCCACAGCAACCCCGGCACGCCGGCGCTTCCGGGCGCCTGCGCTGGTGGCAGCGGCGGTGGCGGTGGCGGCGCTGCTCGGCATCGGCTTGTGGATGGCGTGGCGCAGCGCGCCGCCCACCTGGCAGACACCCACCGACATGGCGCGCACACCGCTGCCAGCAGACGTGCCGCCACTGTCGATCATCGTGCTGCCGCTGACGCTGCTGGGCGACTCCAAGGACTCGGAATGGCTGGCCGACGCGCTGCACGGCGATCTGGTGATTGCCGTCGCGCAGCAGCGCAACATCCTGGTGATTGCGCGCGACACCGCCAGCACCTACAAAGGCAAAGCCATCGATCCGCGCCAGGTGGCCCGCGAGATGGGGGTGCGCTATGTCGTGCATGGCAGCTTGCGCCAGCAGGGCAGCAAGATCCTGCTCAACCTGACACTGACCGAAGGCGAACGCGGCGTGCAGCGCTGGGCCGGCTCGTTCGACGTGGAGCGCGCCGAGCTGGCGCAGGCGGTGGGCGACTTCGCCGTCGCCATCGACCGCACACTGGTGGCCGAACTCTACCGCTCGACCGCCGAGCGCTTTGCGACGCTGTCGCCCAGTGAAGTCACGGCCGACGACCTGGCGATGCAGGGTTATGCCTTGTGGTACAGCGGCGTCACGCGCGACAACGTGCTCGCCGCCAGGCAGCTGTTCGAGCGGGCCCTGGCCATGAACCCGGACTCGGCGCGGGCCTGGGCCGGCGTCAGCTTCACGACGGTCGCCATGCTCAACAACAGCTGGACCGACAACCGGCTTGCCACACTGCACCGCGCCGAAGAAGCCGCAGCCAACCTGGAGCGCGTCGACCGCGACGGCACCTACGTCTACAGCTCCAAGACCTTCCTGCTGTACGCCAAGGGCGACTTCCCGGGCATGCTGCGCGTCACGACCGAGTGGAGCGGGCGGTACCGGATGCCGTTGGCGTTTGGCGCGCATGGGGCGGCGTTGCTCTTCAACGGGCGCTTCGACGAGGCGGTGGTGGCGCTGGAGCGCGCGCTGCGACTGGGCTCGCGAGACCCCTTCCGCGCCGAGTGGCAGTACCGGCTGGCGCTGGCACATTTTGGTGCCGCCCGGTATGCGCTGGCGCGTGAATGGAGCGAAACCGCAGCCCACACCAACAGCGCACTGACCTGGCCGCCCATCCACGCGGCTGCACTGTTGCGGCTGGGCCAGAGGGCAGCGGCGCAGAAGGCCTTCGACGATCACATGCGCCGCCACCCCGGTTTTGTCACCGCCCAGGTCATGCGGCGGCTACCCGGCACCGAGCCTGATGCTTCGGGCCTGCGTTCGCGGTTGATTGACAGCCTGCGTGAACTGGGCATGCGCGACCCGTGAGCCGGAGGGCTGGAATAACCGGCTCACCCGGCTTAACCGGTGGATTGAGCGCAATTTCAGATTTCCTTGAGGGTTTCTTCAAGACTCGGGCCCAGCCGGGTTGGACAGTGAGCGGGCCGGTCAGTGCCGGCCGTCGTTGACCCTTCCAGGAGAATCTCATGGTCCGTTCACTTTACGTTCTTGGTGCGTTGGCTTGTCTGGGTATGTTCGCCCTGGTGTTGCTCGCGCAGCCTGGCGGCGCTGTGCGGCCCCGGTACCCGGCATCGCCTGTCGCGATCGAATCCGCCCCCGTGGAAGGCGCCCTGATGGGTGCCGCCACACTCAGCGACATGGCGTCGTTGCCCACGCCAAACGGGCCTTAGGGCACCGCCGAATCAGTCGCTGTGGATGCGTGGTGCCCTGATTTGGGATGCCCTGCAACGCGAAAACCACAGCCGTAGCCCGGCTATGGCGGGGGTTTTCAACGCCGCAGGGCGCCCAAGGCAGTGTGCCGCGCGCCGCAAGGGACTTGTTCAGCATTGCCTCAGGCCTTGTGGCCGCGTCCAAGCTGGGCACGCCCGCTCGCCCCTTCGGCGTCGGGCGCACCCGGATACGACTCAGGCCACCGCGACGCGGGCCTCAAACAGATAGGCCGCCAGCGCTTGCTGGACCGCCGGCAGGGTGGCCGCCGCGGTGGCAGGCAAGGTCACGTTGACGATCAGACCCCGCGCCCCGCCCGCGCTGACCTGCACCTTCGCGTCCAGCAATGCATGCTGCTCGCGCAACACAGCGCTGACCAGGCGTTCGGCGGCATCGCAGCGCAAGGCCGGCTTGAAAATCTTGCCCACCGAGGTCATCGGGATCGCATCGACGATGTGGAACTGCTTGGGCCAGGCGGGTCGCTCGCCAATGGTCCTTTGCGCGTGGCCCTGCAAGTCGGCTTCCGACACCTCGGCGCCAGGGCGCAGCATGACAAAGCACACCGGCAGCTCGCCGGCATAAGCGTCGGGCATGCCCACCGCCGCGGCCAGCGCCACGGCAGGGTGCTCTGCCATGGCGTTTTCGATCATCACCGGGTCGATGTTGTGGCCGCTGCGGATGATCAGGTCTTTGCTGCGCCCAGCCATGTACAGCCGACCTTGTTCGTCCTGGTAGCCCAGGTCACCGGTGTTGAGCATGCCGTTGTCGAACACACCCGTGTTGTGCGCTGGGTTGCGGTAGCCCGGCGACACATGAGGTCCGGTGACGCTGACCACACCGATCTCGCCGGTCTTGCACACCGGGCCCAACTGCCCGCTGGCCTCCAGGCGGCGAACGTCCACCTGGGTGTAGGGCAGTGCCCAGCCCACCGACCCCGCAGCACCAGCGCCTGCAATCGGGTCGTAGGCGATCAGGCCGGAGGCCTCGGTCATGCCGTAGACCTCGTACAAATGGCAGCCGGTCACCTGGTGAAAACGCTGCCCCACCGCCGGTGGCAACAAGGCGGCACCGGTGATGCCGGCGCGCACGGCGCTGATGTCGGCACCGTCCAGAGGCACTTCCAGGACCGCACCCATGGAGGTGGGCACACCCCCCACCAGCGTGGCCCTGTACTGCGCCACCAGACGCCAGAAGCCCTGCACCATCGCCGGCGTTCGCAGCCCCCCCGGCGACATCACCAGCAACTCCATGCCCGCCAGAAAAGCACCCAGCCCGCAGGCAATGGTGCCTGCCACGTGGAACAGCGGGAAGGTGCCGGTCAGCACGTCGTCGGCGCGGTAGTCGCCGATGGCCGCGCCGCCAAAGGCAGCCGACAACTGGCCGCGGTGTGTGTGGGCCACCAGCTTGGGCGTGCCGGTGGTGCCCCCAGTGTGAAAGTAGGCCGCCACCTCGTTGTCCATGCCAGGTTCGCCAAACACCAGGTGGTCTTCGGGTTGGGCGGCCAGCACGGTGTGAAAGTCCACCACGTCTTCGACGGCCAGCGTACCGGGCGGCGCCACGCGCACCAGGGTCAGGCCGGGTACACGCTCGCGCAACTGCAGGGCCTTTTGCCAGATGTCCAGCACCGGGTGCGGGCCCAACGCCACCAGGATGCGGGCACCCGACGCCTCGAGCAAGGCGGCGATGTGTTCCACCTGCAGCAAGAAGTTGATCGGCACTGCGTAGCCCGCCGTCTCGGCGCCCCACAGCGTGGCATGGGTTTCGATCAGGCTGGGCAACATGTAGGCCACACCGGGGCGCGCACCGCCCAGGCTGTGGAACAGGTTGGCAGATTGCCGAACCAGGCCCAGCAACTGGGCGTAGCTGACGCGGCGGGGCTGTTCGTCCGGTGCGCCAGTCATCAGCATGGTGATGGCGGTGCGCTGCGGCTCGCGCGCGGCTGCCCCGATGAAGACGTCCAGAACACTGCGCTCGGGCAGGCGCTGCGACAGCGGCATGGCTGCTTCAAATTGCCTCAGGTCTTGCAGGGTTCGGATCGGGTGGTCGCTGAAGATGGCCAAGATTTACTCCGGTTGAAGGGGTTAGTGGGGTGGCTGACTTCCAGGTGCTGGCGAAAGCCACACAGGCACGACCTCTGAAAGTCGGATGCACGCGGCCAACCGGCGCGCACCGCACCGGCAAGCTTACGTCCACGCAGCAACGCCATCCGCAAGGCGTTGACTTGTGTTCATGGAGGGTTGAGTTATGGACAAAGACGGCAGGTCCCAACCCAGTCAACGTATTGCTGCGGTACAAACTATCAACGCCTTGGTGGCGGACGTTTCAAGCTTGATGCACGGCCAAACCGCACGAGCATGGCGTGGCGCGGCGCTCAAAAAAAGCCGGCGGGCAGCGTCCCCGTAATCCGGGAGATTGATGATGAACCCCAGTTTGACAACGCGCCTGCTGTCCACCTTGCTGTTGTGCACCAGCCTGCTACCAAGCGAACCCGCAACAAGTACAGAAAGTGCCCACACACCACCTGACACGGAGTCGGTACGGGACCCCTTGTCGCTTTCGGCCCGCACGCCGTCAAGGTCGCTCGACAGGCCGGCCATGTTGCCTCCCTGGCGCGACCCCATCGGCGCGCTACCGATGACACCCCGCACATCGCGGTTCTTGGAGTGGCAGTGATGCCGGCTGGTTGCGGTGGCGCCAGCGTCCGGAAGTGAATCAAAACAACCCGGCGCCAACGCCGGCCAGTTATCCAAAAAGACCGGGCGCCAGCGCTGGGTCTGTGTCGTCGCTGTAAAAGCAGTTGGGACAAACCGCCCGGTAGCGGTTGTTGCCGCCGATCAGCACCTGCTCGCCTTCCTTGATGCGTCGACCTTGGTCGTCCACACGCAGGTTCATGCTGGCCTTGCGTGCGCAGGCGCAGATGGTCTTCATCTCTTCCAGCACATCGGCCAGCGTCAGCAATTCAGCGGCACCCGGGAAGGCCACTCCCTGGAAGTCGCTGCGCAGGCCGTAGCACATCACGGGTATCGGGTGCTGGTGCGCTAGGCGGTGCAGTTGGCGCACCTGGGCAGGCGTCAGGAATTGCGCCTCGTCGATCAGCACGCAGGCAATGGCCGGACCCAGCCAGGCCGCATTGAATTCGGTACCGGCACCAAAGGTTTCGGCGGCGCGCTGCAAACCCAGGCGCGACCCGATCACGCTGGTGCCCGCTCGGGCGTCGTGTGCGGCCGTGAACAACCGCACCCGCATGCCCCGCTCTTCGTAGTTGTGCGCCGCCTGCAGCAAGGCCGTGGATTTGCCCGCGTTCATCGCGGCGTAGCGGAAGTAAAGCTTGCTCATCAATGAAAAGAAACGGCCGGCTGTAGATGCGGTTGCAGAGGCGGTTCCAGCTGCCGTTGCAGTGGCTTGGAACACCGACCTCCAGGACGCCCAAGCGTACAGCGTCGACACGCCGCAACCGGCTCTGGGCAAATTTTGTCAGGTTCACCCCGTATGGGCTGGGTGGCCGTTACGTGCGCCCATCATGGCGGACATCGCCTTGAAGAGCACAGGCACGCAGCACGCCCGACACCGTCGCCGTTGACTCGGCCGCCCAAAGGCACGGGAGGCCTGCATCGCGCCGCACGCTTGGGCATCAGCGCACCGCCTCAAGCCGTTCTGCCCATCACTGCTGTGGCCACGCCGTCGCAACCGGTTCCGCGTATGCTGCGGTGCGCCTCAACGCTGGAGCCACGACATGCCCTGGACATTCATGCGATCCCTGCTTGCGTTTCTGCTCGGCCTGATGCTGGCTTTGGCAGGCAGTGCGGCCACGGCGGCCGAAACGACCTACAGCATCACCATCCAGAGCCAGCTTGCCGGTCAGTTGGTCCAGCGCAATGCTGACGACGGCAGCATCCGGGTGGTTTACAGCTACCGCGACAACGGCCGCGGACCGGATGTCGACGAACGCTTTGTGCTCGGCGGCGACGGCAACGTCATCGAATACCAGGTCACCGGCAAGTCGACCTTCGGCGGGCTGATCCGAGAAAACTTCAAGCGTCAGGGCGACCGCGTCGAATGGACTTCGCTGGTCGACCAGGGCGGGCAGGCGGCTGCACCGCAGGCGGCCTTCCTGGCCATTGAATCCAGCCCGGCTTGGTTCGCGCAGGTGGTGCGCCACGCCTGGCGGCAAGCGGACCACGCCACGCCGGCCATCCCGGTGGGACGACTGTCGGTCGAGCGTGTCGACGCCCTGACGGTGAACGGCCGCGCCGGCCCTGCCCAAGTGGCTTTGTACGCGCTGACTGGTGCCAACCTCGCGCCCGACTACGTGTGGCTGCGAGAAGACGCCGGCCTGACCCTGTTTGGTATGGTGTTCCCAGGCTGGGCTTTGGTGGAGCAAGGCTACGAATCGGTCTCGCCCGAGTTGCTGTCACGCCTTGAGAAGGTCCAGAACGAGCGCCTGCACACCATGGCGAAACGCCTGGCGCACCCGATGCCTGGACTGACCCTGATCAGCCAGGTGCGTTGGTTCGATGCCACCACGGCAAAGCTGCAAGGCCCTGCGGACATCTGCCAGTTTGACGGCCGCATTTCCGCCATCCTGCCTGCAGGCACCGGGCCCGCCGATGCAGCGCAAAAAGTCGACGGCCAGGGCCGCACCTTGTTGCCCGGATTGTTCGACGCCCATGCGCACGTGTTCCCCAATGCCGGTCTGCTCCACCTGGCCGCGGGCGTGACCACGGTGCGCGACATGGGCAACGTCAACAACGCCATGCAAGCGCTGAAGCGGCGCTGGGACGAGGGGCTCGAATTGGGACCGCGCGTGGTGCCGCTGGGCTTCATCGAAGGCAAGAGCGCCTTTTCATCGAACTTCGGCATCCTGGCTGCGACGCTGGACGAGGCCAAGCGCGCGGTCGACTGGTACGCCGTGCGTGGCTACCCGCAAGTCAAGCTCTACAACTCCATTGACCCCGACTGGGCGCAGCCACTGGCAGCCTATGCCCACGAGAAGGGCCTGCGGGTGGGCGGCCATGTGCCCGCCTTCCTGCGCGCCGAGCAGGCGGTGCGCTCGGGCTACGACGAAATCAGCCACATCAACCAGGTGATGCTGAACTTCTTTGTCAAGCCCGAGGACGACACGCGCACCCTACTGCGTTTCACCCTGGTGGGCGACAAGGCCGGTGATCTGGCGCTGGACGGACCCAAGGTGAAATCGTTCATCGACCTGTTGCTCGAGCGCGGCACGGTGGTGGACGCCACCGTGGGCGCCTTCGAGGCCATGTACCTGCAGCGCAATGGTCAGGCCAATCCCAGTCTGGCCAGCGTGGCCGATCACCTGCCGGTGACGTTCAGCCGCGGCTTGCTTTCGGCCCAGATGGACATCACCGACGCCATCGCCGTCCCGTACCAACGTTCTTACCCCGCGATGCTGGCGTTGACCGCGCGCATGCACCGCGCCGGCGTGCCCCTGCTGGCCGGCACCGACGACTTTGCGGGCTTTGCACTGCACCGTGAACTGGAACTCTATGTGAAGGCCGGCATACCGGCGCCCGAAGTGCTGCAAATCGCCACCCTGAACGGCGCACGCTACACGGGCACGCTGGCCGACCGGGGTACGATCGAAAGGGGAAAGTTGGCCGATCTGGTGCTGGTCGATGGTGAGCCCACCACCAACATTGAAGACATCCGCCGGACGAGCCTGGTGTTCAAGGGCGGCGTAGCGTTTGCGCCGGCGGAGATCCATCAGGCACTGGGGATTCGGCCGTTTGTCGACCCGCCAGCCGTTGTCAAGGCGGCCGCGAAGTAGCGGCCATGGCGCTCGCGCGCGTTCCAAGTTGAAACCGACCGCTCGATGGAGCTGCCTGGGTGGGCGCCGGGTGCGGCTGACTAGAATGAATTCAGCCTTCGCTGGCTTGCCGTCCACCCTGGTTGCCAACCCCTCGGGAGTCCCCATGAAAAAACCCTGGCTCGCGCTGGTCCGCGTGCTGGCCATCGGCAGCGTGACCCTGGCTGCCTCGGCGCAGGACAAGGTGCTGAAGGTCGCCATCGACCCGACCTACGAGCCCTTCACCTTCAAGACCGCAGACGGCAAGCCCACGGGCTTTGACGTCGACATTGCGTTGGCCGTCTGTGCGCAGATCAAACGCCCATGCGAGTTTGTCGAGCAGGTCTGGGACAGCATGATTCCGGGGCTGCAGGCGCGCAAGTACGACGTCATCATCAGCTCGATGTCGATCACGGCCGACCGGCAGCGCGCGGTCGATTTCACCGACAAGTACTACAACACGCCCAGCAAGATCGTTGTCAAGAACACGATCAAGTTCGACGGCCCGACATCGCTCAAAGGCAAGAAGCTGGGTGTGCTCAAGGGCAGCACCCAGGAAAAATACGCCAACGGCGAACTCAAGAAATTCGGCGTGCTGATCACGCCCTACGAGGCGCAGGATCAGGTCTACTTGGACATCCGCTCCGGCCGACTCGATGGCACCGTGGCGGATGTGCTGGAAGTCACTGGCGGCTTCCTGAGCAAGCCCGAAGGCAAGGACTACGGCGTGGTCGGGCCCGAGCTGTTCATGCCCCAGTACTTTGGCAATGGCGCAGGCTTTGCGTTGCGAAAGGGCCAGGCCGCACTGAAAGCCGAGCTCAACGCGGCGATCAAGGCCATTCGTGCCGATGGCCGCTACAAGGCCATCAACGACAGGTATTTCAAGATCGACGTTTACGGTCCTTGAGTCGAGCCGTTGAGCGACCGGCCAAGCGACCAGTGAAGCAGCCCTTCATGCCGTCCACTAAGCTGTCCCTGAACGCGCAGCACCGCCAAAGCCTTGGCTGACTACTACGGGTCCATCCTGCGCGGCGCCGGCCTCACGGTGGGGGTGTCGCTGGCGGCGCTGGCGGTCTCGGTCTTGCTGGGGCTGCTGGGCGCGGCAGCCAAGCTCTCAGGGCAGCGGCTGCTGGTGGCGCTGGCCACCGTCTACACCACCGTCATTCGCGGTGTGCCTGAACTGGTGCTGATGCTGCTGGTGTTCTACGGCGGCGCCATCGGCATCAACACGCTGCTGGACATGACCGGCACCGGCGCCACGCTGGACATCGAGCCCTTCAGCGCCGGTGTGCTGACGCTGGGCTTCATCTACGGCGCCTACATGACGGAGACGTTCCGTGGCGCCATCCTGGCCATCCCGCGCGGACAGCTTGAAGCCGCAGCAGCCTTCGGCATGACGCCCCTGCAGGCCTTTGTGCGCATCACGGCGCCGCAGATGGTGCGCTACGCCCTGCCCGGCTTCACCAACAACTGGCTGGTGCTGATCAAGGCCACGGCACTGATCAGCCTGATCGGCCTGCAGGAAATGACCTACCTGGCCAAACAGGCCAGCGCCGCCACACGGTCGCCGTTTGCTTTTTTCCTGTTCACCGCCGCGCTGTTCCTGCTCTACACCGGGGTGTCGCTGGCGCTGCTGCGGCGCGTGAACAAGCGCTACAGCCTGGGCACACAACGGATCGAGCTGTGATGGACTGGGCCGTCATCTTCCGCCCCGAAAGCCTGGCCCTGTACGGCCAGGGCATCGTCACCACACTGTGGCTGTTGAGTTCGTCCCTGATCATCGGCGCGGTGCTGGCGCTGGTGTTTGCGCTGGCGCTGACCGGTCCGTCGATGCTGTTGCGGCGGCTGGTCGGCGCCTACACCTTTGTCATCCGGGGCACGCCGCTGCTGATCCAGGTCTACATGATCTATTACGGCCTGGCCCAGCTGGCATGGATACAGGCGCATTGGGACACGGTCTGGCCCTGGACCCACTTCAAGGACCCGGCCTTCTGCGCCTTGCTGGCCTTCAGCCTGAACACGGCCGGCTACACGGCGGAGATGCTGGCGGGCGCCATCCGCGAAACCAGTGCTGGCGAGATCGAAGCCGGGCAGGCCTTCGGCATGAGCCGCAGCCAGGCCCTGCGCCGCATCGTGCTGCCCAGTGCGATCCGGCGCACCTTGCCCGCCTACAGCAACGAGGTCGTGATGATGTTGCACAGCACCAGCCTGGCCAGCGCCGTGCCCGGTTTGCTGGACGTGACGGCCGCCGCCAGCCGCATCTACTCGGACTTCTACCTGCCCTTCGAGGCCTATCTGGCCGCCGCGGCTATCTACCTGTGTGCCAGCTTCTGCCTCATCGGCCTGTTCAAGCTGGCCGACGGCCGGTTTCTGGCCCACCTGGCGCCGCGCAACAACACCGACCGACCATGAACGATCGACCCCTGAAACTCCAGGCGCTGGATATCCACAAGCGATTTGGCGCCAACGAGGTGCTCAAGGGCGTGTCGCTGCAAGCCCGAGCCGGCGACGTCATCAGCGTCATCGGCAGTTCGGGGTCGGGCAAGAGCACCTTCCTGCGCTGCATCAACCTGCTGGAGCACCCCGACCAGGGCCGCATCGTGGTGGCCGGTGAAGAGCTCCAGCTGGTTCCCGGACAACACGGCGCGCTGGTCGCGGCCGATGCGCGGCAACTGCAACGGCTGCGCACCAAGCTGGCCATGGTGTTTCAGCACTTCAACCTGTGGGCGCACCTGACGGTGCTGCAGAACATCATCGAGGCACCGATACACGTGCTGAAGCTGCCGCGCGACGAGGCCGTGGCGCGGGCACGCAGGTACCTGGCGCTGGTGGATCTGGCGGGCAAGGAAAACGTGTTTCCGGCGCACCTGAGCGGCGGCCAGCAACAACGTGTGGCCATCGCGCGTGCGCTGGCCATGGAGCCCGAGGTGATGCTGTTCGACGAGCCCACCAGCGCGCTGGACCCGGAACTCGTCACCGAGGTGCTGAAGGTGATGCGCACCCTGGCCGAGCAAGGGCGCACCATGGTGGTGGTCACGCATGAGATGGGCTTTGCACGTGACGTCGCCAACCACCTGATCTTCCTGCACCAGGGGCGGATCGAAGAAGAAGGTGTGCCCGCGGAGGTGCTGGCCTGCCCCAGCAGCGAACGGCTGGGGCAGTTCCTGTCCGGCAGCCTGAAGTGAGCCGAGCGCGAAGGTGGCCAGCCCACCTTCGTGCAAGTGCCCCCAGGCAACAGCCCGGTCAGGCCGCGCGCAAGCTAGCCCTGAGTGGCCACCTTTGCAGCGCCAGCGCCCGGGGCAGGCGGCGCAGCGTCCAATGCGGCCTGGAACACGTGCACATCGCGCTGCGGGAAGGGGATCGAGCAGCCGCCCGCCTCCAGGCCTTCCTTGCAGCGCTGAATCAGATCCAGCTTGGTGGCAAACCAGTCGCTGCGCGCCGTCCAGACGCGGAACAGGATGTTCACGGAACTGTCGCCCAGGGTCTCGACCTTGATCAGCGGCGCCGGGGTCTTGAGCACACGCGGCTCCTCATCGGCGATGCGCTTCAGCACGCCGATGGCCGCATTGATGTCGTCGCCGTAGCCAATGCCGTAGACCTCATCGATGCGGCGCTGGTCGTTGTCGGTGACCGACAGGTTGACGATGGTGTTGCCCCAGATCTTCGAGTTGGGCAGAAAGACCTTGGGCCCGTCAGGCAGGTGGGCCTTGCAGAGGAAGAAGCCCAGCGAGTCGATGACGTAGACATCGCCGCCCAGCTTGACCGAGTCGCCGACGCCAAATGGGCGGAAAACCAGAATCATCACCCCTGCTGCAACGTTACTGAGCGTACCTTGCAGCGCCAGGCCAATGGCCAGCCCGGCAGCACCCAGCATGGCGATCAGGCTGGTTGTCTGCACGCCGAAGCGGTTGAGCACGGCAATGACCGTGATGAGCAGCACAGCCACGCGAACGATGCGGCCCGGCAGCTGATGGAACACCGGGTCGATGCTTTTGCTGTTGCTCATGGCGCGGTTGGTCCAACGCGCCAGCCCGCGGGCGGCCAGGAAGCCAATCACCAGCGTAAACACGGCACCGAGCAGATTGATGCCGTAAGAAACAAAAAGGGCGCCGAAGCGGTCGAAAAGTGCCTGGATATCGTAAGAATTCATATTTCGACTATAGCGGCAGGGGTCGATCCGCTTGTTGGGCAGTGCCCGATGCCACGCACCCAAAGTGCGGATAGAGCCGTGCGCTGTGCAGGACAGTGCCGGCACAAGCGGCCGCGACACGACAAAATCACCCTGCAATCGACGGCGCGTCGATCCGCAGCCTTGCAGGCGGCCTAAGCTGACCGGCGCCGTTGATCTGGCACTGGTTGAAGCAGCCAGAGCGGCAGAATCGACAAGGCGCAGACCGTTCCATGCCCGTAAACTGGAGAGCCGATCGCGCCACGGCAGACCCCGATCTCGCCGACGGCTCGCCCTTACCCCATCCACACCCCATCGCCATGCAGCGCCGCGTCACCCTGCTGTTGAACGTGGCCCATGCGCTGGACCACCTGTTCCTGCTGATCTTTGCCACGGCCGTGGCCGCCATCGCGCGCGATTTCGGCTTTGCTCGGTGGGAAGACCTGATGCCTTTTGGCGTGGGCGCGTTTCTGCTCTTTGGCATCGGCTCGCTGCCTGCCGGCCGACTGGGCGACCTGTGGGGCCGGCGCCAGATGATGCTGGTGTTCTTTTTTGGCATTGGTGCTTCGGCATTGCTGGCCTCGCTGACCCAGGGGCCCTGGCAGCTGGCGCTGGCGCTGACGCTGCTGGGCGCGTTTTCATCCATCTACCACCCGGTGGGTATCCCCATGCTGGTGCAGAACGCCACCAACCCGGGCACGGCGATTGGCGTCAATGGCTTGGCTGGCAACCTGGGTATCGCGCTGGCTGCGCTGCTGACCGGCTTCCTGGTGGAATGGGCCGGTTGGCGCGCCGCCTTTGCCGTGCCCGGTCTGGCCTGCATGGCGCTGGGCCTGGTGTTCTGGCGCACGGCACCGCGCGAAACCGAGCCGCCGTCCGCCCGGTCACGCAAAAGCGCCGTGGCCCTGGACCGGCGACAACTGGCGCAGGTGCTGGCCGTGATGACGCTGGCGTCGGCCAGCGCCGGCCTGATCTTCAACCTCACCACCAATGGCAACGGCCAGCTGTTGACACAGCGATTTCGCGGCCTGGTGGAAGACCCCAGCACACTGGGCATGCTGCTGGCCAGTGTCTACGCCGTGGCGTCTTTGGCCCAGGTGGTGGTGGGCCGCCTGATAGACCGCTACCCGCTGAAACGCCTGTGGATGGGCGTGGTGCTGTTGCAGGTGCCCATGCTGTACGCCGCTGCGCAGGCCCAGGGTTGGTGGCTGTATGTAGCGCTGGTCGGCACCATGATCTCCGTGTTTGGCGCCATCCCGTTCACCGACGCCACCATCGTGCGTTACGTGGACGACCGCATGCGTTCCCGCGTGGCCGGCGTGCGGCTGGCGGTGTCGCTGGGCATCAGTTCGGCCGCCGTCTGGGCGTTGGGGCCCGCGGTCAAGGCCGCGGGTTTTGGCACCTTGTTTGTGGTGATGGCGGGCGTGGCCTTGTGCACGGCCGCCCTGGTGGCCTGCCTGCCGGGCGAACGTGCGGCAGCGGTGCCCGCGCCGGGACTGGGCAGTCAGCCCGGCGCCTGAAGCCCGGCTGGCGCCCAACAGCGCCGAGACACTCAGTTCTTCAAACCCACCACGTGGTGGTGTGCGCCGTGCCGGTTCTTCAGCGCCTGCGGACCCAGCGAACCCAGCACCATGCCCACCACCGACATCAACAGGCCCGCCAGCTGCGGCGGAAACTCTTCGCCCGCCGGTGTGGCCAGCAACAGCACCCAGCTGGTCAGGCCCAGCACGATGGCAAAGATGGCGCCTTGTGTGGTGGCGCGTTTCCAGTAAAGGCCCGCTGCCAGGGGCACCACCGCGCCCACCAACGTCACCTGGTAAGCCCCGGAAACCATTTCATAGATGGGTTTGCCTTCCAGCGTGATGGCGTACACCAGCACGCAGGCGGCAAACACCAGCACCGAGATGCGCATGGTTTTCAGCTCCTGCTGGTCGCTGGTGCGCGGCACGAACTGACGCCAGATGTTTTCAACAAAGGTCACCGAAGGCGCCAGCAGCGTGGCCGACGCCGTGCTCTTGATGGCCGACAGCAGCGCGCCAAAAAACAGCACCTGCATGAAAAACGGCATCTGCTCCAGCACCAGCGTGGGCAGGATCTTCTGCGGGTCGTCCTTCAGCAAGGCGGCCGACTGCTCGGGCATGATGATCAGCGCGCTGGTGACCAGGAACATGGGCACCAACGCAAACAGCATGTAAAACAGGCCGCCGATCACCGGGCCCTTGGTGGCAGCGCTTTCGTTCTTGGCCGACATCACGCGCTGAAAAACGTCCTGCTGCGGTATCGAGCCCAGCATCATGGTGATGGCCGCAGCCACAAAAAACAGGATGTCCTTGAATTGCGGCTCGGGCCAGAAGCGGAACATGTCCTTGCTGATGGCCAACGCCACCACCTTGTCGGCGCCGCCCGCCTGGTTGCCGGCAAACACCGCCAGGATGAACAGGCCCAGCACCAGAATGATCATCTGGATGAAGTCAGTCACCGCCACCGACCACATGCCGCCAAACAGCGTGTAGGCCAGGATGGACACCGTGCCCAGGATCATGCCCTGCCACGGCGCGATGGCGCCGCCCGACAGCACGTTGAACACCAGCCCCAGCGCCGTGACCTGGGCCGACACCCAGCCCAGGTAACTGAGCATGATGATCAGCGAGCACACCAGTTCCACCGCGCGGCCATAGCGCTCGCGGTAGTAGTCGCTGATGGTCAGCAGCGTCATGCGGTACAGCTTGCCCGCAAAAAACAGGCCCACAAGCACCAGGCACAGGCCGGCACCAAAGGGGTCTTCGACCACGCTGTTCAGGCCCCCGTCAACAAACTTGGCCGGGATGCCCAGCACCGTTTCCGACCCGAACCAGGTCGCGAAGGTGGTGGTGATGATCATGGCCAGCGGCAGGCGCCGGCCGGCGATGGCGAAGTCCGCCGTGTTTTTCACCCGCTTGGCCGCCCACAGGCCGATGGCGATGGTGACCAGCAAATAGAGGATGACCAGGGTCAACAGCATGGCAAGCGCACTCCACAACTCAACGAATGCCGGCAAGTCCTTTGCGCCGGCGTGGCGCCGCATTATGGGTGGCCCGAGCGTCCTTGGGGACCCGGGCAGTCAAAGCCCTAAGCGGCTATGACCAGTTGGTGCCGCAAGGCAATCAGCACCACCGCCGTGCGGTTGGCCGCGTCCAGCTTCAACATGATCTTGGTCATGTGGTACTTGACGGTGGGCATGGCGATGCCCAACTGCGACGCAATGTCGCGATTGGATTGGCCGCGCACCAGAAGGGCCAGCAACTCGCGTTCGCGATGGGTCAGGTCGGCGCCCGGCGTATCCGGCCGGGGGGCCAGCTGCTGCTGGATTTCAGGCGCATGGGCATGACGGCCGCCGTGGGCATCGGCGATGGCCGCGGTCAGGGACATCTGGTCGACGCTTTTCAGCAAGACGCTGCAAGGGCTCACCACACTGGCTCGGCGCACCAGCAGGGCGTCCGGCCATTCGGCCATCAGCACAAAGCGCGTCTGCGGCACGACGCGTTTCAGCATGCCCATGGCTTGGACGGCGTCCATGTCCGGCAAGTCGACGTCCAGCACCACTACATCGGGGTTGACGGCCGATGCCATGTGCAGCGCTGCGGCGCCACTGGCCGCGCAGCCAGCCCATTGCAGCCGGGCATGGTCTTGCAGCATGCTTTGCAGACCTTGCCGCGCAATCGGATGAACAGCGACCGCCATCACCCGGATGCCAGGCGAGCCGCGCCGCCCATCGTGCAGCGGTGGCAAAGTTGTGGGCTCAACGCCAGCCCGCGTCATCTGCTCCATGGTCATCGGCTCCGTGATGGGTGCGGTGTCAAGAAAACGGCGGACAAGCCCTTCAAGAACCTTGCGCCTGCACCGGCTGCAGTGCGTTTGCGTCGGCCGTGCAGGGTGCATGGATCGCCGGATCAACGATGCATGTTCCCAAAATGCGCGCTGCGCCGGGCCATCCCAATGGTCGGGGCGGCGCAACGGCGCATGCACGCACGGCAGTCGTGCAGGGGTGTAGCCGCGATCTTGCGATCGCGGCATTTCGGCGCAGAGTCGCCGCGGCTGCGGCGGCAAGTCACGCTCGATGAACTGACCTCGAGCGACGGCGCGCCATCCAGGCTGCCGCCGCAAGGCCTGTCAGCATCAGGGCAGCGGTGCCAGGCTCGGGCACCGGTGGCATGTACGGCTGCGGCGCCACGCTGAGCATGTTCAGCGCAAACGGGTCGCCCAGACCGTCGTCGGCGGACAGGGCATAACCGGCGACAACCTGTCCCTGCGCGTCGAGCGGCAGCACACCCAGCAGCTCGGCCGAGTGCCCGAACTGACTGAGCAGTGCACCTTCAAACGATTCATTGGCGTAGTCACCATTGCTGAGCAGAAACTCGCTGTCGATCGACAGCCCGAACGAAACCGGCCCCAGGGCCAGCTGCGCCGTGTCGACCGCCACCGGAAAGAGCAGCGCGAAGGGCAGCGTGTTTTCATACAACCCGTTGTCCGTGTCCAGCCGACTGCGGGACCAGCCAACACGGGGCAGGTCCACCTGGCCGGCGCGCCAATCGGCACCCGCGGCACCGCCAAACGAGATCAGGGTCTGCAACTGCAAAGGGTCGACGAAGGGGAATGGGTTGCTCCAGCCCATGGGCTGCGCGTACATCCGGTGCTCGACCAGGCCCGAGACGTTCCACCAGAAGACCAACGTGGCGGGGGCGTTGGCGGCCGTGGCCAACGGGGCCAGGTTGAACGACGCCTGGACCTCGACCACCTGGCGGGCGCCGATGCGGTTCCAGGTTGCGCCGTCGCTGCCCAGGTCACCGTCAACGCTGAAGTCCCACGCGGTATCGGCCTTGAGGACCGGCGCCGTCAGCACCGTGCTGCCCAAGCCTGCACCGCGCACGTACTGGCCCGAAGCGCGGCTTTGCTGGTCGGTGAGCAGTTTGCCGGGCACCCCGGGAAACGGGAACGTGAGCGCGGTGTCCAGCCGGGTGGTTTGGTTGGTCAAAGTTTCACCAAACTCTTCAGGATCCCACTTCCAATCGAACAGATCGAACCCGACGTATTCGACCGCGGACTGGCTGGCCATGACGTAGGTCGTCACATTCGACCCCGCCTGGGCAGCGTTTACGGCCATGAACGATGCCAGCAGCAAAAGACCCCAGCGGCCAAGGCGCTTGCAACAGCGGGTGGAAGCGGTGCTCATCAGGTGCTCCGGAAAGTGCGGGGGGTTGCCAGACCTTAGCGGCCCTGCCCCGCCGCGACTTGGGCGGAACTACCCAAAACCTTCTGGCGTTTCGGGTGGTTCCGGCGTCGACATCAGGATCACGATCGCCCGGGCCCGCTGGCGCACGCCAAGCTTGGCCAGGATCGAGGACACCTGGTGTTCAACGGTGCGCTCTGATCGGTGCAACCGCTGCGCGATGGCCGCGTTGGACAAGCCCTGGGCCAGCAACTGCCCGACCGTCTGCTCCCGTCCAGTCAGCCCAAACGCCGCACCCGCCGGTGCCCGGCGCGGCCCGCGCACGCCGCGGCGCACACCAAGACCCCGCAGGCGCTGTCGCGCCATCGCGGCAGCGGCCTCGGCACCCAGTTGGCACAAGCTGTCCAACGCCTGCTGCAAGGCCTGCGCATCGCCGTCGAGCAGTTCAAGCGCCGCCTCGTAGGGGCAGCCCAGCGCAAGCCAGGCGTCGTGTGCCTCGCGCCATTGGCCGCTTTCTGATGAACGGAACGGTGCAGGCAGGTCGTCCTGCGGCGGCAGCGTCTGGCCGGCGGCGCGCAATGTGCGGCGCAACCGGCCAACCAGCCAGGGCGCGGATGCCTGGCCCAGTGCCTCGCGCGCCCAATACGCCGCCTGCACGGCATCGCCGCGCAGCCAGGCCGCTTCGGCGGCATAGCCCATGGCGTCGGCGGGCAACAGTTCGGTGCCGCCGGCTCGGGCCTTCTTGACACGAGCAGCCCAGGCCGCCTCGTCGTCGACCTTGCCTCGCAGGCCGTTCAGGCGCACGGCAACCAGGTCTGCGGTTTCGCAGGTGCGCGGCAGGTCCTCGAAGTCGCGCCGCAGCGCGGCCAGTGTGTTGTCGGCCTCGGTCCAGCGGCCGGTCTCCACCAAGGCCAGCAGCTGCCGTATGCGCAGCTGCATGGTGGCCAGGTCAAGATCGTGCGCCTGCCCGTAAGGCAGCGCCTGGGCCAGCGCTTCAAAAAGACGCGGGTATTGCGCATGCATCAGGCGCAGCCCGACCAGGTTCACCCACGCCGCAGCCGCGTGGTCGCTGAGCTGGTGTTCAACCGCCAGCGAGATGCTGCGCTCCAACATGTTGAAGGCCTCGTCGTCGGCTGAAAGACTCAGCTTCACAGCGGCGCAGACCGACAACGCCTGCGTGAGTACACCCACGTGGCCCGCGGTTTCACCCATGGCAACCGCTGTCTGCGCATGAGCCACGGCCGGCCCTGGCTGACCGCGGTTGGCCAGGGCGAGGGCCAGCGCATAACGGGCCAGTGCATGCTCGGGGCCAACGGGCGAATCGGGCAGGCCATCGAGGGCCTCGCGCGCGAGCGTGATGGCCTCTTCGCGGGGCGAACTGAGCAACGCCAGATTGGCCAGCGTACGCGCCTGACCGACCCGGTCGCCCATGCCCCTGTAAAGCGCCTGGGCGTCGCGCCAGTCGGCAGCAGACGCTTCCAGGTCCCGGCGCCGGCTGCGCAGGCGGGCGCGTGACTCGTGCCAGGCGGCGCAAGTGTGGTCGGGCACACCGGCTGCAGCCGCGTGGGACAGGGCCAGGTCGAACAAGGACTCGGCCGCCGCGTGGGCCGACACGCGCAAGGCCTCGTCTGCGGCCATTGGCGCCAGCGCCACCACATCAGCCACACGACCGGCCTGTGCCGCATGGTGCACACGGCGCGCCAGCACACCAGCACGCGCCGGCGCGCCTGACAGGCCATCGGCCAGCGCGCCATGCAGCGCCATGCGCCGGCCAGGAGGCATCGATTCGTGCACGGCCAGGCGGACCAGTTCATGCCGGAAACCGACCAGCGGCGGCACCACATCCAGCAATCCAACACGGTGCAATGTGTCAACGCCCTCGGCTGCGGCCGGCTCCAGGGCCTGGAGCAAAGCCCACTCCAGGCCGCCTGGCGAGGTGCTGACCCATTCGGCCACACCACGGGCCTTGGGCGTCAGCGTGTCCAGCCTGTCCAGCACCGCATTTCGCACGCTGGCAGGCACGCGCCCAACAGGCGTTTCAAGCACCTGGGCCACAAAGAGCGGATTACCGCTTGTCAGGCGATGGACTGCTGCGCCATCCAGATGACGACCGCGCGCCAGTTCGGACACGGCTGCCACCGAAAGGGGCGCCAGCGCCATTCGGATGGCACCCGCCCGCTCAATCTGCGCCAGCGTTTGCCGCACCGGCGCGGGCATGTCGGCTTCACCGTCGCGCAGCGCAAGCACGAGCAAGGCCGGTGTTTGCGCGATGCGGCGCCCGACATAGCGCACAGCGTCCAGCGTGGCCTCATCGGCCCAATGCAGGTCGTCGATCACCAGCACGGGCGTGGGTTGTGTACGCCCCAGCCAGCCCATCAGGTCGGGGAACAGGCCGTTGTAGGTTGTGGCGGCGTGCACGGTTCGCGCCAGCGCGGGTGGAAACACATCCGCGAGGTCAACCAGCGGCCCCAAAGGCCGCGGCGTGTGCAGGGCGTCGCACGCCGACCGCAGCCACTGAACCGCGCCTGCCGTGCCGTCACGCCAGGCATCCAGCACGCGCGTCTTGCCCATGCCGGCTTCGCCCGTGATGACTACGCAACCGCCCGTGCCGGCGCGCGCCGCGGCCAGCGCCTGATCCAGGCGGGCCAGCGTGGCGTCGCGCTCCAGCAGCGGCAGGTCCGTCGGCATCTTGTGTCAGGCCCCGCCAGTACCGCCGCGCGTCAAGCCACGGCCCCTGCACGGGCGGGCTGCAGCTGCCGGCTGCTGCGCATTGCCATGGGAAGTTCGAACATGCACGGGCTGGGACGCAAGCAAGAATCTAGCGCCTGATTTTACGAAGGCAAGGTCCATTCGCCATTGCCCAGCCCTGGGCAAGCGGGTTCAAGCCCAGCGCGCGGCCGCTTCCCGCGGCACCGCCGCAACGCAAAAACGCCCCGGAATCGGGGCGTTTTTAGGGGCTGATCGGCTGCAGCCAGCATGGGTTCAGCGCCGCAGCGCCCCACCCGTACCGACCGCAGTGAACAGGAATTACTTCGACTTGCCCGCAGTCTTGGTGGCCTTGACCGCCATCTCGGAAGCCGAGGCAAATTGCTTGCCGGCCGTCTCAATGGCCTGCTTGGCTTGCGACTGCGCCGTGGCCAGTGAAGCCTGGCCAGCGGCCATGGCGTTCTTGAACGCCGAGACGGCGCTTTCGCTGCCGGCCGGTGCGTGCTTCAGCGCCGCTTCGATGGTTGCAACGGCCTGGGCTTGCATGTCAGCCACCCGAACTTCGGTGGCCTTGGTCAGCGCGGTGCCCGTTTCGGTCACGATGTCGGCGACGGCGCGGCCGTAGGCTGCGGCCTTTTCAGCCATGGGCTGTGCCAGTCCGCTGATGGCGCTCATGTCTTGCGGCGTCTTCATGGAAAAGCCGGCCTGCATCTGCTCGGCCGCCTGGGTCATGGCAGCACGTGCGGTGGCCATGTTCAGTTCCATGAGCTTGGTGAAACCGGCCAGGGTCGTCGAGGTCATTTCGTTCAGGTCGGCCACCGTGGTCTTGGCGGCGTTCAGGAATTGTTCGTTGGCTTGGTTCATACAGATCTCCAGTAGGTTGGACTGCAAACCGTTGAACAGAAAATGTTGCGGTGCAGCATGAAACGAATCTTAAGGCCTTTTTCCGTTGATGCAAGCTTATTTTGCTGCAATGCACCATTTCTAGAGGGCCCTCACCAGCGGCCACGACGGTGTAAGCCGACAACATCGGGCACCAGCAGCGCGCCGGCCGGTCATGCCCGCCAGAAGCCCAAGTCAGGCGTCGAAGCCGGTTGACGTATCGTCACCCAACATCCTGAACAATCCCAACGCAAGCCATGGCCTGCGAAGGCTCCCGCAGGCCTGGTGCGACGCGCAGCGCCTGACCGGCGAGATCGGGCGCCGCTGATCGCAAACGTCCGGCACGATCGGCGTGCCACTACCGCCCACTTCCCGCCATGACCGACCCCGACACTGACGCCACGCCCGGCACCGGGCGCCCCAACCTGACGGGCAGCGAGCACATCGTCCAGGCCCTGGACGAAGGACGAAACAAGCGTGTGCGCAAGCTGGTGCAGCGCATGCACCCGGCCAAGATCGCGGCCTTGCTGGAGCGTCTGGGCGCCGAGCAGCGACTGGAACTGTGGCAGCAGATTGACGCGCCCCTGGAAGACCGGGTGCTGGTGCACCTTCGATCCGCCTTGCGCGCCGAGCTGGCCGGAGACAGCCGCGACGACACCGCCGTCGACCCCGTTGACGGGGCAGCGCCCAACCAGCTGGACGCCGTGCGCAAGGCCTTTGCGCGCGGCAAGCTCAAGCGTGTGGGCAAGATCCTGCGCGGCACCCACCCGGCCAAGGTGGCCGGCCTGCTGGAAGCATTGCCGCCGCGTGAACGCAGTGCCGTGTGGAGCATGGTGGACGTCGAGCGCAGCGGCAAGGTGCTGACCTACCTGCACGACGAAATCCTGAGTGCACTGGCCGCCGAACTGGAGCCCGACGACCTGAACGCGGCCGTGCAGCCGCTGGAGCTTGACGACCTGGTCGACCTGATTCAGGCACTGCCGCCCGAGGCGGCGGCACCCCTGCTGACCGCCAGCACCGGCCGCCGCCGCCAGCAGCTGGAGTCGATGCTGCGTTATCCCGAAGACGCCGCCGGCGGCCTGATGAACACCGACGTCATCGAGGTTCGGGCCGACGTCAAGGTCAGCACCGTGCTGCGCTACCTGCGGCAAATTCAAACCTTGCCACCGCAAACCGACGTGCTCATGGTGGTTGACCGCCAGGGCGCCTACCGCGGCGCGCTGGCCTTGAGTGCACTGGTCACCTCAGACCTGGACACCCGTGTGGCCGACGTGATGCGCACCGACATCGCCGGCATCCCGGTGGACACCCCGGGCACCGAGGTGGCGCGCTTGTTCCAGGACCTGGACCTGGTGTCGGCGCCGGTGGTCGACGCGGCCTCGCGGCTGGTCGGCCGCATCACTGTGGACGACGTGGTGGACCTGATCCGCGAGGAGTCGGAACACACCATGATGCAAATGGCCGGCCTGGACGAAGAGGCCGACATCTTTGCGCCCGTGCTGGTCAGTTCGCGGCGGCGTGCCGTGTGGCTGGGCATCAACCTGCTGACCGCCTTTCTGGCCGCCTGGGTCATCGGCCGCTTTCAGGCCACGCTGTCGCAACTGGTGGCGCTGGCCGTGCTGATGCCCATCGTGGCCAGCATGGGCGGCATCGCCGGCAGTCAGACGCTGACGCTGGTGATCCGGGGCCTGGCGCTGGGGCAGGTGCAAAAGGGCAACCTGCGCGAACTGATGAGCCGTGAGCTGGGCATCTCGGTGCTGAACGGCCTGCTGTGGTCAGCCGTCATCGGCCTGCTGGCGGTAGCCTGGTTTGGCGACTGGGGTCTGGGCGGTGTGCTGAGCGTGGCGATCCTGATCAACCTGCTGTGCGCCGCCGTGGCCGGGTTGGCCATCCCTCTGATGCTGGACCGCATGGGCATCGACCCGGCATTGGCCGGCAGCGTGATCCTGACGACGGTGACCGACGTCATCGGATTTTTTGCGTTCCTGGGGCTGGCAACCTGGTGGCTGCTTTGACGGGGCACGGACCGCAGGCGGCCGTGCCCGTTGCTGCTCAGTTTCGGGGCTGAGGCGCCGGGCCCACCCGCCTACCGGTGTTGCCGCGCGCCTCGGCCGTTGCCATGGCCGTGGCTGCTTTTGCAGGCCCAGCTGCCGGCCTTCTCGACATCGCCCGCGCCCTTGTACATGGCTACAGCCGGGTATGGGCACAGCGGGCGTGTGCGGTCTGCAGCCCAATCAGCCGGCACTTCAGCGTTGACGCCGCCGGCATTGCCAGGGCCGCGCGCCTGGGCGACGATGGCTTGCGGCGCTTGGCCGCCCTCGACCCAGGCCACCAGCGGCCCCAGATAATCGGCTTGATCGGTGGCGGGCCCGCCGGAGCAATGGCCCATGCCGGGCACGGTATAGAGACGCACAAAACTGTCCGCACCCTGGCCGCTGCGGCGGTCCACCCCGCGGTACCAGGCTTGCGTGTCCTCGACCGAGAAAATCGGGTCACTGACCCCGTGATAAACCAGCATCTTGCCGCCGCGACGCTGCACGGCCGACAGGTCGGTCGCATCGGGCGGCGTCATGAAACTCATCGCGGCTTCGGTGTAGGTGGCGTCGGTAGCGTAAAGCTCGGCCAGGGTGGCATCGATATCCAGGCCCAGCGAAAAGGCCGGGCCGTTGGTCAACGAAAACGATGACGGCGGCACCTTGAAGATCGCGCCCACAGCGCCCGAGTCGAGCACCAACGGGGCCGTGAATTCCCAGAACGGGATGCCGCCGCTGCCGATGCCGGCATCAAACGGGAAGCTGGCGTAGAAGCGCTCACCGTTGGCCGTGGTGGCGCCGCGGAAGATCGGCGCGATGGCAACTTTCTGTTCCTGCGACAGGCAGCTGCCGTCACGCGCACCGGTACAGGTCGGTACGTCGCGCATGAAGTTGAAACGGCGCTGGCAGGTTTGTGTGTCCTGGATCAGACCATCAACAGCGCCGTCCAGCGCGTCGCATCGTTCCAGAACCTTGGACGCCAGCAACTTGCGCTCAGTCGCCGTGAATGCAGATTCCAGGCCGGGCGGCGTGGCAGGGTTACCCGTGGCCACCGTGGCATAGCGCTGGGCGCCGAAGATATTGGCCAGTGCAGCCAGTGGCAGGTTGTAGCCGGGTGCACCGGCCAGAAAACCGTCGTAGTCCTCGGCATAACGTGCGGCAGCTACCAAGGTGTGGCGCCCGCCGTTGGAACAACCCCCAAAGTACGAGCGGTCGGGTCCCTTGCCGTAGGCTTGGCCGATCGCTGCCTTGGCCATCGGGGTCAGCTTGCCGACGGCCTGGTAGCCGTAGTCCAGCCGTGCCTGAGGGTCAAAGCCAAACGCCGGACCGCCCTGCGCATTGCTGTGACCGGCATCCGAACTGAGCACGGCAAAGCCTTGCTGCAATGCGCTGCTGAGCGGCCCGCCGCCAAAAGTGCCATTGGCCGGCACGACGCTGCCATCGATGCCACCGTTGCCCTGGTGAAAGAAGCGGCCGTTCCAGGCCTTGGGCAGGCGCATCTCGAAGGCGATGGCATAGGTCTTGCCGTCCACCGGGCTGACGCGCTCAAACATGCGTCCCGTGACGCGGCAATGCTCGGCAACCGGCTGACCCGCCTGCACCACAGTGCCCGCCGCCACAGTGGTGCTGGCGCTGATGCTGGTGTTGGGCAACCCCGCCAGGCGCGCCACCAGCGACTCGCAGTTGCCCACCAAGTTAGCCGGCGAGGCCGGGCTCAGCTGCGGCAACAGGTGCCGATCGGGGCCTTTGGCCATGACGCCAGAACTTGCGGCGGCCAGGGCCACAAGCGCGATACAGTGGGCCGTCGCCTGCAAAGACCGTCGCGTTGGCTGGTTTTTCATTCGGAGCCTCCAAGAGGTGTTGTCGGGACACAGGTTACGCCGGATGACCTTCGGGCCAGCCACTCGACGCCGCCGAGATAGTTATCGTACTTAACGACTTCGCGAACAAGATCCGTGATTTCCCTTGTGCCGTACAGCTTCAAAAAATCAGTTTCCTGCCACGTTGTTCAGAACCATGCCGCGCAAACCGATACCCGCCGACGACGACCGAACACCTCACGCCCGCCTGACAGAAGCTGGCATGCGCGGCATCCTGGGGTATCAGCTGGCCCAGGCTGCGATCGTCACGGACCAGGTGTTCCATGAGGCCCTCGGTACCGAGGGTGCCCTTCGCCGAGTCGAGTTCACGATCCTGGCGCTGGTCCAGGGCAACCCCGACGTGACGGCACGGCAGCTGGCGCGTGCGCTGGCCGTGACGCCGCCCAACATCACCCTGTGGCTGGATCGGATGGCGTTGCGCGGGCTGATCACGCGCACACGCGGCACCAACGATGCGCGCCTGCAGCACCTGCGCATCACGCGCCAGGGCCTTGCGCTGCTGGAAGGTGCGATGAAGCGTGTGCACGACGGCGAGCAGGCGGCGCTGGCAGCCCTGAGCGCCGCCGAACGCGCCATGTTGATCGAACTGCTGCACAAGGCGGCCATGACCCGCAAGCGCTGAGGTGTTCGTTCGCGGCACAGGCTGGCCGGGCAAAGCCAACATTCCCGCCTGTGCCGTGCAATGCCTCACTTGCCGCTTGATCGAGGCTTGATCGAGCCTCAGGTGTCCAATTCCAACCCAGACATTCGACCTCGGGCTGGCAAAGCCACAGATGCCCGCGCGCGCACGGTCTGTTGCCCCCCAACGTCATCAGCGCAGCGGGCAGGTGCAAAAAGGCAAGCTGCACAAGCTGATGTCGCGGGCGCCGGGCATCGACCCTGGTGTTCCATCGCGATCCTGCCCCTGGCCGGCTTGCCTGTTCTGGCCGCGTGCGGCAAAAAAGCAGCCCCAGCAACCGCAGACCCTGCACCAACCGCAGCACCGGCGCCAGTACCCGCGCCGGCACCCGATGCAGCGGCAACACCTGCACCGCGCCGAAGGACACTGCGGCCGCTGCAGGCCCCCTTTATGGACCCGGCCGATCCCACAGCGGTGTCGCTGGGCTAGGTGCCCGACGCCAAGCACATCCAGGATGCGAAGCAAACCGAGGGTGCGGCATGTTCAAACTGCGCGCTGTACGGCGGCGAAGCCGGCGACCCCTTCGGGCACTGCCCTTTGTACGGCGGCGGGCTGGTGCACCGCCTGTGCCAGGAAGTCCTGACAGCACCGCTGGCGTGCAGGCCGTTTGCTGCACGCCCTGGGCAGAACACCGGCCTTGAAAGAACCTGTCTGACCGGCCGGCGATGCGGTCTCAGTGACGGTGGGCATGGTGTGCGTCAGGTACGTGAGCGTGTTGATGACGCATCGGCTCGTGCCGATGTGGATGGCTGTGGGCGCCATCGGGCATGGGGTCGTGCGTGTGGGCATGATGGCCATCGTCGTGCCGGTGTGCGTGCTCGTGCTCAAGCACCTGATGCTCGTGCTCGTGGTTGTGGGACTCGGCCAGATGCAACACCACGCCGGCCAACATCAAACCACTGCCCAACACCATCAGCCCGCCGGCTGACCGGTCGCCCAGGACCACGGCAAAGGCAGCGCCGATGAACGGTGCAAAGGCAAAAACCGATCCCGTGCGCGCCGCACCAAAGGCCCGTTGCGCCAGAAGGTAAAACCGCAAGCTCAAGCCATAGCCCGTCGCACCGACGGCTAACAAGGCCATCGCGGCAGGCGCCGAGGGCAACCGCTCACGCAACGCCACAGCCAGCGCGCCGCTTGCGGCAGCACCCATCAAGGCCTTGGCCAAGACAACCTGCCCCGGATCGCGTTCGGCCAGTGCACGAGACAAGGTGTTGTCCACGCCCCAGGCGGCCGTGGCCAGCAGCACGGCCAGCAGACCCCAGAGCTGCGCGCCGCCAGCGCGCCCCTGGTCCAGCACAAGCACGACGCCGCCGGCCATCAGCAGCGCCATCGCCGCCCAGACCCGGGTGTCCAGGGTCTCGCGGTACAGGTGCCGCGCCAGCACGGCGGTGAACAGCGCTTCCAATGTCAACATCAGCGAGGCACTGGTGCCGCTGGTGTGCTGCAGGCCCCAGGCCAAAGCCACCGGACCCAGGACGGCGCCAAAAACCGCCATCGCCATCAACCGCGGGAGGTCGGCCGGCTGCAAGCGGGCCTCCTGGTCCCTGCGCTGGCGCAACAGCAAACCGACGGCGGCGGCGCCAGCGTAAAGCAAGGCCGCCGTGCTGAAAGCGCCCATCCCCGCGCCGACATGCTGAACCAGCGGCGTGCTGACCCCAAACAGCACAGCAGCCAGCAGCGCCAGCAGACCGCCTTGAAGGGCCGGACCAGTCTTGACAGCCCGCATCGCTTACTGGACCAGCTGGTACCGGGGCCCGGTTGAGAGGGCGGTATTCAGTTGTTGGTGAACCTCAGAGCGGTGGCCGTCATGGCTGGGGCGAATGACAACGCTGCCCGCCTCAGCACCGCCAAGATCGATTGTTGGTCTGACATTCATTCAAGAACCTCAAAGATGACACGCCAAAACAGATGGCGCCGCTCAGCGCAAGTCCGCGCGTCACAGCCATCGATCGCCATTGCCATCCATCGCCCGTCAAGCCGCTTGGCGATGATGAGAGGCAAACACAGTGGGGCGCTTGACATGCGTGATCGGTCGATCGGTCTGCCCCCGTTGAATTTCAGCCAGCGATCAAGGTCTTGCGCAGCATGCCGTGCACGCCTTTGTGGCCGTTGACGGTCTGCGTGATGCGAAAGTCCACCGCCAGGCTGCACAGCGTGTAGGCATCTTCGCGGCTGAGGCCCGCCTTTTCACCCAGCAGCAGGATCATGTCGCGCAGCGCCATCTCCACGCAGCGGTCCAGGTCGGGATCCATGCCCATGGTGATCCAGTGCGTGGGGGTTTCGCCGCGCGGGTAGTTCAATGCAGGCCTGTCCCGTTGCTTGTGCAGCACCAGCTCGAAGGTGCCCAGCAAAGCGGTTTCGATGGCCGTCACGCAGACCTCGCCGTCGCCCTGTGCGCCATGCCCATCGCCACATGAAAACAAGGCACCGGGCGCATGTACCGGCAGATACAAGCTGCTGCCGGGGCCCAGTTCCTTGTTGTCCAGATTGCCACCATGCGCGCGCGGCTGGATGGTGCTGATGCGGCCCCAATTCGGTGGCGGGGCGACCCCCATCACACCAAAAAAGGGATGCAGCGGCAACTCCAGCCCCCAGGGCAGCCGAGCCACTCGGCGCTCGCGGTCCAGCGGGATGTTCAGGTGACGGTAATTGTGAAAGTCGTCAGGCAATGTGCCGGCCAGCGGGCGGATGACGTTGTAGCCCCAGTCCTGGCGCAGTTGCACGTCGATGATGCGCACCTCCAGTGTGTCGCCCGGCATGGCGCCGTCGACTGCAATGGGGCCGGTCAGAATGTGCCCTGGCATCAACATGGGCAGGCGGGCGTGGATGTCCAGCAGCTCTGGCGGCACCTGGAATCCTGCAGGCGGCAGCACGGGCGGCCCGCCGCTGACCGTGGCCACGGTCAGACGCTGACCGCTGTTGACCGTCAAGACGGGCTGCAAGCTCGCGTCAAAGAAGCCCCAGTGGCAGGTTTCAACGCTGGCGGCAAGATGAGGTTGTGGGTTCATGTTGCGAATGATGGGGCC
>JAHECB010000174.1 GCA_024641925.1 Betaproteobacteria bacterium
CAAACGCGGGCTTGACAAGACCTTCTGGGTGAAGGGGTGCGGCATGAATTCAGGTGCGGCGGTGCAGACCATCGACGGTGGATCGGCAAATGTCTTTGGGACCGCCAGGACTCTTGGGGTCATGGCGGTCCTGGATGACAACCGCTTTTACCCGAGCCTGCTGGCGCCAGGCTCGGGCGACGACTTGCGGATTGATCTGCGGCTGGCGCCGGACTTGCCCGCGCTTGAAGGTTTATTGACCCGGTTGACGCCGCAGCTGCTGTTGGTCGACCTGCGCTGGCTTGTACGTCTTGATGTTGATGTTCTGCAGGCCCACAGGCAACGCCACAGCGACACGCGATGGATGGTCGCCTGCTCGGGCCCTGACCCGAAGTTGATGGACTGGCTGATCTGCAGCCGCGCCATGGGCTGTGTCGACTGGGCCATGGACCGAAGCACCCTGGTTCGGGCGCTGACAGCCGTCATGCGCGGTGAACTCTGGTTTCCCCGCGCCGTGATGCAGCAGCTGTACCTGACGCTGCTTTTGGGCCGGGACAGCGCCGACGCGCCAGCCAACGATCAGGCCAAGGCCATGTCCACACGCCAGGTGCAGACCTTTTCGCTGTTGCGCGAAGGCCTGAGCAACAAGGAGATCGCCGTCCGTCTGGGGGTCAGCGTCAACACGGTCAAGAAGCACCTGGCGCAGGCCTTCGAGCGTTCCGGTGTGCATAAGCGCCGGCAATTGACGGTGGTCAATGGCGCGCCGCGCCCGTCCGATAGGGTGGGGCTCTTACCCGATTGGGCCATTGCGCCCAGCCACTGAAGCCCGTAGCGTGCTAGCGAGTTCTTAAATCCCACAGTCAGCTCTTGATTTTCTGGAGTTCCAGGATGTTTTTTTTCAGTCCGCGTTGTGACGGGTCCAAGCCTTCCAGGGTTGCGCGCGCGCCGTGCCCCGGGCTGGTCCCATTTCGACGCAGCCGGCGACGACGGCGCTCTGCAGCTTTCGCCTGAGGGCTTGGCGCGGTCTGCGCCGGCCGAGTAACTTGCCGTGCAAACCAAGAACGGGAGAGTCAACATGACGACGAGCGCAACCGCCTGGCGGACACAAGCGTCCTTCAGCCGCTGTATGACCTGGGTGTTTTCCTTGCTGCTGTGGGCCATGGCCGGGCAGGCCGCGGCTTTCACTGAAGGGCAATTTGTCGGCACCACCTACCAAGGCTGCCGCCTGCCGGCGGGTGCCACGCTGCCCGGCAGCTTGATCTGTGCCGATGCCGACTACACCAGCGGCAACCTGGGCAAGAGCTGGAATGAACTGGACCTGGTGCCCTTTCGCTTGACCACGTCCTTGGGCGCGCAGGCCGGCGCAACCACCACCTACAGCCTGTACATCGCCGCCGACTACAAGGCCGGTGGTTTCCTGGGCTACGACGTCATCACGGTACCGAAGGTGAACGGGGCCAAGTCGCACGGCTCGTGCACGGTTTCGGCTGCGCCGCAAATCGTGAGCACCGGAATCACGGGGGGAACCGACCAAACCGCGTACCGCGAGATCACGATGCACCAGGACAAGGGCTCAACCTGCGTCATCGACTGGGTGCAGCGCCTGGCCATTGGCGCTTCGCAGTACAGCGGGTCCAACCTGCAGGGCTACATCTTCGATCAAGTTGATTTCAAGGGTGGCAAATCCACCATTCCCATTCCTGTGAATGAGATCCGGCCGCAGGAAATGAGCAAGACCATGTCGGCCACACAAAACGCCGAGCGCACCTGGAACCTGACCAAGCAGGCCAACCCGGGCAACCTGGACTTTGGTGACGTGTGCAAGGCACCCGCCGGCCCGCTGGAAAAGGACATTCAGGTCACGGTGACGTGGACCAAACTGGCAGCGTCGGCGGGTGGTGACGTCACGGTGGTGACGAACATCAACGTGAAAAACCCGGCGGCGAGAACGATCACCGTCGACGTCACCGACTCGATCTACGCAGGCCAGACCAAAGCCGGGCCGGTATTGGCCACCATGAGCTCGGGTCCTCTTGACGTGCCCGCCGGCTTCAATGGCCTCTTCAAAACCTTCAACTACACGATTCCTGCCGCAGCAGCCGGCAGCATCGGCGACTGGTTGAACGACGAGGCCGTGGCCACCTACAGCGACAAGATCACCGGCGTGCCGGTGCCGGGTACGGTGACCGCCACGCAGAAGGCGCAGATTGGTCTCGGCACGACCTTGAACGAGACTGCGCAGATTGCCGATCTGGAAACCATCACTGGAACGGGGCTGCAGTTCAAGGTGGCCACGCCGTCGGTGGGCGCTTTTTCAGGCTACACCGCAGGCAACCTTGCCACGTCCGTGGACTGGGGCGTGATGGGCCTGACCGACAGCGGCAGCATCACCTTTGACAAGAAGGTGGTGCTGGACCAGCGGCGCATCACCACGGGTTCGCTGACGGACGTGGCCACGCTCGTGTCCACCGACAGCCAGTTCACCACGCAGGCCAGCCTGTTCCCCGTTGGGATCAGTTCGTCGGCCACGGTGTCGCTGACCATCAGCAAGAAGCTGGACGCCTTTGCGCTGAAGGCGGGCGAAACGGTCGTGGTGAGTTTCACCGTCACGCCCACGGCCGGTGGTCCTGCCACGCCGGTGTCCGTGACCTTCACCGGGCCGACCGCCCAGGGCGCCACACTGTCGTCCGCACCGCTGACCGGCCTGGCACCGGCGAGTTACACCGTCACCGAAACCGGCTCGACCCTGTACGACGCTGCCAACCCGGGGGGCAGGCCCTTGAACCTGGTGGCAGATCAGGTTCAGCAGACCATCGACCTGAGCCCCAAGGCCGGCGGTGTCATGGATGACAGCAACTGCGCGGGCACCGTGCGTTTTGTCAACAGCCTGGGTGGCGGCTCGGGTTTCCCGACCGCCAAGGTGGCGAAGATCACGCTGCCGGCGCAGGCCAGCGGTGACCCCGGCTACACCTGGACGTTCAACCTGACAGGTCCGGCGGGTTATCTGGGTGACACCGTCACAGCCAATGCCGGCCAGGGTTTTGTGGCCTTCACGGAACCGCTCAGTTTGCCCGGCACCTACACGGTGACCGAGACACTGAAGCCCAACTGGGACCTGACCGGCGTGGTGCAACCCGACGGTTCGTCAGCGACCACGGTCTGCAGCTTCACGGTGGCCTTCCCCGCCGATCTGGGCGTCGGCAAGGTGTTTGCGTGTACCTTCACCAACACCCAGCGTGGCAAGGTCACGGTGGTCAAGACGCTGAACGGGCAGCCACTGACGACGGAGCAGTTCACGTTCCAGCTGCGGCAGGGCGCGAGCAGCACATCCGAAGGGTCTGCGCTGCAGACGCTGACCACCAACAGCGGGGGCAACGGCAGTACGCTGGCCTTCACCACGGCCTTGGTGCCGGGTGATACCTACCAGATGTGCGAGTCCACCCGACCCGGATGGATGACCAGCTTCAACGACCCCGCCAGCCCGTTGTATGTGCCGGGCGCCTTCCAGCCCCCCGGCAACACCATCCCCAACCCGGACGTGGACAACAGTTGGCTTTGCGTGGACTTCCAGGTGGCACCCGGCGCCACCAAGGTGTTCAACGTCGACAACGTGTTGCCGCCGGGTGGCCGCGCGTTGACCATCGGCTACTGGAAGAACCATGCGTCGTGCAAGAAGAGCAACGGCAAGCAGGAGCCGGTGCTGGACATGACCTTGTACGGGTCCGCCGGCATCCTGAAGCGCAGCCAGATCGATTCGCTGGTCTTTGCCGACAGCACGACGTTCGGGCTGTATGGACAGAACGCCGACAGCACGGCCGATTGCCCTTATGCCGTGAGCCTGCTGGACAAGCGCGACTTTGACGGCCGCAAGAAGGCCAACGACCCGCTGTTCAACATGGTGGCGCAATTGGTGGCGGTTGAACTGAACCTGGCCAGCGGGGCTTACACCTGCGGGTCGTTGGCCAACACGGTCGCCGACGCCGAGGGCTTGCTCGCCAAGTACAGCTTCACGGGCTTTGGTTATTCGGGCAAGTTGAGCAAGGAAGACGCCAGCTGGGCCAACAGCCTGGCAACGAAGCTGGACGACTACAACAACAACCGAGTGGGTGTGTGCCCGTGATCAGCGCATGAGCCACCTGTGGGCCGGCTTTGATGCCGGCCTGCAGGGCCCCTCAAGTTTCCAAATCGGGCCCAAAGCCCTTCAGGAGCATTGAACATGAACATGACAAGACAAGCTCAACCCGGCAAGCGCTGGGGCTTGATGACACTCGGCGCCTTGGCCGTTTCGGCCATGCTGGCCGCTTGTGGGGGCGCCAGCGACAGCAGCACGACGGTGGCCGGCCCGACCGCGCTGCAGGCGCAAAAAGAACAGGCTGCACTGGCGCGTGCCAAGGCCATGAACGCCGACGCCATGGGCAAGATCACCGCCGAGCGCGCCGGCGGGCAGTGATGAGTTGAACAGCCTGCGGTCCGCCTGCTTGCGGACGCTGCAACCAGCCTGGTATGGCGCTCAGAACAGGGCGCCGACCAGGCTGGTTTTCACTTCAGCGTCACTGAAATCGACTGCGTCGCGATGTTCCCCGCGGTGTCCGTGGCGCGCACCAGGATCGAGTGGCTGCCTGCCGCGACCTTGCGCAGGGTCCATTTGCCACTGTAGGGCGCCGAGGTGTCGGTGACCAACAGTTTGCCGTCGACGTAGAACGCCACCGAAGCGACACCCGATGCGTCGCTGGCCGTCGCAGCCAACGTCACGCTGCGGCCGCTGACGGAGCTGTTGGCGATCGGGCTGGTGATGGCCAGAACCGGCGGTGTTGTATCAACCACCACCGCGGGCGGCGCGATGGCGGTGTACGCGGCATAGGCGGCACCTGGGTTCACAACCCCCGCCTCATCCACCACCGCCTTCAGCGTGTAGGTGCCATCTGCAGTGCTTGTGGGCGATGCCACCGTCCAGGTCAGGCTGGCACTGGCACCGGGTGCCAGTGCCGTGCTGTTTGACGCAAAACTGGCGGTGAATCCCGCGGGCAGTGTCTGGCTGACGTTGAAGGTTGACGTGGGGCAGGCCGCTGCGTTGTTGTTTTTCACCGTGACGGCAAAAGCCAAAGACGCGCCCGGGGCGCCACTCAGCGAGCCGGGCGAAACGGTCACCGTGGGCGTCGCGCGGGTACAGACTGCGCCGCCCATCGAAACGCCCACCGCTGCACCGGTGGAGGTCAGGCCCTGGTGCGTCACGGTGATGCCGTTGGTGCTGTCGGTCCACGACTGGCCTGCGGCCAGGTTGGCCATGCGGAAAGACTGGGCTGGCAGGGCGCCGGGCCCGCGGTGGATGGACAGGGCGCCCTTGTAGGCGGCGGGCAGGCCGGAATCCAGATCCATGCCCTGGCGCAGGCTGACGTAGTAGTACTCGCCCGTATCGACCTTGGGCAGGCGCAGCACCAGCGGATTGCTGCTGGCCATGTTTTCCAGCGCATCGACGGCGTAGCTGCCGCCGGTGCCGACGTCTTTCAAGCGATTGCCGTCAACCCAGCCTGTCAGCGACCGGTTCATGCCATGGGACTGCACCAGCAGCGAACTGCCCATCGGGTCGCTGCTGTCGCCGTACTCCGACGTGGGGGTCGAGGCATGGTGCAGACCCAGGTTGTGGCCCAGTTCATGGCTGAACAGACCCGTGGCCGTGCACGACAGCACCCACGAAGGCGTGGGCGCCGTGCCGCCCAGCGAAGCCAGGCCCGACCAGCCGCAACTGGCGTTCATCGGCAAGGCATAAGACACACGCTGGTAACTGGACGGGTTGACCCCAGCCGCTGCCGCCTGGGCATTGGCTGCGCTGGCCCAGGCGTTGGCGTCGCAGGTGCCCGTGCTGCTGTGGTTGATGGTGAAGGGCCCGACAACCTGACCCGAAAACGACACCTTGCCGCCAGAGGACTGCTGGTAGCCCTGGTTCATGCTGGCGCCGGCGCCGCTGAACAAGCGGGTCTGCAGGTCAGTCGCCGTGCATTCGATGGCCTTGTCGTTGAAGTTCAGCATCACCACCAGCGTGTTCTGGTTGCCCTGCACCGAGGCGGTCGCGTCGGTGCCGACGGCCTGGGTTGAACCCTGAGACGTCGTGCCGTTTGCGGCCAGCAACTGCACTTGGCCCTTTTCGGGAACGAGCAAGTGGTCCCCGACCTGCACCGCGGCCATTGAAGCTCGCCGGCCGACCCAGGACAGCAATTCCTGCCGGCCGGCGCCGGCGACAGACAGCGAACGTGCTTGACCGTTGTTGTCGACCAGCGAGAAGTACTCCCGGGCGTGTCCGCCGGCCATGTCGTCGGCAACGGCCGCGCGCACGGTGCCGGACACCCTGACTTCGCGCTCCAGCAGGGCCTGAAGCGACGCCGGGAAGCGCTGTCGGACGGCACCGGGCAACAGCCGAATCGCTGCCCGCTTCGGGTCCTGATCGATCAGGACCAGCAATTGTTCGCGGCGCCGTTCGACGAGCAGCGAGAGTTGCTGCAAGGCCGCCGGCCGCAGCGCCGGTGCGGCGCCCTCGAAACTGCGCAAGGCCGCCAGCAGATCATGGATGCCGGACACCACCTGCTGGTCCGCGGCGGCAGCGGCAGCCTCGGCACCCGGCTGCGCGGCGTGTGCGCCTGAAACTGCCAGAGCGAAAAACGCGACACAAAAGCGCGCACCCACGGCGGCTTTCGCCGTGAAAAAATCTTGCTTCATGGAAAGTCCTGTGGACGAAACCGGAGGGTTTTGCTGGGGTGAACCCGGCTGCATCCGGGTGAGAGCAAGTCTAGATAGGGTCAGGCGGCGCGCTGTCTCAAAGTACGTGAGAAATGTCGCGCAGGCAGCCTGTGCAGAGGGGCATTATGTCATTTTGGTGGTTGACCCCCCATGAATGAGGGATTGCGCATGATTGACAGCGTAGTGGAATTTTCAGGTGACTGGTTGCGCGTGCGGGCTGTTGGGCACGGTATCCAAGCGGTGATGCAGCAGCCTGCGTCGTGCAAGAGGGTCGGACGCCCGGCGAGCCGCCAGCGTGCCGGGCACGGCGGCGGCGCTGGCACCGGCGCAAGCCCTGGTCAGGCAAACAAGTGCGGCCGGTTGGCCGCCCGGCGCAGCCTCAGCGTTCGCGCGCAGCCCGGCGCATCACCTGCAACACGGGTTCGATCAGGTACTGCAGCGGCGTGCGCTCTTCGCCGCGGATGTACACCTCGGCGGGCATGCCGGCCTGCAGCTTGATGTCGGCTTCCCCCGCCAGCGAGGCGGCGTCGGCCTCGATCTGCGCCACGTAATAGGGCTGGTTGTTGACGCGGTCCAGCAAGCGGTCGGGCGAGACGTAGAACACCTTGCCGTCGATCAGCCGCGTGCTGCGGTAGGAAAACGCCGTGAAGCGGATATGGGCCTCTTGCCCCAGGAAGATGCGGCTCACGTCTTCGGGGCGGATGCGCGTTTCCACCACCAGCCGCGGGTTGGCCGGCACGATGTCGGCGATCGGTTCGCGGGGTGAAACAACCCCGCCGGGCGCGCTGAACTTCAGGTTGATGACGTCACCGTCGGCTGGTGCGGTGATGACCTGGCGCTTGGCGGCATCGGTGGTCTTGCGCTGTTCCTGCTGGATTTCGGCCAGCCGCGCTGCTGCCACTTTCAACTGGTCGCTGGCCTGCTGGCGGTAGTCGCCTTCCAGGGCCCGGATGCGCAGATCGGCGTCGCCCTTGCGCTGATCGGCACGCGCCAGTTCCGAGCGGCGCTCTTCCAGCTTCGACCGGTAATCGGCCACCGTAGCCTCCAACTGCGAGATCCGCGTCGGCGACATGAAGCCGTCCTTCAGCAGCCTGCGGTTGGTCTCCAGTTCTTCGGACTGGAATTTCAGGGATTCCCCGATCTGCAGGATCTGCGCTTCCAGCGCCGCCTTTTCCTGGTCGATTCGGTCTTGCTGGCCACGCAACAGCCGCACCTGGCTGACCAGTGCCTCGCGCGTGGCGCCAAACAGCGAGCGTTCCTTGATCAACTGCGCTGACAGCCGTTCATCGGCCCGTGCCGCCTGCTCCAGTTCCGGCGGGAACACCAGCCGCGACGCGCCCACCTGCTCGGCCTCGAGACGCACGATGCTGGCGCGGTCGGCCAACACGCGGTAGTCCAGTCGATTCACGTCGGCGTCCACCGCCACGTCGCCCAGCACCAGGATCGGGTCGCCTTTTTTCACGCGCTGGCCGTCGCGCACCAGCACCTCGCGCACCGTGCCGCCTTCGGCATGCTGCACCGTGCGCCGGTCCAGGTCGACCTTGACAAAGGCCGGCGCCACCACGGCCGACGACAGCGGCGCCAAGCTGATCCAGGCCAGCATCGGCGCCAGACCCAGCAGCAGGACCGCCAGCGCCCAGCGGCCCAGGCGCCGCGCTTCTTGAAGGTGGGGCGCCAGCGCGGCGTCGGCGCTGACGGCCGGAATCGACAAGTCCGTGGCACTCATTCCGCATCTCCACTGGCCGCAGCCGTCTTGTCCTGGCCGCCGGCTGCCCCGGTTGTGCCAACAGCCCCCGCCGTCGCACCCCCGTTGGCGCCAGCGCTCAGGGTGCGCAGCATTTCGGCGACACGTGCCTCGGCGCTGGGTTTGGGTGCCGCTGCAGCCTGCATCGCCTTGGTCACTTCGGCGGCCGGGCCGTAGTGCTTGGCGCGCCCGCCGTCCAGCACCAGCAGCTTGTCGACATGCTGGATCAAGGTCGAGCGGTGCGTGACCACAATCACCGTGGCATGGCCCCGCAGTTCACGCAGCGCTGAGGCCAAGGCGACTTCGCCGGCGCCGTCCAGGTTGGAATTGGGTTCGTCCAGGATCACCAGCTTGGGGTCGCCGTACAGCGCGCGCGCCAGCGCAATACGCTGCCGCTGACCCGGTGAAATCACGGCCGATCCAGGCTCGATCGGCGTGTCGTAGCCCTGCGGCAGCGCCAGGATCAGGTCGTGCACATGGGCGCGCTGTGCGGCGCGCACCACGGCTTCTGCGTCCAGCTTGCCCAGGCGCGCGATGTTTTCTGCCACCGAACCCGGGAACAGTTCAACGTCTTGCGGCACATAGCCGATGTGCGGGCCCAGCTGTTCGCGCGACCACTGCGTCAGGTCCGCCTTGTCCAGCCGCACGGTGCCGGCGTCGGGCTTCCACACGCCGGTGAGCAGGCGAACCAGCGTCGACTTGCCGGCGCCGCTGGCACCGATGATGCCCAGGGCTTCGCCCGGCTCCAGGTGCAGCGAGACGCCGCCCAGGATCAACCGTTCCGAGCCCGGCACGCGGTAGACCACGCCCTGCGCTGTCAATTGACCCGCCGGCGCCGGCAGCGTCATGCGTTCGGGTTCGGCCTGCGCCGCATCCAGCATCTTGCCCAGCCGCCGGTAGGCGCCGCGGCCTTCTGCCAGCACGCGCCAGCTGCCCACCAGCTGTTCCACTGGCGCCAGGGCACGCCCGAGCAGGATGGTGGTGGCGATCATCACGCCCGACGTGGCTTCACCGTGGATCACCAGGTACGCACCCAGCGACAACATGGCCACCTGAACCGATTGCCGAAACGCCCGTGTCACCGCCGCCATGGCCACCGAACGTGCTGCCACGGGCCGCTGCAGTTCACTGACGGCCGCATTGCGGACCTGCCAGCGTGCGATCAGGCTGTCCGTCATGCCCAGGGTCTGCGCCACTTCGGCGCTGGCCAGTGACGTCTCGAGATAACGTGAGGCCTTGGACGCCTCTTTCTGCACGGCATTGACACCGCGCCGCGTCAGGCGGTCGTTCAGCAACGCCAGCACGATCATCACCGTTGCCGCTGCGGCCGCCGCAAGGCCCAGACTGGGGTGGGCCAAGCCGATGATGGCCACATAGACCACCAGCCAGGGTGCGTCAAAAACTGCCAGCAGGCCCTGCGCCGAAAACAGCGTCCGCAGCGTGCCCACGTCGCGCAGGCCCTCGGCGCCGGCGCGCCCGTTGCGCTGCGCACCCTGCACCATTGACAGACGCGTTATGGCCGGCGACAGCGATTCCCCCACCAGGTTGCCTGCCACGCCCTGCAGGCGCGAGCGCAGGTAGTCCAGCGCCAGCATCAACAGCAGCGCAACCCCTGCGCCCAACATCAGCACCAGCAGCGTGTCGTTGCTTTGGCTGCTGAGCACACGGTCGAAGACCTGCATCATGAACAGCGCCGGCACCAGCAGCAGCAGGTTGACGAAAAACGACAGGCCTGCAACCAGGAACAGCGGGCGGCGCAGGAGGGTGAGCAGGGGGTTCATGAGGTGTGTGGAACGCCAGATTCAGCCAGGTGCGCAAGCCTAAGGCCGCGCGCCCTGGCGCCCCCGGCACGAGTTCACACCCGCGCCGCCCGCCGCCCGCCACCCCCCGTGAACCCGGTGGGTAGTGGGTGCCGGTGGGCAGGGCCGCGCCCGCCCTGCGGCAGGCGCACCAACGGTCAAGACCCCAGAATGATGTCGTTGTGGTCGAAGGTGTCGGCAGGGTTGGTCAAGGTCAG